>NZ_JALHAT010000019.1:0-6718 GCF_022818885.1 Novosphingobium mangrovi | reverse complement strand
GCCGCCGCAAGGCTATGGTTGAAGCATTTTGTCAACGCGACCTAGGGCTCTTGGCTCGAGCTTGACGTGATCCAGCGCCTTCGATGTCGCAGCTTACCTTGTAAGCGCTGCTGCCTTGGCCGTTCTCGCCGCTGGCCGCAGTGCGTTTAGCTTCGCTGCCGACAGGGTGGGGTGGGGGTGTTGAGGCCGTTCAATCATGCGCGAATGTTGATGGTCCGCGAGTAGGCTAATTGGGGAGTCTCGCTCGGTCCTGCGGGGTTCGCAGTCTGGAGCTTCCACGCAGGCTCAAAGGGCGGGCGGGAACGGTCGCATGCTGAATAGCTTGCGAAGCTTCAAATGGGTAAAAGGCTTGGTAACGGCTCGCCGCTAGCGCTCACTAAGGCGCTGAAAAATAGCGATTGTTTGCCGTAATGTTGGATGCCCCGCGAGGATTCGAACCTCGATAGACGGAATCAGAATCCGTAGTCTTACCATTAGACGACGGGGCATCATCGTTGGAGAGGCGCCTCTAGGGGGTGGTGTGATTCGGGTCAAGGGGAAATTTGCATCGGGCTTGCTCCTTTGTCCGCGGGCGGTTAGCATCGCGTCAGGTGCCCACCGCCAGGGTGGGAAGATTTGAACGAGATTTGGTGAAAATGGCGGAGCATGATCCGCCGGCCGCGAAAGTCGATGTCCCGCGCCGCGCTTCCAAGCGGCGCAAGGGCCGGAAGGGGAAGTCTTCCAGGTCCGCGAACGGGGCAGCCGTGGGCAAGGGAGCGTCGCAGGCGACGTCCGTGCCCGTGGCAGGCGCAGTGCCGCGCGAACGAAACGAGAAGAGGGGCTCTGGTCCCGACAATGGCGGGCGCGGTGCGTCCCGTCGGCGCTCCGGCGAAGGCCGTGCGTCCCAGGCACGCGATGGATCTGGCGATGCGTCCCCGCGCGAGTTGGCGCGTGGGCGCGCAAGCGTGCGCAAGGCATCTTCCGAGTGGTCAGGTGGCGGCGGGGTGTCCGATCGCAAGGTGCCGGGCCCCAAGGCCTTGGCGAGTGGCAATGGACGCGAGGGCGCGTCACGTCAGTCCTTTGCCGCGATTGATCTGGGTACGAACAACTGCCGCCTGTTGATCGCGCGGCCGTCCGGCCAGCACTTCACGGTGATCGACGCGTTCAGCCGCGTTGTCCGGCTGGGTGAGGGGCTGGCGCAGTCGGGACGGCTCTCGGATGCGGCCATGGACCGCACTCTCGCTGCGCTCAAGATCTGTGCTGAGAAGCTCATGCGGCGCAATGTCCATCTGGCGCGCTCGGTCGCGACCGAGGCTTGCCGCCGGGCGGAGAACGGGCCCGAGTTCATCGAGCGCGTGCGCCAGGAGACGGGGATCGCACTCGACATCATCAGCGCGCGCGAGGAAGCGCGCCTCGCCGTGCTGGGTTGCCACGTGCTGCTCGAGGAAGGCATGGGGCCAGCGATGATCTTCGACATCGGTGGCGGATCGACCGAACTGGTGCTGATCGAGAGTACCGGGACGGTGCCGCGCATCCTTGACTGGCAGAGCGTGCCCTGGGGCGTGGTTTCGCTCACCGAAAGCGTGGGCCCGGAAGGGGCCTGTGAGGCCGAGCGTCTTGCGCGCTATCGCCACATGCACAGCCTCGTCAGTGAGAGTTTCGCCGATTTTGCGCAGCGTATCTCGGGTGCGCGGGGCAGCGCCGGGCGCAACGGTCCGCTGCGGCTTCTGGGCACGAGCGGTACCGTCACGACGCTGGCCAGCCTGCACCTGGAACTGCCGCAATACGACAGGCGCATGGTCGACGGGTTGATCGTGCCCGCGCGGTCGATGCGCGATATCAGCACGCGCCTTTCGACCATGGCGATCGAGGACCGGCGTGAGCTTAACTGCATCGGCAAGGAGCGCGCGGACCTGGTCGTGGCCGGATGTGCTATCCTCGAATCGATTCTCGACCTATGGCCCGCCGAGCGCCTGGGCGTTGCGGATCGTGGCATCCGCGAGGGAATCCTGCGCAGCCTAATCTCGTCGCAGACAACACGGCCGTCCGCAGGGGCGCCCACACATACGGAAAGGGACGCGATGACGCGTGCAGGGGCAGGGCGATGAGCCGTTCGGGACGCGATCCGGGCGAACGCCTCAAGACCGCCAAAAAGCGGACCAACTCGTCGGCGCGCTGGCTGACCCGCCAGCTTAACGATCCCTATGTCAAGAAGGCCAAGGCGGATGGTTATCGCAGCCGCGCGGCCTACAAGCTGATCGAACTCGACGAGAAGTTCGATCTGCTCAAGGGCACGACGCGCGCGGTTGACCTGGGCATTGCGCCGGGCGGCTGGAGTCAGGTGCTACGCCTCAAGTGCCCGAAAGCGGCGGTGGTGGGCATCGATCTCCTGCCCACCGAGCCGATCGAGGGCGTGACGATCTTCCAGATGGACTTCATGGCCGACGAAGCGCCCGCTGCGCTGGAGGAAGCGCTTGACGGCGCGCCGGACCTGGTCCTCTCGGACATGGCGGCGAACACCGTGGGGCACAAGCAGACCGATCACCTGCGCACGATGGGCCTGGTGGAGACCGCGGCCGACTTTGCGATCCAGACGCTGGCGCCCGGCGGCGCCTTCGTCGCCAAGGTCCTGGCGGGCGGCACCGATGCGCAGCTCCTCGGGCTGCTCAAGAAGCATTTTACCAGCGTCAAGCACGCCAAGCCGCCCGCGAGCCGTAAGGACTCCTCGGAGTGGTACGTGATTGCCAAGGGGTTCAAGGGGTAAGAGCCCCTCCTTGGAGAGATCCAGAAATCCGAAAAAGGATGTTTCCGAGGGCCATCGCTCTCGGGCTCCCCAAACCAACTGCCTCACCTTCTGCCAGCTACGGTGGCGGCGAGAGGTGAGGCAGACGGTTATGGGGTCAAGGAGTGATGACCCCTTGTCTTGATCCTTACTTCCACTGTTCTGCTGCCATGCAGACGAAAACGGTCCGCGAACGACTCGGTGACGTTCGCGGACCGTTTTCCACCGATGCGCCGAAGCGCACCGGATATCATCATGCCACAGGCTTACTCGACGACGGCGTCTTCGGCAGCAGCGGGTTCCTCGGCAACCTCTTCGGCGACAGCTTCGCCTTCGGCGGCTTCTGCGTCCGTGGCTTCATCCTCGGCGGGTTCTTCGGCCGCAGGCGCTTCGGGAAGCGGCAGGTTCGAGCCCTGGGTGTTGAGCCAGGCGATGAGGTTGGCGCGTTCCTCGGGCTTGGCGAGACCGGCGAAGGTCATCTTGGTGCCCGGCGCGAAGGCCTTGGGGCTGGTCAGCCACTCGTTCAACTTGTCGAACGTCCATTCGCCGCCCACGCTCTTGAGCGCGTCGGAGAAGGCAAAGCCGCCTGCGCCCGCGCCCACGCCTTCACCGACAACGCCGTGCAGGTTGGGGCCGATGCCGTTGGCGCCGCCCGATTCGATGGTGTGGCAGGACTTGCACTTGGCGAAGGACGCTTCGCCCTTGGCAAGATCGGCGCTGGCCAGCAGCGTCGCGAACGGCACTTCGCCCGAATCTTCCGATTCGACCTCGACGCCTTCGATGGCGTAGCCCATGGTTTCCGGACGGTGGTGCTTGTCGGCACCGAAATACATCGAACTGACGATAGTCAGACCCAGGCCAAGTGCGCCTGCCCCAAGCACCCAGCCCGCGATGGTATTGAAACGATTATCCATTCACAAAGCCCCTCGCAATGCCCCCACCTTTAAACGTATTTTCGCTCTTTATGGCATTGGGCTCTAGTGTTCCGGGGCTTTGAGCGCAAGACCGATTGCGCATTTCACGAAGTTGCAGATTGTTCGGTCCGGTTGCATGACGGGCCTTGCGGGCATGCCGGTTTGCGTTGCGCATGGCGGAAAAGCGCCGTAAACGCGCGCGCACCATGAGCTCCTATCCCAAACCCGCCCTCGCACAGGTTTCCTCCATGTCGGATGCGGCTGTTGCCGCGCCGAACCGCGCTGTCGCGTTTCAGGGCGCGCCGGGGTGCAATTCGCACCGCGCCGCGCTCGAGTACGACGCGCAGTGCCTGCCGCTGCCCTGCTTCTCCTTCGAGGATGCGCTCGATGCGGTGCGCGACGGGCGGGCCGAACGGGCGATCATCCCCATCGAGAATTCGCAGCACGGGCGCGTGGCCGATATCCACTTCCTGCTACCCGAAAGCGGGCTTTCGATTGTGGGCGAGCACTTTACCCCGATCAACCACGCGCTGATGGCGCTGGGGCAGGGGCCGTTCACGGCGGCCTACAGCCACCCGCAGGCGCTCGGCCAGTCGCGCCGTTACCTGCGCGAGAAGGGCATCGTGCCGATGGCCTATGCCGATACCGCGGGGGCCGCGGCCTACGTGCGCGAGATGGGCGATCCCACGCTGGCCGCGATCGCGCCCAAGCTGGCGGCCGAGCTCTACGACCTGCAGATCGTGGAGGACAATGTCGAGGATGCGGACGACAACACCACGCGCTTCGTGGTGCTGGCGCGCGAGCCGCTCGATCCCTTCACGTTGCAGGGCCAGAAGACGATGACGACCTTCATCTTCGAGGTGAACAACGTGCCGGCCGCGCTCTACAAGGCACTCGGCGGCTTTGCGACCAACGGGGTCAACATGACCAAGCTGGAAAGCTACCAGACCGGCGCGAGCTTCGCGGCCTCGAAGTTCTACGTCGATATCGAAGGCGCACCGGGCGAGGAGCGCGTGGACCGGGCGATGCAGGAGCTGGCGTTCCACTGCAAGTACGTGCGCCCGCTCGGCACCTACCGGCTTGCCCGTCCGCGCGGGTAAGGCCTCTGCTTGGTCTAGCTGGGCGGTGATTTTCGTCGGCTTTTGAAGTGCTTTTGCCGGGAATGGCGCAGGGGCTTCTTGCGCCGCCGGACCCCCCATGCCAACTAGACACAGGTGAGCGTCGGAGCGGATCATATCGCGGCAGGGTCCGCAGCGGCACAGGCCCGCGCCGACTGGGAAGCCGTGCGTGCCTCGGGCGAGATCCAGTTCGCGCCCGTGCCCCATCCCGAAGTGCCGATTCCGGAGACGCCTGCTTGGCTGCAGGTCCTGGGGCGGATTCTCGAGGCGATCTTTGCGCCCATCGGACGCCTGCTGGGTATGTCCTGGGGCATCTTCCAGTGGGTCCTCCTGTCGCTTGCGGCGCTTCTCCTCCTCTACGTGCTGTGGCGGATCGGCTCGGTCTGGTGGGAGAACCGCCGCTTGCGCAGCGTTGGCGAGGAACCGGAAGCCTGGGTGCCCGTGCGGGCCGAGGCCGAGGCGCTCCTGTCCGATGCGGACCGGTTGGCGGCAGAAGGGCGCTACGGCGAGGCCACGCACCTGCTCCTGCGCCGCAGTGTGCGCCAGATTTCCGACCAGCGGCCGGACTGGCTGGGGCCTGCGTCCACCGCGCGCGAGATTGCAGGGCTGCAGGTCCTGCCCGAGGCCGGGCGCCGGGCCTTCACGGTCATTGCCGAGCGGGTCGAGCGCAGCCTGTTCGCGCTGCGGGACCTCGACGCGGGCGACTGGCAGGCTGCGCGCGAGGCCTATGCCGACTTTGCCCGGCTGCACTTCCACGAAGGGACGCCCGCGGCATGAGTTCCCATGCGATCCCTGTCGCGGGGCCTGCGAGCGCGCAGCCCAACCCCTTCTCGCGCCGTGCGGTGCTGGGCATCGTGCTGGCGGGCGGCGCGCTGTTCGTCCTCCTCTTGTGGATGATCGGCACGGGGACGGGCTTCGGCTCGGGCAATGACGGGGGCGGCCATGCCCAGGGCCGGGGACTGAACGGCTATGCCGCCATGGCGCAGTATCTGGAGGCGCGCGGCTACGATATAGACATGGGCCACGGCCCGGACGATCTCAATCCCGATGGCTTGCTTATCCTGACCCCGCCCGCCGATGCCGACGGACGCGAAATCGACCGCATCGTCTCTGCGCATCGCTACAAGGGGGCAACGCTGGTCGTCGCGCCCAAGTGGGTGGCGGCGCCGGTGACGGACAAGCAGCGCAGCGAGGAAAAGGCCGAGCGCGGCTGGGTGAACCTGGTTTCGGCCCGCCCTCCGGAGTGGCGCGGCTTCCTTGATGACGTCGCGGTCGGGCTGGGCCGGGGTTCCGAGGAGAAGGCTTCGGCGCAGAAAGACGATCCCGCGCGCTGGAAGGGGCTGGGCGTGGCCGGGCGCCTGCCGCAGGACCATGTCCTGGCCTGGGGGGAGGGCGAGCGGCTCATTCCTCTGGTGACCAATGGCAAGGGGCAGATCCTTGCCGCACTTCTCGACGATGGCGGCAGCTATCCCGACCTGGAAGAGGTCGCGCAGCGCCCGCGCCGCAGCGAAGTGGACGATGAGGACCGCTACCCGCTCGTGCTCGTCTTCGAGCCCGATCTTCTCGACAATTTCGGCATGGCCCGCCCGCAAAGTGCCGCGCTGATCGAGGACCTGTTCGAGAGGCTCGAGATCTACGAGGACGGGCCCATCGTCTTCGACCTCACGCTGAATGGCTTTGGGCAGACCAAGAACCTCCTCACGCTGGCGGTGACCCCGCCCTTTGCAGGCGTGAGCCTGTGCCTGCTGCTGGCCGCACTGCTGGTTGGCTGGCGCGGTTTCGTACGCTTTGGCCCGCCTGCCACGCCCGAGCGGGCCCTGGCGTTCGGCAAGCAGGCGCTTGTCGCCAACGCGGCCGGGCTGGTGCGCCGATCGCGGCGCTATCACCTGCTGCGCGAGCCCTACGCGGCGCGCGCGCGCGCACGG
>NZ_JALHAT010000018.1:0-144581 GCF_022818885.1 Novosphingobium mangrovi | reverse complement strand
TGGCTGGCGCGGTTTCGTACGCTTTGGCCCGCCTGCCACGCCCGAGCGGGCCCTGGCGTTCGGCAAGCAGGCGCTTGTCGCCAACGCGGCCGGGCTGGTGCGCCGATCGCGGCGCTATCACCTGCTGCGCGAGCCCTACGCGGCGCGCGCGCGCGCACGGCTAGTGGCGGCACTGGCGCTCCCGCGCGCCCTCGATGCCGAGGCGGCAGAGGCCGCTATTGACCGGGCGCTGGCCGCCCGCGCGCCCGAGCATGAATCCTTCTCGGCGGTCGCCGCGCGCCTGCGCGCCGCGCACCGTCCCCACGACATCCTCAAGGCCGCGCGTGATCTCCACGCGCTCGAAAGGACACTGACGCAATGAACGACCAGGCCCCGCTTTCCGAGACCCCGGCCGCTGCGGCGCCGGCCACAGACGGTCTTCCGCTGGCCGAGGTGGCCCGGCTGGCCGATGCGATCCGTCATGAGATCGGCAAGGCCGTGGTCGGCCAGGCTGAGACCATCGACCACCTGCTGATCGCGCTCATGGCCCGGGGGCACGTCCTTCTCGAAGGCCCTCCCGGCACGGCCAAGACCTTCCTCGCGCAGTGCTTCGCCGCGACGCTTGGCCTTGATTTCGGGCGCATCCAGTTCACCCCCGACCTCATGCCGGGCGATATCCTGGGCTCCAACCTCTTCAACTTCCAGACCAGCCAGTTCACGCTGACGCGCGGTCCGATCTTCTGCGATCTGCTGCTTGCCGACGAGATCAACCGTACGCCGCCCAAGACGCAGGCCGCGCTTCTGGAAGCGATGCAGGAGCGGCGCGTGACCCTGGATGGCGAACGCCATGCCCTGCCGGCGCACTTCATGGTGGTGGCGACGCAGAACCCGATCGAGAGCCAGGGCGTCTACCCGCTGCCCGAAGCCCAGCTGGACCGTTTCCTGTTCAAGCAGCTGGTCGATTACCCCTCGCTGGAAGAGGAACGCGGGATCGTGGCGCGCTTTGGTGCGAACAAGGGCGCGGCCTCTCCGGCGGACCTCGGCATTGCGGTGGTCACCACGCCGGCCCAGCTCGACGCGGCAGCCGAGGCCGTGCGCGGCGTGACGCTGGCCGACGAAGTGGCCGACTATATCGTGCGTCTGGTTCGCGCGACGCGTGAAAGCGCAGACCTGGCCAGCGGGGCCAGCCCGCGTGCGGCGGTCCTGCTGGCGGGCGCCGCGCGGGCGCGTGCCGCGCTGGATGGCCGCGCGTACGTCCTGCCCGATGACGTGAAGGCCCTGGCCGCGTCCGTCCTGCGCCACCGCCTGCTGCTCAGCCCTGCCGCCGAGATCGAGGGCAAGCAGGTCGAGGCGCTGGTCGAAGACCTCGTCGCGCAGACCGAGGCGCCGCGCTGAGACCATGAGCGCTCCGGCCGACCTTCCCACCGAGCAAGGCTCCGCGGCCGCGGCCGGGCAGGTGCATCGCCCCGAGGGGCGCACTCTGCCGGTGCTGCCGACCGGGCGTGCGGTCCTCGCACTGGCGCTGGCCGCGCCGATTGCCCTGGTGATCGGGGCAGCAGCTCCACAGGCTTGGCTGATCGCGCCTGTGGCTGCGCTGGTCGTGCTCGCGCTGGTCCTGATAGACTCGCAGCTTGCCGGGCGGCTGGGGCCACTCGCGCTGCGCTTTGCCGAGGATTGCGAAGTGGGCGGCGCGTTCACGCTGCAGGCCGATGCCGGGATGCTGGGCGGCCGTGCGCGCGCGATGCACCTGGCGGTAGAGGGTGACCCGCGCCTCGTTCCGGAAGGTCGCTGCGAGATCGCGTTGGCGCCGGACGGGGCTGACTGGCGCGGGGGGCGGGGCCTCTCGCCCACGCGACGGGGCACCGCACGTCTGGGCGGGGTCTGGCTGCGCTGGACGGGGCCACTGGGGCTGGGCGCAAGACAGTTCACCGGCACGCTGGAGCGCGAAGTGCGCATCTGGCCCAATGTCGCGGCGGTGCGCTCGCCCGCCTTGCAGACCTTTCTCAAGGACGCGCAGTTCGGCCTCATCGCACGCCGGATGCGGGGCGAGGGCACTCAGTTCGAGGCGCTGGCCGAATACCAGCCCGGCATGGACCGGCGCCGGATCGACTGGAAGGCTTCGGCTCGCCATTCGCATCTCTACGCCAAGGAGTTCGAGACCGAGCGCAACAACCAGATCGTCTTCGCCTTCGATTGCGGGCAGGCGATGAGCGGGCCGGTGCGCGGCATGCCCCGCCTTGACCGCGCGGTGTCCGCAGCGCTTGCCACGTCCTATGTCGCGCTCAAGGGCGGGGACAAGATCGCGCTCTTCGGCTTTGCCGCAAGGCCCGAGGTACGTACGCCCTTCGTGACCGGGCAGGGCGCGTTCCTGCGCCTCCAGCGCGCCGCGGCGCAGCTGGAATACCGCGCGCAGGAGCCCAACTTCACGCTCGCGCTCGCCACCTTGTCGGGCCAGCTCCAGCGCCGGTCGCTGATCGTGGTCTTTTCCGACTTCACCGATCTCACCAGCGCGCAGCTGATGATCGAGAGCGTGGGGCGTCTGCTTTCGCGCCACGTCGTGTTGTTCGTGACGCTGGTCGACGATGAGCTGGAGACGCTCTCGGCGAAGGAGCCCGATTCGCTCCAGGACCTGTCCGAGGCGGTCGCCGCGGACCTCCTGCTGCGTGAACGCGCCCTGGTCCTGAAACGTCTCCAGCAGATGGGCGTCGACGTCATCGAGGCACCTTACGATGCCATCGGGCCGCGCCTCATCGATGCCTATCTTGAAATCAAGCGCGCAGGAGCCATCGGATGAGCGGTGCCGTTCAGGACAACGCACAGGCGGCTTCGGCCCTTGGCGCCATCGAGAGCGCGGCGCTGCGTTCGGACCGCTTCCGTCTTGAGCGCGAGTCCGACTGGCAGCGCCTTGAGGCCATCGTACGCAAGATGGAGAAGGGCCGCCTGCGCAAGGTCTCGGACGAGGATCTGCTGGCCTTGCCTGGGCTGTACCGTACCGCCGCCTCGGGGCTTTCGGTTGCGCGCGAGACCTCGCTCGATGCCGCGACAGTGGCCTACTTGGAAACCCTCGTCCAGCGCGCCTGGTTCGTGGTCTACGGGCCGCGGACCTCGCTGGCGGGCTGGCTGCGCGGCTTCTTTGCCGGGGGCTGGAGCGCGGCGGTGCGCGCCATTGGCGCCGATGTTGCGGCCTGTTTCGCGATTCTGGTCGCGGCGGTCGCGGCGGGCTGGCTTCTCGTCGCCAACGATCCTGAATGGTACTTTGCGCTCGTCTCGCGCGAGATGGCGGGGCCGCGCGTTCCCGGCGCCACGCCCGAGATGTTGCGCACGACCCTCTTCGACAACGCCGATCAGAACGGGCTCAGCGTCTTTGCCGCCCAGCTCTTCAGCAACAACGCGCAGGTCTCGATCCTGGCCTTCGCGCTGGGCTTCGCCTTCGGCATCCCGTCGGTTCTCCTGCTGGTGCAGAATCTGGCGCTGCTTGGCGCGATGCTCTGGCTCTACAGCGGGGCGGGGCTGACCCTCGACTTTGCAGGCTGGATCGCGGTGCACGGGACGACCGAGATCTTCGCGATCCTGCTTTCGGCCGCCGCTGGCCTGCA
Source organism: Novosphingobium mangrovi (assembly GCF_022818885.1). Taxonomy (NCBI): domain Bacteria; kingdom Pseudomonadati; phylum Pseudomonadota; class Alphaproteobacteria; order Sphingomonadales; family Sphingomonadaceae; genus Novosphingobium; species Novosphingobium mangrovi. The sequence continues at coordinate 141,006 of NZ_JALHAT010000018.1, read as the reverse complement.
TATCGGGCGCACGCTCGCCTTTCCGGGGCCCAGACCGCTTCTGAGTGCGGCGGCGGCGGCCGGGCAGCGCGCGGCCGTGGTCATGGTGGGCGTGGTCCTCATGCTTGTGATCGCCGCGCTTCTGGAAGGCTTCGCGCGCCAGCTCGTCGACACGACCCTGGGGCGTTTTTCCATCGGGGGCTTCATGCTGGTCTTGTGGTGCGCCTACTTCTTCGCGTTCCCCGGCACGCGCCGCTGGCGTGAGGAACGCGCCGGGGAAGGGGGCATGCGCTGATGGCCCGCAAGGAACGAAAGGCGCGCAAGCCACGTAAGGACGCCCCCGGGCTTGGCCGCACGCTGCTGACGCCCGAGGGCATTTCGCTCTCCATCGCCATTGCCAGTCGCGGCGCGCGCTTCGGTGCGCTGCTGCTCGACCTCTTGTTCATTGGCCTCGTGATCACGGGGCTCTCGGTTGCACTCCTGTTCATGGCGGGCGGCGCGGCGTCGATCGAGCGCACGCTCTCGAGCGGGACAACGAGTGGCTATGCGCTGCAATTCCTGCTGGTCGTATGGCTCATCGTCCTGTTCCTGTTCCGCAACGCCTACTTTCTGTTCTTTGAGCTCGGGCCGCGCGGAGCGACGCCGGGCAAGCGCATCAATGGCCTGCGCATCGCCGCGCGCGACGGCGGCCGGTTGACACCCGAGATGGTGATTGCGCGCAACCTTCTGCGCGACATCGAGCTGTTCCTGCCCATCGTCTTCGTCGCTTCGGCGGGAGCCGAGAGCGGCCTTGCCTGGCTGGCGGCGACGGCCTGGTTCCTCATCTTCATGCTCTTCCCCCTGTTCAACCGCGATGGCCTGCGGGCAGGCGATGTCATCGCGGGGAGCTGGGTCGTCCAGGCGCCCCGGCCCAAGCTGGCCAGGGCGCTGTCGGTGGAGGCTCCGGCTGAGGCGGCGAGCACCGCCGCGACGTCGGAGGGCCCGAAGTACCGCTTTGGCGAGGACGAACTGGCGGTCTACGGCGAATATGAGCTCCAGGCGCTTGAACGGGTGCTGCGCGACACACGCGCCAAGGCGATCGAGCCTGTCTACCACACGATTTCCGAGAAGATCGGCCGCAACGACGGCTGGGGCGATGAACGCGCCTTCCTGGAGGCCTACTACACCCAGTTGCGCGCGCGGCTGGAAGCGGGGCTGCGCATGGGTGTGCGCAAGGCCGACAAGAACACAGAGGAAACCCGGTGACCTCCACCCGTTACACGATCCGTCGCGACGACCTGTCGGGTGAGGCTATCCTGGCGCTGCTCCAGTTCCACCTGGATGAAATGCATCAGTGGTCCCCGCCCGAAAGCGTCCATGCCATGCCCGCCGAGCGGTTGCGCCAACCCGACGTCACCTTCTTCTCGGCCTGGGACGGAGAGGCCCTTGCGGGCTGCGGCGCGATCAAGCACCTGGATGACCGCCATGGCGAATTGAAGTCGATGCGCGTTGCGCCCGCCTATCGCCGCAAGGGGGCGGGCCGCGCGCTGCTCCTGCACCTTATGGAAGAGGCGAAGGCGCGCGGCTACACCCGCGTGAGTCTGGAAACCGGTCGCCCGCAAGCCTTCGTGCCTGCGCACAACCTCTACCTCTCGCACGGCTTCGTTGAATGCCCGCCCTTTGCCGACTATGTGGCGGACGATTTTTCGATGTGCATGACGCGGGAATTGTAATGGACCTTCGCGAAGCCGGACCCACCGATGCGGCCGCTCTTGCCGAGCTTGGCGCGCGCTCCTTCACGGCCAAGTTCGGCGAGCTCTACCGCCCCGAGGACCTGGCGAACTTCCTCGCCGAATCGCACTCGGAAGAGAACGTTGCGGCGGAGATCGCCAACCCGGCCATGCCGATCATGCTCGCAATCGAGGACGGGCGCCTGCTGGCCTATTGCAAGCTCAAGCTTGCCTGTGGCTGGCCCGACCATGCGCGTGGGGAGAAGGCGATCGAGCTGAAGCAGCTCTACACCGATCCCGAAGCGACCGGGCGCGGCATTGGCGCCAAGCTGATGAACTGGGCGCTGGCCAAGGCCCGGGTCGAGGGCGCGGACGAGATCCAGCTCTCGGTCTATTCGGAGAACCCGGGCGCGCAGAAGTTCTACCAGCGCTATGGCTTCGAGAAGGTGGGCGACATCTTCTTCATGGTCGGCGAGAAGCGCGACGACGAGTTCCTTTTCGCCCTCTCGCTCTGAGCCTGTTTGGAAAATGCCCTACAAGGGCATTTTCGTGACGGCACCGGCCCACGCCCCACCCGCCACCCGACGACAGTATTCTCAGGGTGGCGGGTGGGGGGCGTGGGCCGGTGCCGCAAAATTCGCGTTCTCGCGAATTTCCAGATGTGCGTTCAGAACAACTTCCACTTCCAGAACATCACCAGCTGGACGAGCAGGATCGCAGCGCACAGCGCCACGACCACCCAGAACGCGTCGGGGTCCTGCATGCCGGGCATTCCGCCCACGTTGATGCCCAGAAGGCCAGTGACGAAGCTGAGCGGCAGGAAAATGGCCGCAACGATGGTGAGCAGGTAGCTGGTGCGGTCCGCGCTGGCCGCTGCGCGGGCGCGCAGGTCGTCCTGCAGGACCACGGCGCTTTCCTTGCTGATGTCGAGATCGTCGAGATAGCGGCGCAGGCGGTCGATGGTCTCGGCGATCTCGCGCCGGTCGTGCTTCTCGAACCATTCGGGCGCCTCCCGGCTGATCCGCTCGAGCGCTTCGTGCTGCGGAGCCATGTGGCGCTTGAGGCCGAGGCAATTGCGCCGGATCGTCGCGATCTTGTCGAGCATGGCTTCGGGATCCTCGTCGGGATCGGTCTCTTCCAGCTGGTCGATCACCTCGTTCATGTCGATGATCGAGCGGTTCATGCGCGCGATCATGTGCTCGACCATGAGCGTGATGACCGCGCCTGCATCGAGCGCGCCGGTGCCCTTGTCGAGCTCGGCCATCACCGCGCGCGGGGTCTGCAGGGGGCGGCGGCGCAAGGTGACGAGACGGCGCCCGTCGCACCACACCTGCAGCGAGACCATGTCCTCAGGCTCGGCGCCGGGGTTGAAGTTGATGCCGCGCAGCGTTGCAACCAGCGCGTTGCCCTCGCGAAAGGCGCGCGGGCGGGTGTCCTCGCTGGTGAGAAGTTCGACTGTGGGTTCGGGCAGGCCGAGCCCTTCGTCCAGCCATTCGGCCACGCCATCGGCATTTCGGCACAAATGCACCCAGAGCATTTCCCCAGGCTTGCCGGGGCGCCACTCCTGCGCTTCCTCCCACGAAACCGCCCGTGCCCCGCCGTGTCCGTCGAGCACGCGCCCAAACAGGAGGGGCGTGCCGGTCTCGGTATCGTCGGTCGGGTCGTAGGGGCTGGTTTCGATCATGGAAGACTGAATGCCCGAAACGGGCGAAGGTTCAAGCGAGGTTTCTGGCAAACGGGCTTCAAACCAGGGCGCCATGTCCCTATAAGGGCGCCATGTCTTCGATCCGTCCATGGCGCACTATCGAGCGCCGCCAGAGCCGCCAGATCATGGTTGGCAGTGTTCCTGTTGGTGGTGATGCCCCGATCACGGTGCAGACCATGACCAACACCCTCACGTCCGATGCCAAGGCGACGATCGACCAGATCCGCCGCTGCGAGGAGGCGGGTGCGGACCTCATCCGCGTGTCCTGCCCCGACGTGGAGAGCACCGCGGCCTTCAAGGAGATTGCCCGCGCGGCGACGGTGCCGCTGATCGCGGACATACACTTTCACTACAAGCGCGCGCTCGAAGCGGCCGATGCGGGCGCGGCGTGCCTGCGCATCAATCCGGGCAACATCGGCTCGGACGAGCGTGTGGCCGAAGTCGTGCGTGCGGCCAAGGCCAATGGCTGTGCGATCCGCATTGGCGTCAACGCTGGCAGCCTGGAGAAGGATCTCCTCGAAAAGTACGGCGAACCGTGTCCCGAGGCGCTGGTGGAAAGCGCGCTCGATCACATCAAACTGCTGCAGGACCACGACTTCCACGACTACAAGGTCGCGGTGAAGGCGTCGGACGTGTTCCTCGCGGTCGCGGCTTACCAGGGCCTCGCCGATGCCACCGACTGCCCGCTGCATCTGGGCATCACCGAGGCAGGCGGTCTCATTGGCGGGACGGTCAAGTCCTCGATCGGCATGGGCAACCTGCTGTGGGCCGGGATCGGCGACACCTTGCGCGTCTCGCTGTCGGCAGAGCCCGAAGAGGAAGTGCGCGTCGGCTTCGAGATGCTCAAGGCCCTGGGCCTTCGTACGCGCGGCGTGCGCGTCGTCTCGTGCCCCTCGTGCGCACGCCAGGGCTTCGACGTCATCCGCACGGTCGAGGCGCTCGAAGACCGCCTGCAGCACATCAAGACGCCGCTTTCGCTGTCCGTGCTGGGCTGCGTGGTCAATGGCCCCGGCGAAGCGCGGGAGACCGACATCGGCCTTACCGGCGGCGGCAACGGCAAGCACATGGTCTATCTGTCCGGCCTCACCGACCACACGGTGGAGGACGCCGATATGCTCGACCACATCGTCAAGCTGGTTGAAGCCAAGGCGGCCGAGATCGAGGCGGCGGATGACGCGGCCAAGGATGCGGCCAAGGTTCCGGCGGAACCTGCCGAGTGAGCGGCCTTGGGTCGGAACTGCGCGGTTTCGGCCTGAGCCTTCGCGACGCGCTGCGGGTCTTCCGGCTCGCACCGCTCGCCCCCCTTCTGGTGATGGTGCCCGAGTTCGTCCAGCACGCGGCCGAAATCCGGCTGGGCATGTTCGCCAGCGACGAGGCTTTCCGGACGCTGGCGCAGGACCCCACCCGCTGGGCCTATGGGACAGCCAAGCTGGTCGGCCTGCCACTGGCCGTGCTCTTCACCGCCCGGTTCTGGGCCAACCGGGCCGCCGGACGTGCGGGCTGGACCCTTTCCGATATCGCCTGGCGCCCGCTCGCCCTTGGCTTCCTCATACTCGTGCTGTGCTCGCTCCCGGGAAGCCTCCCGCTCGGCCTGGCACCCTCAGCCAGCCTGGCCATCGGTCTGGGCCTGACCCTGCTCAGCCTTCCGGGCGTGGTGCTGATGATCGCCGGTATTCTGGGACATCGCACTTTCGGGCTGCGCGACGCCTATGTTCGGGGCTGGAGCAAGGCGCTGCGCATTGCGCTCTACATCGCCCCGCCCTGGCTCTTCCTGCAACTGCTGCACGAAGCCAACCACACCGCCGTACTCGGCCAGCCTGACGCCCTTGTCTGGGGTCTCATGGCCTTCGACACGCTCGTCGTCGGGCTCATGGCCGCGGTTGCCGGAACGGGCGCGCATCACGGCTTCATCGGCCCGCGTGCCATTAACCCGGAAGAAGTGTCGGCCAGTTAGATTGCCGCCATGCGCGCTGCACCGATCGTTCTTCTCCTCCTGACCGCCGCGGTTGTCGGCTGGATGGCCCCAGGCCTCTCCACTTCGACATCCACGAGCGACGTTACAGCATTCCAAGCCGCCAGAGAGGCGGCCGCTGGCGAGGCCCGGCGCCAGGCCTGGCTTGCAGGTGGCAGTGTGCTGGAACGCGCGGGCGACGGGCATTTCTATCTCGACGCACGGGTGGACGGGCAGAGCGTTCACTTCCTCGTCGATACGGGGGCGAGCATCGTCGCGCTGACGGCGGAGGACGCCCGCACGGCCGGGCTCGACTGGAACGAGGACGATGTGCGTCCGATCGGGCGCGGGGCCAATGGCACGGTCTACGGCGTGCCTGTGAAGCTCTCGCGCATCGAGGTTGATGGCCTGAGCGCGGAAGGTGTGGAGGCGGCGATCCTGCCTGAGGGGCTGGACGTGTCGCTGCTCGGCCAGTCGTTCCTGGCCAAGTTGCCCGGTGTCGCCATCGAGGGGGATCGGATGCTGCTGGGCGTTGCGGATTAGGAAGAGATTTCCAAGGGGCCATCGCCCCTTGACCCCAAATTCGGCACCCTCACGTATCTCAGCCAAGGTGGCGCGTGCAAGGTGAGCTGGACAGTTTGGGGAGCCCGAGGGCGATGGCCCTCGGAAATTCCCTTCTCCCTTTCAGCGCGCGAAGAGCTCGACGAAGTCGGCCAGCCCCGCGAACAGCGTCAGGATCGCCATGGCCAGGACCGAGGCGGTGGCGGCGGCGAAGACCTTGGAATCGGAAAGCGGCATGCGGCGGTCCATGAGTTATGAGACTGGCTGTCGTTCTACCGTGCCGGGGCCGCGCAGGCCATGACGCCGGACCTGAAGAGTCGGCGCTTGGTCGAATGAATGGCTCCCAAGCAAAAGGCCCCGCCGGATCGCTCCGGCGGGGCCTTTTTCGTGCCTGTCAGGCGGGGGAGGGGGAGGCTCAGGCCTCGGTGTCGCCCTCGTCGCCCTTGATCAGGTATTCACCGGCATCGGCATCGGTGCCGTGGGTTTCGCCTTCGACAGCGGCCAGCGGATCGTTGCCGAGGTCATCGGCGGGATCGCGCTGCAGTTCGGCTGCATGCTCCTGCGCCGCGCTGTCGGCTGCGACAAGCGCTTCCTGCATGCGACGGTAGGAGGCGCGCAGGGCCGCATCGCGGCTGGAAGCGGCCACACGGACGCGGTTCATGCCCGCGCCGGTACCGGCGGGGATGAGACGGCCGACGATGACGTTTTCCTTGAGGCCGATCAGCGAGTCCTTCTTGCCTTCCACGGCCGCCTGCGTGAGCACGCGGGTGGTTTCCTGGAAGGACGCGGCCGAGATGAACGAGCGGGTCTGCAGCGAGGCCTTGGTGATGCCCAGCAGCACCGGCTTGCCTTCGGCGGGCTGCTGCCCGGCCTTCAGCTTGCCGTTGATCTCGTTCATTTCCTCGTAGTCGACCTGCTCGCCCGGAAGCAGCGTGGTGTCGCCGCTCGCGGTGATCTCGACCTTCTGCAGCATCTGGCGAACGATCACCTCGATGTGCTTGTCGTTGATCTTCACGCCCTGCAAGCGATAGACTTCCTGGATTTCCGCGACGAGGTACTCGGCAAGAGCTTCCACGCCCAGAACTTCCAGGATGTCGTGCGGGTCGGGCGAACCGGAGATCAGGTTGTCGCCCTTCTTGACGAAGTCGCCTTCCTGCACGTCGATCACGCGGCTCTTCGGGATCAGGTACTCGACCGGTTCACCCTCCTCGGGGATGATCGCGATCTTGCGCTTGGCCTTGTAGTCACGCACGAACTCGATGCGGCCCGAGACCTTGGCGATGATCGAGTTGTCCTTGGGCTTGCGGGCCTCGAACAGCTCGGCAACGCGCGGCAGACCACCGGTGATGTCGCGGGTCTTAGCGGCTTCGCGGCTGGCACGGGCGATGATGTCGCCCGCTTCGACCATCTGGCCGTCCTCGACCGAGAGGGTGGCACCCGGCGCCAGCATGTAGCGCGCGGATTCGCCCGAGTTGTCGTCGAGAAGGGTGATGCGCGGACGCAGGTCTTCCTTCTTCTTCGAACGGCTCGTCGAACGGTCCTCGGTGACGACGCGGCTGGTCATGCCGGTCGCATCGTCGACCTGCTCGGTCAGCGTGCGGCTGTCGATCAGGTCCTGGTACTTGATGATACCGCCGGTTTCCGTGATGATCGGAAGCGTGAACGGGTCCCACTCGGCCAGACGTTCGCCCTCGGCCACCTTGGCGCCGTCTTCATGGAGAAGGACGGTACCGTAGGGCACGCGGTGCATGGCGCGCTCGCGGCCTTCGGTGTCGAGCACCACGACTTCACCGTTACGGGCAAGCGAGAGCTTGCGGCCGCGCTTGTCGGTGATGGTCGGGATGTCGCGATAGACGACGCTACCCTCGCAGATCGCTTCCAGGTGGCTCGTTTCGTTCAGCTGCGCGGCGCCGCCAATGTGGAAGGTACGCATGGTGAGCTGCGTGCCCGGTTCACCGATCGACTGTGCGGCGATGACGCCGACGGCCTCACCGATGTTGACCGGCGTACCGCGGGCAAGGTCACGCCCGTAGCACTTCGCGCACACGCCCTGTTCGGCTTCGCAGACCAGCGGCGAGCGGATGCGCGCCGACTGGGTGCCGCTGGTCTCGATCGCGGCCACGGCCGGCTCGTCCAGCAGCTGGCCATTGGCCGCCACGAGGTTGCCTTCCTTGTCGTGGATGTCCTCGGCAAGGGTACGGCCCAGGATACGCTCGGCCAGCGAGGCGATGACCGAACCGCCCTGGACGATCGCGCGCATTTCGAGCGCACGCTCGGTGCCGCAATCGTCGACGATGACGACGCAGTCCTGCGAGACGTCCACGAGACGACGGGTCAGGTAGCCCGAGTTCGCGGTCTTCAGAGCCGTGTCGGCCAGGCCCTTACGAGCACCGTGGGTCGAGTTGAAGTATTCAAGAACGGTCAGACCTTCCTTGAAGTTCGAGATGATCGGCGTTTCGATGATCTCGCCCGACGGCTTGGCCATGAGGCCACGCATACCGCCCAGCTGCTTCATCTGGGCCGGGCTACCACGCGCACCCGAGTGGCTCATCATGTAGATCGAGTTGATCTGTGCCTGGCGGCCCGTTTCCGGGTCGATCGGCATGGCCTTGAGCTCGTCCATCATGGCGTTCGCGACTTGGTCGCCGCAACGGCTCCAGGCGTCGATCACCTTGTTGTACTTTTCCTGCTGGGTGATGAGGCCGTCCTGGTACTGCTGCTCGTAGTCGGCAACCAGTTCCTTGGTCTCGGCGACCAGCGGATCCTTCTGGGCCGGGATGATCATGTCATCCATGCCGAAGGAGATGCCGGCCTGGCAGGCGTTCTTGAAGCCCAGCGACATGATCGCGTCGGCGAAGAGGACCGTGTCCTTCTGGCCGGTGTGACGATAGACCTGGTCGATGACCTCGCCGATGTCCTTCTTGGTCAGCAGCTTGTTGACCACGTCGAAGGGCACGGTGTGGCTCTTGGGGAGGCACTCGCCGATAAGCATGCGGCCCGGCGTCGTCTCGAAGCGCTTCATGTACTGCGCGCCGTTCTCGTCGGTCTGCGGCACGCGGGCCTCGATCTTCGAGTGGAGCGTCACCGCACCGATCTGGAGCGCCTGGTGGACTTCGGCCATGTCGGCAAACTTCATGCCTTCGCCCGGTTCACCCTCACGGTCCATCGAGAGGTAGTACAGGCCCAGCACCATGTCCTGCGAAGGCACGATGATCGGCTTGCCGTTCGCGGGCGAGAGGATGTTGTTCGTCGACATCATCAGCACGCGCGCTTCGAGCTGGGCTTCCAGCGAAAGCGGCACGTGGACGGCCATCTGGTCACCGTCGAAGTCGGCGTTGAAGGCCGAGCAGACGAGCGGGTGCAGCTGGATCGCCTTGCCCTCGATGAGGACGGGCTCGAAGGCCTGGATACCCAGACGGTGGAGCGTGGGCGCGCGGTTGAGCATCACGGGATGCTCGCGGATCACCTCGTCGAGGATGTCCCAGACTTCCTTGCGCTCCTTCTCGACCCACTTCTTGGCCTGCTTGAGGGTCATCGAGAGACCCTTGGCATCGAGGCGGGCGTAGATGAACGGCTTGAACAGCTCGAGCGCCATCTTCTTGGGCAGGCCGCACTGGTGCAGCTTGAGTTCGGGGCCGGTCACGATGACCGAACGGCCCGAGTAGTCGACGCGCTTACCCAGAAGGTTCTGACGGAAGCGGCCCTGCTTGCCCTTGAGCATGTCGGAGAGCGACTTGAGCGGACGCTTGTTGGCGCCCGTGATGACGCGGCCGCGGCGGCCGTTGTCGAACAGGGCGTCGACCGATTCCTGCAGCATGCGCTTTTCGTTGCGCACGATGATGTCGGGCGCGCGCAGCTCGATCAGGCGCTTGAGGCGGTTGTTGCGGTTGATGACGCGGCGGTACAGGTCGTTGAGGTCCGAGGTCGCGAAGCGGCCACCGTCGAGCGGCACCAGCGGGCGCAGTTCGGGCGGAATGACCGGCACGACTTCGAGGATCATCCATTCCGGGCGGTTACCCGAATCGATGAAGGATTCGACGACCTTGAGGCGCTTGATGATCTTCTTGGGCTTGAGTTCCGACTTGGTCGTCTCGAGCTCCTGGAGAAGGTCGGCGCGTTCCTGTTCGAGATCGAGCTCCATGAGCATGATCTTGACCGCTTCGGCGCCGATGCCGGCCGAGAAGGCGTCTTCGCCGTACTCGTCCTGCGCGTCGAGCATCTCGTCTTCGGTGAGAAGCTGGAACTTCTCGAGCGGGGTCAGGCCCGGCTCGATGACGATGTAGCTCTCGAAGTAGAGGACGCGCTCAAGCTGCTTGAGCTGCATGTCGAGGAGCAGGCCGATGCGCGAGGGCAGCGACTTGAGGAACCAGATGTGGGCGACAGGAGCGGCGAGCTCGATGTGGCCCATGCGCTCGCGGCGCACCTTGGTGACGGTAACCTCGACGCCGCACTTTTCGCAGACGACGCCCTTGTACTTCATGCGCTTGTACTTGCCGCACAGGCACTCGTAGTCCTTCACGGGGCCGAAGATGCGCGCGCAGAACAGGCCGTCACGCTCGGGCTTGAACGTGCGGTAGTTGATGGTTTCCGGCTTCTTGATCTCGCCGAAGGACCAGGAGCGGATGCGCTCGGGGGAAGCCAGGCCGATCTGGATCTGATCGAAGGTCTCGGGCTTCGCCATCTGGTTCGTGAACTTGGTCAGGTCGTTCATAGTTCAGTCCCTCTGGGGGTAAATTCGTAAGGCGGGCGGGGGAGGAGGGGCAGGCCCGCGAAGGCCGGCCCCCTGGATCCCGTTATTCCGCCGCCTCGGGCAGCGCGTCGGTGTCGTCCTCGTCGTCGAGCGAGGAGAGCTCGACGTTGAGGCCGAGGCTGCGCATTTCCTTGACGAGAACGTTGAAGCTCTCGGGGATGCCCGCCTCGAAGGTGTCGTCGCCCTTGACGATCGCTTCGTAGACCTTGGTACGGCCAACCACGTCGTCCGACTTGACGGTGAGCATTTCCTGCAGCGTGTAGGCTGCACCGTAGGCCTGGAGAGCCCAGACCTCCATCTCACCGAAGCGCTGGCCACCGAACTGGGCCTTACCGCCCAGCGGCTGCTGGGTGACGAGGCTGTAGGGGCCGATCGAACGGGCGTGGATCTTGTCGTCGACAAGGTGGTGAAGCTTGAGGATGTACTTCATGCCCACCGTGACCTTGCGGCTGAAGGCCTCGCCGGTGCGGCCGTCCATCAGCACGCTCTGGCCCGAGGTGTCGACACCGGCCAGCGTGAGCATGTCGACAACGTCCTGCTGGACCGCGCCGTCGAACACCGGGGTGCCCATCGGCACGCCGCCGCGCACGTTCTCGGCCAGCTCGACGAGCTGTTCGGGGGTACGGGCGTCGAGATCCTCGGAGTAGCTGTCGCCGTAGATCGAGCGCAGCTTCTCCTTGACCGCTTCGGGCGGTTCGCCCGCTTCGGGGTTCGGATTGGCCGCCTTCCAGCTGTCGAGCGCCTCGCCGATCTGACGGCCCAGGTTACGGGCCGCCCAGCCAAGGTGGGTCTCGAAGATCTGGCCCACGTTCATGCGCGAAGGCACGCCGAGCGGGTTCATCACGAAGTCGACAGGGGTGCCGTCCTCGAGGAAGGGCATGTCTTCCTGGGGAAGAATGCGGCTGATGATACCCTTGTTACCGTGACGGCCGGCCATCTTGTCGCCCGGCTGAAGCTTGCGCTTCACGGCCACGAAGACCTTGACCATCTTGAGCACGCCCGGAGCGAGTTCGTCACCGCGCTCGAGCTTCTCCTTGCGGTCCTCGAACTTCTCCTGGATCGCCTTGACGGTCTCGTCGTACTGGGCCTTCACCGCTTCGAGCTGCGACTGCATGTGGTCGTCCGCAACGGCGAACTTCCACCACTCGTGCTTCTCGGCCTCGGCGAGGACCTCCTCGGTGATCTCCACGCCCTTCTTGACACCCTTGGGTGCGGACGCAGCGACCTGACCGAGCAGCATGTCCTGCAGGCGGTTGTAGGTGGCGCGGTTGAGAATGGCGCGTTCGTCCTCGCGGTCCTTGGCGAGGCGTTCGATTTCCTCGTTCTGGATGGCGCGGGTACGGTCGTCGATCTCGATGCCGTGACGGTTGAAGACGCGCACGTCGACAATCGTGCCCGACACGCCCGGGGGCAGGCGCAGCGAGGTGTCGCGAACGTCCGAGGCCTTTTCACCGAAGATGGCGCGCAGGAGCTTTTCTTCCGGCGTCATCGGGCTTTCGCCCTTGGGCGTGATCTTGCCGACGAGAATGTCACCCGGGTGCACTTCGGCGCCGATGTAGACGATGCCCGCCTCGTCGAGGTTGCGCAGCGCTTCCTCGCCGACGTTGGGGATGTCGCGGGTGATGTCTTCCGGGCCCAGCTTGGTGTCGCGGGCCATGACCTCGAACTCGTCGATGTGGATCGAGGTGAAGACGTCGTCCTTCACGATCCGCTCGGAGATGAGGATGGAGTCCTCGTAGTTGTAGCCGTTCCAGGGCATGAACGCGACGAGCACGTTGCGGCCCAGGGCCAGTTCGCCCAGCTCGGTCGACGGGCCGTCGGCGATGATGTCGCCGGCCTGTACGTATTCGCCCACCTTCACCAGCGGACGCTGGTTGATGCAGGTCGACTGGTTCGAGCGCTCGAACTTCTGGAGGCGGTAGATGTCGACGCCCGACTTGCCGGCCTCGACCTCACCCACGGCGCGGATGACGATACGGGTGGCGTCGACCTGGTCGACCACGCCCGGACGCAGCGCCGAGATGGCAGCACCCGAATCGCGCGCGACGGTCGCTTCCATGCCGGTGCCCACGTAAGGCGCATCGGCCTTGACGAGCGGCACGGCCTGACGCTGCATGTTCGAGCCCATGAGCGCGCGGTTGGCGTCGTCCTTTTCCAGGAACGGAATGAGCGAGGCGGCAACCGAGACGAGCTGCTTGGGGCTGACGTCCATCAGCGTGACCTGGTCCGACGGGCTCATCACGAACTCGCCTTCCTGGCGGGCCGAGATGAGGTCCTCGACGAACGAACCGTCCTCGTTGAGGGCGGCCGAGGCCTGCGCGACGGTGTGCTTCTGCTCTTCCATCGCCGAGAGGTAAATCACGTCGCCGGTGACCTTGCCGTCGATGACGCGGCGGTACGGGGTCTCGATGAAGCCGTACTTGTTGACGCGCGCGAAGGTCGAGAGCGAGTTGATCAGGCCGATGTTCGGGCCTTCGGGCGTCTCAATCGGGCAGATACGACCGTAGTGGGTCGGGTGAACGTCGCGCACTTCGAAGCCCGCACGCTCACGGGTAAGACCGCCCGGCCCAAGCGCCGACACGCGGCGCTTGTGGGTGACTTCCGAAAGCGGGTTGGTCTGGTCCATGAACTGCGAGAGCTGCGAGGAGCCGAAGAACTCACGCACGGCGGCCACGGCGGGCTTGGCGTTGATGAGGTCGTTGGGCATCACGGTCGAGACGTCGACCGAGCTCATGCGTTCCTTGACCGCACGCTCCATGCGCAGCAGGCCGACGCGGTACTGGTTCTCGAGCAGCTCGCCGACCGAACGCACACGGCGGTTGCCGAGGTTGTCGATGTCGTCGATGTCGCCCTTGCCGTCCTTGAGGTTCACCAGTTCCTTGACCACGGCGAGGATGTCCTCGGTGCGCAGCGTGGTGACGGTGTCCTCGGCATCGAGGCCCAGACGCATGTTGAGCTTGACGCGGCCCACGGCCGAAAGGTCGTAGCGGTCGGCGTCGAAGAAGAGGCCTTCGAACAGCGCTTCGGCCGTTTCCTTCGTCGGCGGTTCGCCCGGACGCATGACCTTGTAGATCGCTTCCAGACCCATGTCGCGGTTCTCGGCCTTGTCGGCCTTGAGCGTGTTGCGCATCCAGGGACCGGCGTTCGAATCGTCGATGTCGAGCAGGTTGAGCTGGTCGATGCCCGCCGCGTCGAGGACCTCGAGGTTCTCAGGGCTGACTTCGTCACCGGCCTCGATGTAGATGCGGCCGGTGGACTCGTCGATCATGTCCTCGGCGATGTAGCGGCCGAAGATTTCCTCGGTCGGGATGAGGAGGGCTTCAAGGCCATCCTTGCCCGCCTTGTTGGCGGCGCGCGGGCTGATCTTGGTGCCGGCCGGGAAGACGACTTCGCCCGAGTTCGCATCGACGATGTCGAAGGCGGGCTTCACACCGCGCCAGGTCTCGGCGTTGTAGGGCAGGCGCCAGCCGCCATCACCGCGCTTCCAGGTGACGGTTTCGTAGAAGTGATCGAGGATCGCTTCGGAATCGAGGCCCAGCGCGAAGAGCAGTGCGGTGACCGGCAGCTTGCGCTTGCGGTCGATACGCACGTTGACGATGTCCTTCGCGTCGAACTCGAAGTCGAGCCAGGAACCGCGGTAGGGGATCACGCGGGCCGCGAAGAGGTACTTGCCCGAGGAGTGCGTCTTGCCGCGGTCGTGGTCGAACAGGACGCCCGGCGAACGGTGCATCTGCGACACGATCACGCGCTCGGTGCCGTTGATGAAGAAGGTGCCGTTCTCGGTCATGAGCGGCATGTCGCCCATGTAGACGTCCTGCTCCTTGATATCGAGGACCGAACGGGTTTCCGTCTCGGCGTCGACTTCAAAGACGATCAGGCGCAGCGTGACCTTCATCGGCGCTGCGTAGGTGATGCCGCGCTGGCGGCACTCGGTCACGTCGTACTTGGGCTCTTCCAGCTCGTAGTGGACGAAGTCGAGCTCGCTGGTACCGGCGAAGTCGCGGATCGGGAAGACCGAGCGCAGCGTCTTTTCCAGGCCCGAGACATAGCCGGTCTCCGGGTTCGAGCGCAGGAACTGTTCGTAGCTCTCGCGCTGGACCTCGATGAGGTTCGGCATCTGGATGACTTCGTGGGCGTCGCCGAAGATCTTGCGGATGCGCTTCTTGACGGAGCGCTTCGCCGTATCGATGGGCTGGGTGGCCATGAGCTGGTCTTGCCTCTTCGCTTCTGGTCAGGGCCGATTCGCAACGAGGCGAAGGGCCCGGGAAAACATCGTCACGCGTGGACGAAATACCTGTCTTGCGGACAGGCCATCAAACGCCAAAAGGCCGCCTTGCACGCGCGGAAACCCTTGCGGGAGCCCGTTGCGGCCAGCAGCCTGATACGTCGGATGAACCCTCTACCGCTTCCTTCCTTGGTGTGCCCCCGCGCATGGGCACGCCTTGCTCGAAGCGATGGGGCGTTGGCGTTCCTATAGAACCCGGCCCCATCGGTGTCAAACGGGGGGCGGGCGGGCGGAGGGGAGGGTGGCATTCGTTTGCAGGCGGGGCGGTGGCTCCATTCGTCCCGTTCCCGCTCACGTTTGGGCGGAAAAGCGGCTCGTTCGGAAAACCGGGCAGGGGGCGGCGCGTTGTGAGGTCATGCAGATGACGAGCCCCTCATACGCGACCCATCGCAGCCGCAAGGCCGGGCCGCTCCTCGCGCTCATGGCGCTGGGGGTGGCCGGTCTTGCAGCGCCGCTTGCCGCGGCCCCTACCCGCGGCGAGCTGGTGCATGTGCCCAGTGCAACATCGCCAGGAACTGCGGCGGACGGCGCACTGGCTGCGGGCGATCTCCCCTCCGCTCGCGGCCGTGCGCTCTCTATGGCCGATCCGGAGCCAGGCCAAGGCGCGCAGGACGCGCGGCTCGGCACGTTGTCCCTTGCCGGCCTTGTGGGCTTGCTTGCCGCCTTTGCCGTATCGGGCGCGACCATTGTCCGGTCCCGGCGCCGCGACGGCGCCTCCCGGGAGCCAAAGTCCCGGTTGTCAAAGGAGTGTGCCCGTCCTGGAGCCTGAACAGATATAGCCGGACCGGTGATCGGGTCGTCCACCCCGTATACCCTCCCTGAGCCGATCAGAGCCCGGCAGTCCCCCGGCATTCCGTATCGCCGGACCGAGCCTTGGGGGCGACTCACACACTGAGTCGCCCCCATTTTCGTGTGTGAGCGACGCGCGCCCGGGAGCGGGAGGGGGAGGGCAGGCTCGATTTTCCGCAATTCAATCAGGAGTGTATCGTTTTTCGATATTATTGTTTGACGATATGGCGAATCGGGATTATTGAATATCGATATCAAGCATATCGGAGAACGAACAATGACCTTCCACGCCGACGAACCCGCCCCCGAAGTTGTCGCCCGGCCTGTCGCTGCGGCCCTGGCTGCCGTTCTCACGGCCCTGATCTGGCTGCCGACGCTGACCGCGCCTCAGGCGGCCCACGCCGCCGAGGTCAGCGTCGTGACCCAGTCCGCGCCCACGCAGGTCCTCGTCGCCTACGCGCCCACTCCGGTGCTGATGTAAGCGCCCGTCAGGCAGAGGAGAGACGACAATGAACCTTGCAACCCGAGCCGTTCGCGATCCGCTGCTGCTGGCCGCGAAGATCATTCTCTATGTCCTGCTGGCGGGGCTCGCACTCGGCGTGCTGGCTGCTTCGGCAGGCAGCGTTGGCCTGGCCTTCTTCACGCATGAGATCGCGGCGGAGTTCGCAGCCTCGCAGGCGACCTTCGACTTTACCGAGGTGCGTCTCGCGCTGCTTGGCGTGCTGGTGCTCGTGATGGTCCTTCTGTCGATGATCGCGGCGATGCTCTGGCTGCTCAAGCGGATCATCGACACGGTCGGGGAAGGCGATCCCTTCGTTCCAGTGAACGCGACGCGCATGACGATCATGGCCTGGCTTTCGCTGGCGATCCAGGTGGTTGCCCTGCCGCTCGCAGGCCTTGCAACCTGGATTCACAACGTCACCGAAGTGAGCGAGGCGGAAACCGGCCTCAATTTCGACAGTGGCTTTGATGGCAACGGCATTTTGCTGATGCTGGTCCTGTTCATCCTGGCCCGCGTGTTCCGCAAGGGCGCCGAGATGCGCGAAGAACTCGAAGGGACCGTGTGATGGGCGAGGACGCGCAAACCGAAGGAGGCCGCATCGTGGTGAAGCTTGACGATATCCTGCATGCCCGTCGCATGACGCTGACCCAGCTTGCCGAGGCAATCGGCATTACCCTTGCCAACCTCTCGATCCTCAAGACCGGGAAGGCCAAGGCGATCCGCTTCTCGACACTCGAAGCGATCTGCCGGGTGCTCGAATGCCAGCCCGGCGACCTGCTCGCCTATGCCGGTGAGGAAGCGGGCGACTAGGTGGGCGGTTCTCCGCTTGCCTGATGCGCACGGCCCTTGGGACGTGCGACTTTACGGGGCCCCTTCGGTCCGGCGTGCCTGTTCAGGCGGCCATATCGAAGAGGGCCCCGGCTCTTTTCCGGTGCAGCGCGGTATAGGCCTCGCTCACCAGCGAATGGCGGGCCTCGGCCCATTCTCGGTGCCAGCGCTCCATCTGCAGGACGTCGCGGGCGCTCTCCGAAAACTGGAAGCGCGGCGCGCGTTCGGCGGCCTTGGCCGAGCCGATACGGGGCGCTGTGGTAGCTGCTCCGGCCTGGTCGATCCTCTCGAGGCGCGGGGTCGCATCGGCAAACCCGGCGCGGGCGCGGGCCCGCACAGGGGCGGGAACCAGCGCGGTGGAGATCGGCATTATTTCCATCGTTGGGTCAGGCTCGCAGCGGTGAGAAGGGCGGGAATGGTATCCGGCCCGTACTGCCATAGCCGAATCTAGCGCTTTCTTATCGCTCTCCTACGTAGATACACATTAGGCGGACCGGGCGGCTTCGATGTTGACTTTTTCCGGCGCGCAGGGCAAAGGCGCCCTCGAACGGCGCAGATGATTCTGCGTTGCTCACCGTCCGAGACAGCTGCCGGGGGCTTCCCCCTTAATCTGCAGCCTAGGCGGGGAACAGGAAAATTCCACGGCCCTTCGCTCTTTCGAGCATGGTGTCCATCTCGTGCTTCGGCGCGAAAAACTCCTTCCCCATCGTACGGTCTTTGCCATGGCGCGTCAGTGTCCATGGGCTCGTGCGTCGTGCACGGGCAAGCAAATGTAGCCGGCCGTGCGGCGCTCCTTCGGGAATGCCAAGCGGTCATATGTGAAGGAGTAAGGCATGGATCGTTCGCAGAAAGCCGATTCGGTCGCCCAGCTCAATGCGGTCTTCAACGAGGTCGGCGTGGTGGTTGTCACCCGTAACCTCGGCCTTTCGGTGGCGCAGTCCTCCGAACTGCGTTCGAAGATCCGCGAAGCGGGTGCGACCTACAAGGTTGCGAAGAACCGTCTTGCCAAGATCGCCATCGCGGACACCGACTACGTCGGTATCGGTGACTTCCTTGTCGGCCCGACGGCCATCGCCACCTCGGTGGACCCCGTCGCAGCTGCCAAGGCTGTCGTCGACTTCGCCAAGACGACCGACAAGATCGAGATCGTCGGCGGCGCGATGGGCTCGCAGGTTCTGGATGCTGATGGTGTCAAGGCGCTCGCCTCGATGCCCTCGCTCGACGAACTGCGCGCCAAGCTCATTGGTCTCGTCCAGGCTCCGGCCACGAAGATCGCCCAGCTCTCGACCGCTCCGGCGGCCAAGCTGGCCCGCGTCTTCAACGCCTACGCCGAGAAGGACGCTGCCTGAGCTTAGTCTCGGTAACACGTTTCGAAATAACGATTTATCCCGTCCGGCGGCCTAAGTCCCCGGCGGGACCACAGATCAGGAGTGAATACTATGGCCGATATCGCCAAGCTTGTTGAAGAACTGTCGCAGCTGACCGTCCTCGAGGCCGCTGACCTCGCCAAGGCTCTCGAAGAAGCATGGGGCGTTTCCGCCGCTGCTGCCGTTGCCGTTGCTGGCCCGGCTGCTGGTGGTGGCGAAGCCGCTGCTGCTGAAGAGCAGACCGAATTCGACGTGATCCTCACCGGCGACGGTGGCAAGAAGATCCAGGTCATCAAGGAAGTCCGCGCCATCACCGGTCTCGGCCTTGCTGAAGCCAAGGCTCTCGTCGAAGGCGCTCCGAAGCCCGTCAAGGAAGGCGCTTCGAAGGCTGAAGCTGAAGAGCTCAAGGCGAAGATCGAAGCAGCCGGCGGCACCGTCGAGCTCAAGTAATCTTCGTTTCTCCAGGTCTTCGGACCGGAGGCGAAAATTCGAAAGGGCGCTCCCTTGCGGGGGGCGCCCTTTTTCGTGTGCGTGGCGCCTCACAGGTGGCCACCAAAAAGGGCTGCGCTCCCCTCGGAGGCGGCCCTTTTTGGTGCAGCGCTGCGCCGCGTGGCTTACTTCAGTGTCTCGAGATACTGGATGATTTCCTGGCGCTTGCCTGCATCGGGAACCATCTGCACCATCTTGGTGCCCGGGACCATCTTCATCGGCCCCTGTAGCCACTCGTCGAGTGCCTCGGGCGTCCACACGATCCCTGAATCCTTGAGTGCGGGGCTGAAGTTGTAGCCCTCGACCTCGCCCGCCGTGCTGCCAACGATGCCGTGCAGGGTCGGCCCGACGCGGTTCTGGCCAGGCTCGACAGCATGGCAGGTCTTGCAGATCTGGAAGGCGGCAGGGGCTGCCGAGGCCGCGGCAGGCGCAGCCGGCGCTGCTTCGGCCGCAGGTGCACTTTTGGCGGCTGTATCGGCAGCCGGCGCGGCGCTGTCCTCCTGCGAGCCCGAGCCACCGCAGGCGGCAAGCAGGACGAGCGGGCTGGCGCAAATCAGGGACGTGAGCTTCATCGGGGGTCCTTTTCTCCTCAAACCGGGGCCGACCTAGGACGGGGAGGTACTGTGGGGCAAGGGGATTGTATGCCTTGGCAACAGAAGAAGATTCCGAGGGCCATCGCCCTCGGGCTCCCCAAACTGCCCACCTCACCTTTCGCACGCTGCCGTGGCTTAGAATGCCGAGGTGGCCAAGTCTGGGGTCAAGGGGCGATGGCCCCTTGTATATTCTTCTTCCTTCTTCGTGTGACCGTCCTGCTCCCAGACCTGTCACACAACCGCACACGGATGCGTTTTTGCTTTCGCTTGCCGCACGGCCCGCGTAGGGCCCCGATCCATTATGGCTCGCAGCATTGGCTCCCCCGACTTTCGCGCCGAACTCGGCAGGACCCTGGCTCTGGCCGGGCCGCTGGCGCTTGCCAACCTGTTGCAGATGGCGGTTTTTGCCACCGACGTCATGTTCGTGGCGCGTCTCGGGCAGCAGGCGCTGGCCGCCTCCAGCCTCGCCGTTGCGATGATCGCGGTCCTGATGATGGGCGTGAACGGGCTGACTTCAGCCTGCGCGCCGCTTATCGCGGCCGAGCTCGGGCGGCGGGAGAACGCGGTGCGCGAGGTGCGCCGGACCACCCGCATGGCGCTGTGGTTGGCGGTGATCCTGGGCCTCGTGTGCATCACGATCTGCCAGTTCGCCGAGGAATTCATGCTGGCGACGGGCCAGGACCCGGCGCTGGCCAGGCTTGGCGGTGACTTCCTGGCTCTGCTCTCGGTGGGCATTCCACCGATGGGCGTGGCCAATGTCCTGCGCACCTTCGTCTCCGCGCTCGGGCGGCCGTACTTTGCGACCGCGATCACCGCGGCCTCGATCCTCGTCAACATCGTGGGCGACTATGCGCTGGTCTTTGGTCATTTCGGTATGCCGGCGCTGGGGCTGACCGGCGCGGCGCTTGCGAGCATCATCACCGCAAGCTTCACGGTCCTCGCCTACGCTGTCGCGATCCGGCGCAACCGCCGCTTGCGGCGCTTTCATATCTTCGGGCGCTGGTGGCGTTCGGAATGGCCGCGTCTGGGCCAGATGCTGACGCTGGGGCTGCCGATCTCGGGCACGCTCATTGCCGAGGGCGGCCTGTTCAGCGGGGCGGCCTTTCTCATGGGCATCGTCGGCGAGGCGCAGCTGGCCGGGCACACGGTGGCCCTGCAGATCGCCGCGATCGCCTTTCAGGTGCCCTTCGGCATCGGGCAGGCCGCAACCATCCGCGTGGGCTACCACTACGGCGCGGCCAACGTGGCGGGCGTCGCGGCCGCGGGACGCGCATCTCTTCTGGTGTGCCTCGTCTTTGCGGCGGTGACCTCGGGCATCATTCTCGCTTTCCCGCGTCTGGTGCTGCGGGCTTATGTCGATGTGAACGATCCGGCGAACGCGATCATGGTCGGCTTTGCGCTGCGCTATCTGGTCGTGGCGGCCGCCTTCCAGTTTACCGATGCACTCCAGGCCGTGGCGGCGGGTGCGCTGCGCGGCATCCAGGACACGCGCGTGCCCATGGGTATTGCGGTTGTGAGTTACTGGGCCGCCGGATTCGCCGTCTCGGCCGTGCTCGGCCTGTTCACCCCGTTCCAGGGCGTAGGCATCTGGATCGGTCTTGCCGTGGGACTGAGCGTGGCGGCGGCTCTGCTCATGGCGCGCTGGCATTGGCGCGGTCGTTTCGGACTGCTAGGTGCCATCGCACGGTAACACACGCGTGTTTCCATGATGCTGTACCGAGCCGCGCCTCGTTACCGCCCGGGCGACGTTTCCGCCGCTTGAAAAAAATTGCCTCCCACCTGCTTGACGCCAACTGGGGCTGTGACCATATCCGGCCGCGTTGGCACTCTCTGCCTGAGAGTGCCAAAACCAGTTTTTGCCTGTTCATAGGACTTAAGGGAGATTCCCATGACTTTCCGTCCGCTGCACGACCGTGTTCTCGTGCGCCGCGTCGAGGCCGAAGAAAAGACGGCCGGTGGCATCATCATCCCCGACAGCGCCAAGGAAAAGCCCGCTGAAGGCGAAATCGTCTCGGTCGGCAAGGGCGCCGTCGTTGACGGCAAGCTCGTCGCCCCCGACGTCGCCGTCGGTGACCGCGTGCTCTTCGGCAAGTGGTCGGGCACCGAGGTCAAGGTCGACGGTGAAGACCTGCTCATCATGAAGGAAAGCGACATCCTCGGCGTCATCGGCTGAGCATCGCTTTCTTCTTCTACCTGATATCCTGAAAGGAATACCAAAATGGCAGCCAAGGACGTAAAGTTCTCGCGCGACGCCCGTGAGCGCATCCTCGCCGGTGTCGACACCCTCGCCAACGCCGTCAAGGTGACGCTGGGCCCCAAGGGCCGCAACGTCGTCATCGAGAAGAGCTTCGGCGCGCCCCGCATCACCAAGGACGGTGTTTCGGTCGCCAAGGAAATCGAACTCAAGGACAAGTTCGAGAACATGGGCGCCCAGATGATCCGCGAAGTGGCCTCGAAGGCCAACGACGCGGCCGGTGACGGCACCACCACCGCCACCGTTCTGGCCCAGGC
Organism: Novosphingobium mangrovi; assembly: GCF_022818885.1. Lineage (NCBI taxonomy): Bacteria > Pseudomonadati > Pseudomonadota > Alphaproteobacteria > Sphingomonadales > Sphingomonadaceae > Novosphingobium > Novosphingobium mangrovi. The sequence continues at coordinate 118,987 of NZ_JALHAT010000018.1, read as the reverse complement.
CATCGTGCGCGAAGGCATGAAGTCGGTTGCCGCGGGCATGAACCCGATGGACCTCAAGCGCGGCATCGACCTCGCGGTCGGCAAGGTCGTCGAGAACCTCAAGAGCCGTTCGCGTGACGTCACCGGTCACTCCGAAGTGGCGCAGGTCGGCGTGATCTCGGCCAATGGCGACAAGGAAGTCGGCGAGAAGATCGCCGAAGCCATGGAAAAGGTCGGCAAGGAAGGCGTGATCACCGTGGAAGAGGCCAAGGGCCTCGACTTCGAACTCGATGTCGTTGAAGGCATGCAGTTCGACCGCGGCTACCTCTCGCCGTACTTCGTCACCAACCCCGAGAAGATGACCGTCGAGCTCGACAACCCCTACATTCTCATCCACGAGAAGAAGCTGTCGAACCTGCAGTCGATCCTTCCCATCCTCGAAGCCGTTGTTCAGTCGGGCCGTCCGCTCCTGATCATCGCCGAGGACATCGAGGGTGAGGCGCTCGCCACGCTCGTCGTCAACAAGCTGCGCGGCGGCCTCAAGGTTGCAGCCGTCAAGGCTCCGGGCTTCGGCGACCGCCGCAAGGCCATGCTCGGCGACATCGCCACGCTGACTGCCGGCGAAATGGTCTCGGAAGACCTCGGCATCAAGCTCGAGAACGTCACGCTGCCGATGCTTGGCGAAGCCAAGACCGTCACGATCGACAAGGACAACACCACCATCGTCGATGGTGCGGGTTCGGCCGAAGAGATCAAGGCCCGCGTCGAGCAGATCCGCTCGCAGATCGAGATCACCACCTCGGACTACGACCGTGAGAAGCTTCAGGAGCGCCTTGCAAAGCTGGCTGGCGGCGTCGCTGTCATCAAGGTCGGCGGTGCTTCGGAAGTCGAAGTGAAGGAGCGCAAGGACCGCGTCGACGACGCGCTGCACGCGACCCGCGCAGCCGTGGAAGAAGGCATCGTCCCCGGTGGCGGTACCGCGCTTCTCTACGCCACCAAGGCTCTCGAAGGCCTCAAGGGCGAGAACGACGACCAGACCCGCGGTGTCGACATCGTGCGTCAGTCGATCATGGCTCCGGCCCGTCAGATCGCGACCAACGCCGGTTTCGACGGCGCGGTTGTCACCGGCAACCTGCTGCGTGAAGACGACGAGACCCAGGGCTTCAACGCCGCCACCGACGTCTACGAGAACCTCGTGGCCGCCGGCGTCATCGACCCGACCAAGGTCGTGCGCACCGCGCTGCAGGACGCCGCTTCGGTCGCTGGCCTGCTGATCACCACCGAAGCCGCGATCTGCGACGCTCCGGAAGACAAGGGCAGCGGCCCGGCCATGCCCGACATGGGCGGCATGGGCGGCATGGGTGGCATGGGCGGCATGGGCGGCTTCTAAGCCGACCTGTCCCAGCTACGCGCTGAACATGAAGGGGCCGGGAAGAGTAATCTTCCCGGCCCTTTTCGTTGTGCGGGTCTCGGGTCAGGTTGGAGAGTTCGAGCAGGCCTTCGGGAAGCACGACCTTTTTCAAGGGGCCATCGCCCCTTGACCCTGGAATCGACGACCTAGCCTCTCTCGGCCACCGCAGCGCGCGCAAGGTGAGGCAGACAGTATGGGGAGCCCGAGGGCGATGGCCCTCGGTTATCTTCTTCCTACTTCTCTTGACGGTCCTGCGGCCCCCAGCGGCTCCATGCGAATCGCGAGCCTGTGCGATTGAGGCGTTAAAGGGGTCTTTTGCGACCACAAGGCGACACGAAACTTCACAAGCGCGCAATTGCTCGCACGCCCCATGCGCTTCGTCGAGCGCTCGTGGCGTTTGGTCGAACCTGTGTTAACCTGTCATCAGGTGGTTACGACTAGGATGGGTTTCGCATGATCAGGGCAGGCAAACTCCTTTCGCAGTGCCGCTTGGGCACGGGGCGACTTCTATCGTTCGCGGCGTTGGCCGTGGCCAGCGTGGTGCCTCTGGCTCCCGCACACGCCGACAACGTCGGGACCGTCCAGACCTCGTTCGATTCGCTTTTCGGCACCGAGATGCGCGGGCCGCCGGTCTACTCGACGATGTTCGAGCGCCAGCTGGCCGCCGCTGCTGAAGCCTCGAACGGGCGCATTGGCGTGGCTGCGGTGGACCTGCGCACGGGTCGCACGCTCGATGTGCTGGGCGACCAGCGCTTCCCGATGGCCAGTACCAGCAAGATCGCCATTGCCGCGACGTTCCTGGAAGGCGTGGACAAGGGCAAGTGGACGCTCACCAGCGAATTCCCGATGCTGATCCCGGTTTCTTCCAAGCCGTTTTCCTCGGCTGTCGCGCCGGTTCGCGAAGGCCAGTACCTGACCGCCGCCAAGCTGCTCGAGCTCATGCTGACGCGCTCGAACAACTACGCGACCGACGGCCTTCTGCGCGTGGTGGGCGGGCCCGATGCCGTCAACGCCTGGGTGCGCCGGGCGGGCATCGAGGACTGGCACCTGGATCGCGATATCGCGACGCTCGTGCGCGACGATGGTGCGCTGGACCCTGCCAACGTGATCGACAAGCGCGACAGCGCGACGCCCATGGCGATGGTGACGCTGCTGCGCGGGCTTTACGAAGGCCAGTGGCTGAGCAAGCGCAGCCGCGACACCCTGATCGCGATCATGGGCCGCTGCGTGACCGGCCGCCGCCGCATTCCCGCTGGCATTCCCGATGGTGCGATGATCCATCACAAGACCGGCTCGCTCCACAACACGTCGAGCGACGTGGGCATCGTCGAGACGCCCAATGGCGATGTCTTCGCCGTTGCCATCTACGTGACCGGACAGGGCAGCCGCCCCAATCGCGAGGCCCGCATCGCGAGCATCGCGCGCACCGTCTACAACGGCTACCTGACCGAGGCCCGCGGCGCGCGCGCCGTCGCCTCGCGCTGATTTTTGGGCTTCAGGCCCTCCTGCCCAAACTGAGTTAGTCAAAAAAGCAGGTCCGAGGGCCATCGCCCTCGGGCTCCCCACAATGTCGAGCTCACCCTTTACGCGCTGCGGTGGCTGAGAGCCATGCGGTTGCCGATTTCGGGGGCAAGGGGTGATGACCCCTTGGAAATCCAGTTCCTTCCGGCACCTCCCACTCTGACCTTTGTCGGGAAGCCAAAACGGGCGCCCGGATCTCTCCGAACGCCCGTTTCGTAACTTGCCGAGTGGCAGCAGGGGTGTTGAGGCCCCTGTCGCGATCAGTTGGTGCTGGGATCGCCGTCGGTGTGGTCGGCCATCTCGTTGGCGGCGTCATTGGCCGCGGCTTCGGCGTCCGAAGCGGCATTGGCGGCTGCGTCTTCGACATCGTCACCGGCCTCGTCCATGGCTGCGCCCGCGTCGTTGGTGGCGTCTTCCATCGAGTCGCCCATCGCGTCCATCTCTTCGCCGGCCTGGTCGGCGTAGGAGCCCATGTCGTCGGCAGCCGACGAGGCTGCGGCTTCGGTGGCGTCTTCGGTCTGCTCCGAGCAGGCGGCCAGCGAAAGCGCGGCGACGGCAGTGGTGGTGGCAATCAGAATCTTGCGCATCTCTCAGTATTCCCTCTTTGTTACTTCCGGTATCCGGCACGCCATTACAGCGTGTTCCTAAGCCTTCAGGAGACGACTTCGTCCGTTCGCTAGAAGTCACGGGCGCCCCGTTCAAGCACTCGTCAACCAACATGTGCATAGAGCAAAGGTTCCCGCGGCAGGGCGAAGGTTTTTGTCGGGGAGCCGCGTGAGGGGCGCTGATCGGAGGCTTTTGCACGGCCCAGCGCGCCTGCCTGCTGACCTTCGGGCAAAGCGCTGCTAGAGCCCTGTTCATGGAGCCAAAGCAGCATCTCTACCTCGTCGACGGATCGGCCTACATCTTCCGCGCCTACCACCGTCTTCCCCCGCTCACGAACCCGGAAGGCACGCCCGTGGGCGCGGTCTACGGCTACACCACGATGCTGTGGAAGCTGGCCGAGGACCTCGACAAGGCCGAAGGGCCCACGCACATGGCGGTGATCCTCGATGCGGGCAGCAAGTCGTTCCGCAACGACATCTACGAGGATTACAAGGCCAACCGTCCCCCGCCGCCCGAGGACCTTGTGCCCCAGTTTCCGCTGATCCGCGATGCAACGCGCGCCTTTTCGCTGCCGTGTATCGAGGAGCAGGGCTACGAGGCGGATGACCTCATCGCCTCCTACGCGCGCGCTGCGGCGCGTGAGGGCTGGGACGTCACCATCGTCTCCTCGGACAAGGACCTCATGCAGCTGGTCGGCACGTGCGGCGAAGGCGGCGGCAAGGTCGACATGCTCGACACGATGAAGAACCTGCGCATCGACATCCCCGAGGTCGAGGAGAAGTTCGGCGTCACCCCCGACAAGGTGGGCGACGTGCTCGCGCTCATGGGAGATGCGGTCGACAACGTGCCGGGCGTGTTCGGCGTCGGCCCCAAGACCGCGACCAAGCTCATCCAGGAGCATGGCGACCTGGAAAGCGTGCTGGCCGCCGCGCCCGACATGAAGAAGTCCAAGCTCAAGGAGCGGTTGATCGAGCAGGCCGAGCAGGCCCGCCTCAGCCGTGTCCTTGTCGCGCTCAAGGAAGACTGCGCGCTGCCGATGGCGCTCGACGAGGTCAAGCTCAATACCATTCCGCCCGAACCGCTCGCCGAGTTCCTGGGCAAGCACGGCTTTACCAGCCTCCTGAAGCGTCTCGAAACCGGCAACGGCAGCCCGTCCAAGGCGACCGATCTCAACCCGGCCAAGGCGCAGAATGCTGGGGCCGGGCCGGCCGAGGGCGCGGCACGCCAGTCGCTCCCCGAGATGCCGGCTGTGGACTACGCGGCCTACGAATGCGTGCAGACGCAAGAGGCGCTCGAAGCCTGGGTGAAGAAGGCGCAGGCCGCGCATATCCTGGCCGTCGATACCGAGACCTCGGCGCTGGAGGCGATGCAGGCCGATCTTGTCGGTGTGAGCCTGGCCATCGGTCCCAACGAGGCCTGCTACATTCCGCTCGGCCATGGCGGCAGCGACATGTTCGCCGAGAAGCCGCCACAGGTGGACATGGACACCGCTATCGCGCTCCTGAAGCCGCTGCTGGAGGACGATGCGGTTCTCAAGATCGGCCAGAACATCAAGTACGACATCAACGTGCTCGCCCGTTACGGGATCATGGTGGCTCCCATCGATGACACCATGATCGAGAGCTTCTGCCTCGATGCCGGACGCGGCACCGATGGTGTGGGCGGTGGCCATGGCATGGACGAGCTTTCACAGCGCCATCTTGGCCACAAGCCGATGGCGTTCAAGGACGTGTGCGGCACGGGCAAGAAGGCCATCCCCTTCGGCGAGGTCCCGCTCGACAAGGCGACCCACTACGCCGCCGAGGACGCGGACGTGACCTGGCGCCTCCACAGCCTCCTGAAGCCGCGCCTTTCCGAGGAAGGCGGCACGCGCATCTATGAGAAGGTGGATCGCCCGCTGATCCCGGTCGTCGCCCAGATGGAGCGCCATGGCATCAAGGTCGACCGTGAGAAGCTGGCCGGGCTCTCGGCCCAGTTCGCCGAGACCATCGGTGCGCTGGAAAAGGATATCCACGAGGCCGCGGGACAGGAATTTACCATCGGCAGCCCCAAGCAGCTGGGCGAGATCCTGTTCGACAAGCTGGGCTACAAGGGGGGCAAGAAGGGCAAGTCGGGCCAGTACTCGACCGACCAGTCGGTGCTCGAACGCCTCGCCGAAGAGGGCGCGGAGGTTGCGACCAAGGTTCTGGAATGGCGCCAGCTTTCCAAGCTGCGCTCAACCTATACCGAGGCGCTCCAGGCCGCGATCAACCCCAGGACGGGCCGCGTCCACACCAGCTACAGCCTTGTCGGCGCGCAGACCGGACGCCTGTCCTCGACCGATCCCAACCTGCAGAACATCCCGATCCGCACCGAGATCGGCCGTCAGATCCGCGATTGCTTCGTGGCCGAGGAGGGCAATGTCCTGCTTGCGGCCGACTACTCGCAGATCGAGCTGCGCCTCGCCGCGCACATGGCCGACGTCCCCAGCTTGAAGGAAGCCTTCGAGAAGGGTGAGGACATCCACGCGCGCACCGCGACCGAGCTGTTCGGGGAAGTGACCCGCGAGACACGTGGGCGGGCCAAGACGATCAACTTCGCGATCCTCTACGGTATCTCGCGCTGGGGCCTTGCCGGGCGCCTGGGTACCGATGCCGATGAGGCGCAGGCGATGATCGACCGCTACTTTGAGCGCTTCCCGGGCATCCAGAAGTACATTGTCTCGACCTTGGAAGGCGTGCGCGAGCGCGGCTATTCGGAAACGCTCTTTGCTCGCAAGACCTGGTTCCCGCGCATCAACTCCAAGAACGGGAACGAGCGTCAGGGCTCCGAGCGCGCCGCGATCAACGCGCCGATCCAGGGCACCTGCGCCGACATCATCAAGCGCGCCATGGCGCGCATGACTCCGGCACTGGAAGACGCAGGCCTTGGCCACGTGCGCATGCTGCTGCAGGTACACGACGAACTCGTCTTCGAATTGCCCGAAGGCGATGTCGAAGCCGCTTCGAAGGTAATCGAGAAGGTCATGGCCGAAGCCGCAGGCCCGGCCGTGGAACTGACCGTGCCGCTGGGCGTGGAGATCGGCTCGGGCCCAAGCTGGGGCGCGGCGCACTAAGCCGGAAAAAAGGGAGAATCCGAGGGCCATCGCCCTCGGGCTCCCCGAACTGTCGACCTCACCGCTCTCGCGCCGCGGCGGCGCAGAAAGGTGAGGCCGCCCGTTTTGGGGTCAAGGGGCGATGGCCCCTTGGATCTTCCTACTTCGCCAATTCCGCCTCGATCGCCGAAACCAGCGCGGGGTCCTTGGGCTCGACGCCCGGCGCGAAGCGGTCCACGACCTTGCCGTCCTTGGAGACAAGGAACTTCTCGAAGTTCCACAGCACGTCCGGGTCCTCGGTGGGGGTACGGCCAAAGCCGCGCAGGCGTTCGCGAAATTCCTCGGCCGGGCCCTGCTTGGTCGGATGCGCCTGCGTCAGCTCCTTGTAGAGCGGCTGCATGTCCGCACCGGTCACGTCGGCCTTGGCAAAGAGCGGGAAGGAGACGCCGTAGTTCAGCTTGCAGAACTCGGCGATTTCCTCGTGGCTGCCGGGTTCCTGCGCGCCGAAGTCGTTGGCGGGGAAGCCCAGGATCTCCAGGCCCTTGTCCTTGTACTGCTGGAACAGTTCTTCAAGGCCCTCGTACTGCGGGGTCAGGCCGCACTTGGAGGCGACGTTCACGACGAGCAGCACCTTGCCTTCATGGGCACTCAGGGTGTCCGGCGTGCCGTCGATCCGGGTCAGGGGAATGGTGGCGATATCGGTCATGGTCGGGCAACTCCGGTTTGTGCGTCACGCCTGTTCAGGCATTCTCCCGATGTAGGGATGCCGGAACAGGCGGCAAGGTCGCCGGGGCGGCCGATTCGCCATGCGGAATAAACCGCAGGATCGCGCTGGGGCGCCGCAACGAGGGCTGGGCCCCTCGCTGCTGACGCCCTGACACGTGCATGGACGGGGTGGGCCTGGTGGCCGCTCGTCCATTTGTACGCTCGATCAGAGCGCGACTTCGTACTTCGCCGTGGTTTTTTCGGCCACTTCCTCGGCGGTGACGCCCGGCGCGAGTTCCACCAGCTGGAACGGGCTGTCGTGGTCCGGGCGCTGGAACACGGCAAGGTCGGTGACGATCATGTCGACCACGTTCTTGCCCGTCAGCGGAAGGGTGCATTCGGGGATGAACTTGGAATCGCCCGACTTCGCGCAGTGCTCCATCACGACGATGATCTTCTGCACACCCGCGACAAGATCCATCGCGCCGCCCATGCCCTTGATCATCTTGCCCGGGATCATCCAGTTGGCGATGTCGCCGTTCTCGGCCACTTCCATGGCGCCCAGAACGGCAAGGTTGATGTGCCCGCCTCGGATCATGCCAAAGCTCGTCGAGCTGTCGAAATAGGCCGTCTGCGGCAGTTCGCTGACGGTCTGCTTGCCCGCGTTGATGAGGTCGGGATCTTCTTCACCGGCATAGGGGAAGGGGCCGATGCCCAGCATCCCGTTCTCCGACTGCAGCGTCACCGTCATGCCCTCGGGCACGTAGTTGGCGACGAGCGTGGGAATGCCGATCCCGAGGTTCACGTAGAAGCCGTCTTCCAGCTCCTTGGCCGCGCGCGCGGCCATTTCGTTACGGTTCCAGGGCATCAGGCGGCCTCCCTTTCGCGGGTCGTCACAAATTCGATCTTCTTGTCGTAGGGCGCGCCGAGCACGAGGCGCTGCACATAGACGCCGGGCAGGTGAATGTGGTCGGGATCGAGCGAGCCGGTCGGCACGATTTCCTCCACTTCCACCACGCAGACCTTGCCACACGTAGCGGCGGGCACGTTGAAGTTGCGCGCGGTCTTGCGGAAGATCACGTTGCCGCTCTCGTCCGCCTTCCAGGCCTTGACCACGGCGAGATCGGCGAAGATGCCTTCCTCCAGGATATATTCCTGCCCGCCGAACTCCTTGACTTCCTTGCCCTCGGCAACCTGCGTGCCAACGCCGGTCTTGGTGTAGAAGCCGGGGATGCCTGCGCCGCCGGCGCGCATGCGCTCGGCCAGCGTGCCCTGGGGGCAGAACTCGACTTCCAGCTCGCCCGAGAGGAACTGGCGCTCGAACTCCTTGTTTTCGCCCACGTAGGACGAGATCATCTTCTTGACCTGCTTGGTGCGCAGCAGCTTGCCGATGCCTTCGTTGTCGATGCCCGCGTTGTTCGAGGCGAAGGTCAGGTCCTTCACGCCCGCATCGCGAATGGCGTCGAGCAGGCGCTCGGGGATGCCGCAAAGGCCGAAGCCGCCGCTGGCGATCAACATGCCGTCCGACAGCAGGCCATCAAGCGCGGCCTCCGCGCTGGGGTAGAGCTTTTTCATGGATTTCCTTCTCCAACTTCCGCGCGGGAGCCTACCGCGCCGCTCGCATCACAAATAGCGATTAATTTTTATGGATTATGATATGCGTTCGTTATGAAACGGATCGCGCTCTTTCACCTTGAAACGCTGATGTGGATCGATCGGCTGGGCACGTTCGCCGCGGCCGCCCAGCGCCTCAACACCACCCAGCCCGCGATCTCGGCGCGTGTGCGCGAGATCGAGGAGCAACTGGGCCTCTCGCTGTTCCAACGTGAGGGACGCCGAATGGTTCTCACCACGCGTGGCCGGCGCCTGATTCAGCAGTGCGAGCCCTTGTGCCACGATCTGGAAAAGGCTCTCCTGGAAGCCAGCGATTTTGCAGGGGCAGCGGGCGCGGTCCGGATCGGATCGGGCGAGATCGCGGCGGCGAGTTGCCTGCCCGCCTGGGTCCAGGCGATCGAGCGCGAGCGCCCGGGGGTCACCATGGAGATCGAGCTCGACCTGACCGCTCGGCTCATGCAGCAGCTTCTGGGCGGCACGCGCGACATCGTGTTTCTGGCCGGGCCCGTTGCCAGCCCCGCTATCCGCACAGCGCCCATCGGCTCGGTGGCGCTGGTCTGGGCGGCGAGCCCTGAGGTGACGCGCGCCGGGCCCGAGACGCCCGACCTGCCGATCTGGTCGCTGCCCGACCACTCGCCCCTGCACCGCGTGACCCTGGCCACGCTTGAGGCGGCCGGGCGCACCCGTCCCACGCTTCACACCTGCAACAATGTGCGCATGCTGATCGAGATCGTCGCACAGGGGAGGGGGGCGGCGGTCCTGCCCGAGACGATGATCCGCAGCCAGCTTGCCCGCGGGGAACTGGCCGAATTCCTGCCGCGCCCTGAACATGTCGTCCACTTCGAGGCGGCCATTCGCGCGCAGGAGCGCGATCCCATCATCCTCGATCTCTTCGCGCGCGCGGCCTCGCTGCGGATCGAGCCGGGCACAGAAGGACGGCGGCCGGAAAGCGCGCGGACTTGAACAGTTTCCAATTCGAACCTTGATTATCAAGGCGATGTTTGATCTTCGTCATGGTGAAGAGGAAACCTTGCCCTAGACTGGGCGGGCCAACGGGAGACCAGACTATGCGCTCGATACTCGTCAATGCGGATCGCAAGCCGGGCAATGATGCCCGCATCGAAACCGCCCTCAACCTCGCCCGCAAGACGGGCGGCCATGTTACCGCGCTCGTCGACACCCCGGTCGCGCGCTATATCGCGATGGACCCGATGGGGGGCAGCTACGTGATCTCCGAGGCGCTCGACAAGGCGCGGGCCGAGGACGATGCTTCGGCCAGCGAGATCGAGACGAAGCTTTCGCGCAACGATGTCTCCTTCGATGTCCTGCGCAGCGAGGACGATCCGGTCAGCGCGCTGGGCAGCATTGCGCGCCTCTCGGACGTGACCATTCTTTCGCGCTCGAGTGGCCTGGCGGGCGAACTGGCGCTGGTGTCGGCGACCCCGGTCCTCGTGCTGGCCGACGACAAGCCGCTCGAGTTCCCGATCCGCCGGGCCTGCATCGCCTGGGACGGTGGTGAGCAGGCGGCCGCTGCGCTGCGCGCCTCGGTGCCGCTGCTGGGGGACTGCCAGATGGTGAAGGTCGTGACGGTGGCCGAAAAGTCGGGTGGTTTTCCCGCGACCGACGCGCTGCGTTACCTCTCGCGCCACGGCATCCACGCCGAGCTCGAAGAGCACGAGCGTCGCGGGTCGACCGAGGAAACGCTGGCCGTCGCGGTCAACCAGGCCCACGCCGAGCTGCTTGTCATGGGTGCCTACGGTAAGAGCCGTTTCCGTGAGTTCCTCTTCGGCGGGGTGACCGCCTATTTCCTCGAAGAGGAAACCGCGCCGGCTCTGCTCCTGGCCCACTGAGCCTACGTCCGTTTCAACGCGGACCTGAAACTCGGACCAAGCGGCGCCATCCCATGGGGGATCGGCGCCGTTTCTGGTGCTGACCTACCTATGGCATCTGCGCGATTCTCGCTCCCACAAATGGTAGCGTTAGCACAATTGAATCCGCCATTTTTCATGGAAGCTCAATAATTTCCGCAGTGCAGCATAGTCCGTTCGGTGCGAGCACTATGAGACATTCGGCGAGTTGTGAGTGAAGCAATATCATGAAGGTTGATTCAGGAATTGGAATGGCGGATTTGCGTCCAGAGGTACCGCTAATTGCATCTGTTTATTGCGCGTAGTGCAATTCACCTTGCTCCCTATGCATCGCGAACGCGCTATTTCGCACTTGCACAACACCCCGATTCGGGTCATAAGGAACGTGCCTTTCAGGCATCCTCTCCCAAAACTTCCACGACCCGGTCGGCAACGTCCGGGTCTTTTTTTGTCTGCTTAACACGCGTGCATTCGGGGCGATCAACCGGAGCTGTTGCTGGCCAACGGTTTGAAATCGCGTGGGCCCGTTCCTAATTCCTATCCGTGAAACACGTGAGGTCGCGTGCCTTGGCCGAAGGACAGGCGAGGCGCGCGGGCCGTTCTTGGAAAGGACAGACATGGTCGACGCCGAATCAAGGGTCGAGGATCGCACGGTGCGGCTGCAGGTTGCGGCCGGACGTCAGGAAGAAAGCGGCCAGGGGATTGCCCGGCTCAGCCGCGAAGCGCTCTCCGCCATCGGGGCCATGGAGGGGGACGTTCTCGAAGTGACCGGAAAATCGGTCACCGTCGCGCGCGCCGTTCTGGCCTTTCCGGAGGACGAAGGCCTCTCCGTCATACGTCTTGATGGCCTCCAGCGCGGCAACGCCGAAGTGGGCTCGGGCGATCATGTCACCGTGCGCAAGGCCGAATCGCGCCCCGCCCAGCGTGTCGTCTTCGCGCCCGCGCAGAAGGACATGCGCCTGCAGGGGCCGTCCATTGCGCTCAAGCGCAACTTCTTCCAGCGCCCGATGGTGCAGGGCGATCTTGTCGCCACGGCCGGGCAGCAGCAGGTGGCGGACATTCCCCCGCAGCTGCGGCGCATGTTCAATGCGCCCGCCTATTCGCTGACCCAGATCCGTCTCAACGTCGTCTCGACCACCCCGCGCGGGATCGTCCACATTGACGAGAACACCGAGGTCGAGCTGCGCGAGACCTTCGAGGAGGCGCACGAGCCGCGCGGCGATGTCAATTACGACGATGTCGGCGGGATGGAGGACACCATCCGCCAGCTGCGCGAGATGGTCGAACTGCCGCTGCGTTATCCCGAGCTCTTCACCCGCCTTGGCGTTGCCCCGCCCAAGGGTGTGTTGCTGCACGGACCTCCGGGGACCGGCAAGACCCGCCTTGCCCAGGCGGTTGCCAACGAGAGCGAGGCCAACTTCTTCTCGATCAACGGCCCTGAAATCATGGGTTCGGGCTATGGCGACAGCGAAAAGGCGCTGCGCGAGGTGTTCGAAGAGGCCACCAAGGCCGCGCCCGCGATTGTTTTCATCGACGAGATCGATTCGATCGCCCCCAAGCGCGATCAGGTCCACGGCGAGGCGGAGAAGCGCCTTGTCGCCCAGCTGCTTACGCTCATGGATGGCCTGAACAGCCGCGCCCATGTTGTCGTGATCGCGGCCACCAACCGTCCCGATGCCATCGATGAGGCGCTGCGCCGTCCCGGCCGCTTCGACCGTGAGATCGTGATTGGCGTGCCCGACGAGCGGGGGCGCCGCGAAATCCTCACCATCCACACCCGCGGCATGCCGCTGGGCAAGGAAGTGAGCCTCAAGGAACTGGCGCGCACCACGCACGGCTTCGTCGGCGCGGATCTCGCCGCGCTCACCCGCGAAGCCGCGATCGAGGCGGTGCGCCGGATCATGCCGAAGCTGGACCTGGAAGCCCGCGCCATTCCGCCTGAAGTGCTCGAAAACCTGTCGGTCGAGCGCGACGACTTCATTGCGGCGCTCAAGCGCGTGCAGCCCTCGGCGATGCGCGAGGTCATGGTGCAGGTCCCGAATATTGGTTGGGACGACATCGGCGGGCTCGATGCCGCGCAGACGCGCCTCAAGGAAGGGATCGAGCTGCCGCTCAAGAACCCGGCCGCGTTCCACAAGCTGGGTATCCGCTCGGCCAAGGGTTTTCTGCTCTATGGCCCTCCGGGCACGGGCAAGACGTTGCTGGCCAAGGCGGTCGCCAAGGAGGCCGAGGCCAACTTCATCTCGATCAAGTCCTCCGACCTGCTCTCCAAGTGGTACGGAGAGAGCGAGCAGCAGATCGCCCGCCTCTTTGCCCGCGCCCGCCAGGTCGCGCCATGCGTCATCTTCATCGACGAGATCGACAGCCTTGTGCCGGCGCGCGGCATGGGCGGCGGGCTTGGTGAGCCGCAGGTGACCGCGCGCGTCGTGAACACGATCCTCGCCGAAATGGACGGCATGGAGGAACTGCAGTCGGTGGTCCTGGTGGGCGCGACCAACCGTCCGGGCCTCGTTGACCCGGCACTGCTGCGCCCCGGCCGCTTTGACGAACTGGTCTACGTCGGCACGCCCGATACGGCAGGGCGTGCGCATATCCTGGGAATTCACACCGAGGCCATGCCGTTGGCTGAGGACGTGTCGCTCGATGCCATCGCCGAGCGGACCGAGCGCTACACCGGTGCGGACCTCGAGGACGTGGTGCGCCGCGCAGGCCTCCTCGCGATCCGCCGCGAAGGCGCCCAGGTCGACAAGGTCACCATGGCCGACTTCGAGGACGCTCTTGAAGACAGCCGCGCCTCGGTCTCGGCCGAGATGGAGGAGGAGTATGCCAAGATGCAGAGCGAGCTGAAGAAGCGCGCGATGGAGGTGGCGCCGCTGGGCTTCATTGCGCCGGGCATGGTCGAGTCCACGCGGGAATTGAAGCACGGGTAGAAAAGGGTTTCCGAGGGCCATCGCCCTCGGGCTCCCCAAATTGTCGACCTTATCTTTCGCGGCCACCTTGGCTGGGAAAGGTGAGGTCGCCCATTTTGGGGGCAAGGGGCGATGGCCCCTTGAATCTCTTATACCTTCACGGACAGTCCGGCGTGATCTGGTAGAGCGTGTCCCAGTTCTTGCCCGTCACGAAGATGCGGTCCTTCTTCGCGTCCCAGGCGATACCGTTGAGGACATCGTCGGCGGTGCGTGCGCCGCTCTTCGCGGTAAGGCCGGAGAGGTCCACCCAACTTTTCACGACGCCTGTTTCAGGATCTATGCGGGCGATCCGCTCGGACATCCAGACGTTTGCCCAGATCTCTCCGTCGATCCATTCCAGCTCGTTGAGCCGTGCGACCGGGCGTCCTTCGTCGGTCACCTCGAGCGTGCCGGTCGACGCGAAGGTTTCCGGATCGCGCAAGGTGAGGCGGCTGGATCCGTTGCTCTGGTAGATCGTGTCTTCGTGGATGGTAAGGCCCCAGCCCTCGCCTGTGACGGGGAAGAGCTTGATGGGTTTGAGCGTCGTGCGGTCCCAGCGATAGGCCATGCCGTCGCGCCAGGTGAGGCTGATGACCTGGTCGCCCCAGGCAACGCTTCCTTCGCCGAAGAAGGTCGGGTCAAGGGCGCCTTCGACGAGCGGGGTCGTGCTTTGCAAGGTGCGCTTGAAGACGCGCGACTGACCTTTGCGGCCTGTGCTTTCGTAGAGAACACCGTCGGCGAAGAAGAGCCCTTGCGTGAAGGCTTCGGGATCGTGGGGGAAGCTCTCCTCGATCGTGAAGCCGCAGACAGGGGCGGGAGCCGCCTCGGCGCCGCAGCCGCTGGCGAGCGGAAGGAGGGCAAGGGCGAGAAGGAAGGCTCTGGGAGCACGCGGGAAACCGGACATGATCCTGTGCTGCCTAAGCCCCTGACCTTGCGCAAGGCTGAATTGCAATCAGTCTTTGATTGCCAGTTCGAGTGCGCGCGTCAACAAGGCGTGGAAGCGCGCTTCGTCCACGCCCGCGCGCGGATTGTTGAGGCTGGCTGTCACCACCATCCAGCGCCCGGCCCGATCTTCGAGCAGGACGGTCATGTTGAGGACGCCGGGTTCCGATCCGCCCTTGAAGCCGGCGTAGGATACCTCTCCTGCCAAGCTCGCCGCAGGGCCCGGATTGAGTGCGAGGATGCGCAGCGCCTCCTGGCCGTTCACGCTGTCCTTGCGCCCCTTGAACCAGCGCATCGCGCGCGCGAGGTCAGCGGGCGAGGCGAACCATTCCAGGCGCTCGATCATGACGGGGCGCCCGTCGGCGAAGAGATCGCCCACCGCGCGGCCGGGCATATTGGCGACGTCGCCTACGAGCATGGCGCGCCGTCCTTCGGTGTCTTGCGCCAGGTAGCGTCGGCCCAAGGCGCCCCCCTCGACGCCTTTCAGCTTGAAGGCTTCCATTGTCGAGAGGAAGGGTATGTTGCGGGCGCCATGGGCGAACCCGATGCGGGCCTGCATGGCCTCGATGCGGGTGCGGCCAAGTTCGGTGAGGAGCACGTCGGTTGCGGAATTGTCGCTCACCCGGATCATCTCCTCGGCGAGCAGGCGCAGTGAAACCTGCGTGCCCGGCGGCATGGCGCGAAAGCCCCCTGCGGGAAGTTCCCTGCCCCCCAGCGTGATCGTGTCGGACCATTCGCGCAGGCCGTTGTCGATCTCGCGCACCAGTTCGGCCAGAATCACCAGCTTGAAGGCCGAGCCAATGGCGAGCGGACGCTCGCCGCGCAGCGCCGCGGCGGGGCTGTCCTCCTCCAGATCCTGTACGAGGAAGCCTGCCTTGCCGGGTGCGGCGGCAAAGGCCGCGGCCACATCGTCAAGGCTGGCAAGCCCGGCAATGTCGGTGGGCATGATGCCGGTCACCCGTAGTCCGGTGACCTGGCCCGGGGCCTGGGGGGAAAGCGCGATCCAGGCCCGCGCCGTCCCCTTTGCAAAAGTGAGGCGAAGGGTGGCCTCGCGCTCGCCGATCGGTGTCAGGCTTTCGATACCTGTCGCTGTGCCAAGCTGGCGTTGGAGCGAGGCGATGAGGGCCTGCATCTGCGCGTCGGGCACGGCCTTGCGAAAGGAAGGTGCGAAGGTCGTAGCGGGATCACCGCCGCCGCTCAGGATGGTGAGGATTTCCGCGCTGCGCTGGCGCAGTTCGTCCGAAACCGGGACATCGTCCGCAGCGCTGGTCACATTGAGCGGGGCGCTCGCCAGAAGGGCGAGACCCGCTGCGGCCCGCAAGGCCTTTCGTGCCATTTGCCACATTGCCGCTCCCCTTTCGCGCACGGGGCAGCATGCCGGGAACGTCGCTATCTGGCAAATAGGGGAAAGACCCTACTGTGCGGCCATCTGCGCCATGGCCTCGCCTGAGGGCGCGCCGAGCGGGGTCGTCTCGACCGGCCCGACGGGCAGCAGGCGGCTGCGCATGATGGCTTCGGGCATCTCGGCGGCGAGCCACTGGATCAGGGCTTCGCGCACATCGCAGCGCAGGTCGAAGAGGGTGGGGCTGTCCTTGGCCGTCACCAGGAAGCGCACCTCGATGGCATCGCGGGTCAACTCGGTAATCTGCATATGGCGCACCCGGCCGTCCCAGCGCTCGTTCGCCGCGACGATCTCCAGGAACTTCTCCCGGATCGGGTCGAGCGGGGTCGCCGGGTCTACGTAGAGCAGGATCGTGCCCATCAGTTGGGACGTGGTCTTGGTCCAGTTCTGGAAGATCTCCTCCAGGAACTTGTTGGTCGGGACGACCAGACGCCGCTCGTCCCAGACCTTGACCACGACGTAGGTGGTCTTGATCTCCTCGATCCAGCCCCATTCGCCGCCCACGATCACGGCATCGCCGATCACGACGGGTTCGGTCAGCGCCATCTGGAAGCCGGAAATCAGCGCTTTCAGAGCCGGCTGCGCGGCGGCGCCAACGGCAAGGGCGGCAAGACCCGCCGAGGCCATCAGCGTCACGCCGATGTCGCGCACGCCGGGAATGGAGAGCAGCATCAGTCCGATGGTCAGGAATACGATCACGAAGGTCGCGATGCGCCCGAAGATGGTGAGCCGCGTGCGGCGGCGGCGGTTGCGGCGGTTGTCCGCCATCGAGATGTCCGCGCGCAGCACCATGGCCTCGACGAAGGCGTTGAGGATCGCCAGCGCCATCCAGCCCACCATGAGCGGCATGACCAGCCCACCGATCCGCTCCCACATGGCTTCGAGCGCGGGCGTCTCGCGCGCGGCGAGTACAAGCGCGAGGGAGACCAGCGCCCAGCGGCTGGGCCGGGCGAGGCGTTTGACCACCAGGTTGTCGGAATCGCTCTCGCTCGCCTTGGCAAAACGCCGAAGCAGCCGGAACAGCAGGGCGTGGATGAAGAGCGCGACCGCAACCGCGAAAACGGCCACGATGACAGCGACGATCGTTTGTTGCAGCCAATTCGGCAGCTCACCGATCAGGTCCTGGAGCAAGTCGGTCATGGAGATGAAACTATGCTGCAGCGCAGCGGTTGCAAGCGCGAAGGGGCTCCTCGATGAAATCCGCCCCTGCGCGCCTGCATTATCGTCCTACTTTGCGGCCAGTTCCTTCACGATGCGGGGGGCCGGGTAGATGGTCTCCAGCGCCTCCTGGAGCGCGGCGGTGGAGACGACGACGGTGCGGTTGAGCACCGGATCATAGCCGTAGTTGCCGCCCAGCGAGTGGATGTTGCCGTCAAAGGCCGCACCGATCACGGTGCCTGCCTTGTCGATCACCGGGGAACCCGAATTGCCGCCGATGATGTCGTTGGTGGTCACGAAATCATAGGTCACAGCCTTGTCGATGGCGCTTTCCTTCGCCGCGAACTGGCTTGGAAGGTCGAAAGGTTCGGCGCCCGTCGCACGTTCGAAGGTGCCGCCCATGGTGGTTTGGAAGGGCACTTCGTTGCCACGCTCGGTCCAGCCCTTCACGCGGCCATAGCTGATGCGCAGGGTGAAGGTGGCGTCGGGGTAGAGGCTGTCGCCATAGGCGTCAAAGCGCGCGTCGGCGAGCTTGGCCCCGGCCTGCGTGACCGGCCCGGCATAGGCCTCGTCGACCTTCTGCTTGAGCGCGCGCTGGTTGGCGTCCAGTTTCAGGGCGTACTGGATCATCGGATCGTCCGAGGCCTCGATCGCGGCGAGGCCCCCGTCCCACAGCTGCTTGCGGTACGTCGGATCGGCGAGCTTCGTGCCTGTGACGAGACGCTCCGACAGGCCCTCGGGGCTTTCCTTGCCAAGGAGCAAACGGGTCTGCGGATCATCGACCCCCAGGTATTCGCGCGCCTTGGAGAGGCTCCAGGCCATCTGCAACTCGTCGAGCCAGGGGTAGACCGGCGCTTCGTCGAGCAGGCGCTTCTCGGTCAGCGGCAGGGCGCTGTCGGTGTAGCCGGGGAGGCGCTCGGCATTGGGCTTGGCGCGTTCGGTCGCCCCCATGACGAGGGCCTGCGCGTAGCTGTAGAGCGTGCCCGAGGGCGCATCGTAGCGGTAGGGGATGTAGAGCGTGCGGTAGGCCTCGACCGCGGCGTCCACCTGCGCCCAGGGATCGCCGATCTCGGCGTTGCTGGCGCTCTTGGCCTTCAGGTCCGCTTCGGCCGCGGCCAGCTTGGCGGTGAAGGCGGGGTCGTTCAGGGCCTTGGTGCGGCCGATGTAGACCTTGAGGCTGTTTTCGACGCCGCTCAGGAGGTCGAGGCCCTCGCGCGCGTGCTCGGGGCTTTCCTCCATCGCGCGGATCAGGCGGCCGCGCAGCTCCGAAAGCGTGGCGACGGTGATCGGTAGGCGCACCTCGCGCTCGAAGGCGAGCTGGCTCAGCGTATAGAGGCGCGAGGTCGAACCCGGGTTGCCGACCACGAAGGTGGCTTCGTCCGCCTGGGGCGTGCGCGGGTTCCAGGTGAGGTGGGCGCGCGTCTTCACCGGCTTGCCGTCCTCGTAGGCGCGCAGGAACGAGCCATCGAGCGAATAGCGCGGGAAATTGAAGTTGTCGGGATCGCCGCCGAAGGTGGCCGCACGGTCCTCCGGCGACCAGACGAGGCGTACGTCGGAATACTTGCGGTAGGTATAGAGCTTGTACTGCCCGCCGCCGAACAGGGTGACGACCTGGCAGCGGAATTTCGCCGTGTCGGTGCAGTTGGCCGCCTCGATCTCGGCGATCTTCGCATCGCGCGCCTTGGTCAGCGCCTCGCCGGTAAGGGCGCCGATGGCCGCCTTCACATCGCCCGTCACATCCTCGATCTTGGTCACGACTTCGGCCTGCTGGCCCGGGCACTTCTTTTCATCGCGCAGCGACGCGGCGATGAAGCCGTGTTCAAGCAGGTCGTTGTCGCCCGTCGAGTTGTCGTAGAGGCACGAGGCGACGCAGTGGTGGTTGGTGAGGATGAGTGCGGCATCCGAGACAAAGCTTGCCGAGCAGCCACCGGTAAGGCGCACGGCCGAGGCGCGCACGGTGTCCAGCCAGGCCTGGTCGGGGGCCCAGCCATAGTCGGCCTGCATCTTTTCGGCGGGGAATCCATCGAAAGTCCACATGCCCTCGTCGGCGTGGGCGATGGTCGACGTGGTGGCGAAAAGCAGCGCCAGCGTGGCGGCGCCAACGGCGTGTAGCGATGGAGTGCGAGCGATCATGACAGGGGTCCTCCTCCTGGGAATGTCCCGGATTTCCCCAAGGAACGACGCCAAGTCCAGCGCAAAGCGCACGAGGGGCGGGGATAAGGATACAGTATCACCTGCCCTTCGACGAAATGCCCACCCGGATCGACCAACGACACACCATGGCTTGTATCCGCGTCGCGAGGCGGTAGCCTCCCGCGCCAGGCCGTGCTTCCCCCATTCTCAAGTCGCGGCAGGAAAAGGATTCTCCGCGATGATCGCACTCGACCGCCGCAAGGCCCTGGGGCTTGCCGCCAGCCTTCCCGTTGCCGCCTCGCTGACCGGCCTTGGCGCGTCCGGTGCGCATGGGGCGGAGGTCCCCTCAGGATCGGGCGCCGGTTCTGGCGCAAGTTGGGACCTGACCGACCTCTTCCCGGATACCCAGGCCTGGGATGCCGCGCGCAAGGCCGTGCTGGCTGCCCTGCCGCGCCTCTCTGCCTACAAGGGGACGCTGGGGACGAGCGCGCAGGCGCTGGCGCGTGCGCTGGACGATATCTCGATGATCAAGCTCAAGGCGATGCGCGTCTACGTCTATTCCTCGCTCCAGGCCGACGAGGACGTGCGCGCGCCCGCCCCGCAGGAACGCGAGGCGCAGGCGCGCGACATGTTCAGCCAGATGGGGCAGGCAACGGCCTGGGTGGACCCGGAGGTCCTGGACCTGGGCGAGGAGACCATCGAGCGCTTCATTGCCGAAAACGAAACGCTCACGCGCCGCTTTGCCTTCCCCTTGCGCGATACCCTGCGCCGCGCCGAGCATATTCTCGACGATCAGGGCGAGGCGATCCTGGCCTCGGCTTCGGCAGCATTGGCAGGGCCGGGCAGTGTGCGCGACCAGCTTGTCGCCTCGGACATTCCCTGGCCCACGATCACGCTTTCGGATGGGCGCGAGGTGCGCCTGGACGCGCAAGGCTATTCGCATAGCCGCGACGCCGATAACCGGGCCGACCGCAAGCGCGTCTTCGACAGCTACTGGAGCGCGTTCAAGGGCTATGAAGGCTCGCTTGGCGCGGCGCTTGCCGCCAAGCTCAAGGGCGATGTGTTCGAGGCCGAGAACCGGGGCTACGAGAGCTGCCTTGCCATGGCGCTTGCCGCCAACCGTATTCCCGAAGGGGTCTACCGCAGCCTCGTGGCCGAAGTGAACGCAGGCCTGCCGCAGCTCCACCGCTATTTCCAGCTGCGCCGCCGGATGCTCAAGCTGCCCGACATCCACTACTACGACATCTATCCCCCGCTGGTGCAGATGGACCGGACCTTCACGCTGGGCGACATGCGCAATGTTGCTTTGGACGCGCTCAAGCCGCTGGGCCGCGACTACGTGCGGCTGATGGGTGAGGCGACGGCGAAGAAGTGGATGGATCCCTTCCCCCGGCCGGGCAAGCGCGCGGGCGCCTACATGAACGGGGCGGTCTACGACGTGCACCCCTATCTCCTCCTCAACCTCTCGGAGAGCTTCGACGGCGTCTCGACGTTCGTGCACGAGTGGGGCCACGCGATGCACACGCTGATCGCGGCCAAGGCCCAGCCCTATGAGACCGCCCGCTACCCCACCTTCCTCGCCGAGATCGCCTCGACCGCGAACGAGGTGTTCCTGACCGAGTACATGCTCGAACGCGCGAAGACGAAGGAGGAGAAGCTCTATTACCTTGGCATGCGCCTGGAAGGCCTGCGCGGTACCTTCTACCGCCAGACCATGTTCGCCGAGTTCGAACTGAAGATCCACGAGATGGCCGAGGCGGGCGAAGGGCTTTCGGGCGCCAGCATCAGCCGCGTCTATGGCGAGATCCTGAGGCGCTACCACGGCGCCGATTTCATCATCGATGCGCCCTACGAGATGGAATGGGCGATGATCGGCCACTTCTACCGCTTCTTCTATGTCTACCAGTACGCGACCTCGATCACGGCGGGGACCTGGTTCGCGCGCTCGGTGCTCGATGGCGGCACGGCTGAGCGGGAAAATTTCCTCGGCGTTCTGCGCGCCGGGGGCTCGGACTACCCGACCGATATCCTGAAGCGCGCCGGGCTCGATATGGCTTCGCCCCAGCCCTATCGCGACCTGGTGGCCGGGTTCGGGCAGACCCTGGACGAAATCGAGGCGCTTCTGGACGCCTGAGCGTATGGGCCGGGCGGCTGGTGGCGGGCGCGTGCAATCGCGCTGGCCGCAGGCTCCCGGCTCGGGTAGCCTGCGGGAATGACCCACCGCACACTTATTTCCGCCGATGAACTCAAGGCCTTGCTCGATGCCGAGGCCGATATCCTCATCCTCGACTGCGCGTTCGATCTCGCCCATCCACAGAACGGTCCGGCGGTGTTCGAGACCGGCCATGTGCCCGGCGCGCGTCACGCACATCTGGAGCATGACCTGTCGGGAACGCCGTCTGGCACCAACGGACGGCATCCCTTGCCCACGCGCGAGGCCTTCGCCGCGTGGCTGCGCGGGCAGGGTCTCTCCAACGGCCAGCAGGTCGTGACCTACGGCGGCATGGGTAACGCGGGTGCAGCGCGGGCCTGGTGGATGCTGCGCTGGATGGGCCACGCCGAAGTCGCGGTTCTCGACGGCGGGCGCGATGCCTGGATCGCGGCGGGCCACGAGCTGGAAACGGGCAAGGCCGCCGATGTACGGGCCGAGGGCGATTTCACGGCGGGCGTGCCGCTGGTGGCTGGCACCGTCGATGCGGACGATGTCCTTGCCAACATCGACACGCACGATGCCCAGATCCTCGACGCCCGCGACCCGGCGCGCTTTCGCGGCGAGCCTAGCCCCAACGATGTAGTCTCGGGCCATATTCCGGGCGCGAAGAACCGCTTCTTTCAGAACAACCTCAATGACGACGGGACCTTCCGCCCGGCGTCCGAACTCAAGGCCGATTTCGAGGCGCTGCTGGGCGATGCCCCGGCGATCCTCCAGTGCGGCTCGGGCGTGACTGCCTGCCAGAATGCGCTGGCCATGGAGATCGCCGGAATTCCGGGCGCTTTCGTCTTCATCGGATCGTGGAGTGAGTGGACCAGCGATCCGGCGCGTCCCATCGCGACAGGCGCGTAAGAGAAGAAGACTTTTTCAAGGGGCCATCGCCCCTTGCCCCCAGAATGGGCGGCCTCACCTTCCACAGCCAACGTGGCGTGGCAAGGTAAGGCAGACAGTTCGGGGAGCCCGAGGGCAATGGCCCTCGGATCAATCCTTCGTACCTATTTTCCGAACCACACCGGCGCATCGCCCGGCTGCCAGGGCGTGTACTTGGGCATCACCGAGGTGAAGAGCTCGGATGCCAGATGTCCGTCGAGCCAGGCGCGCAGGGCGGGAAGGTCCTGGGCATCGAACCAGGCGCGGTCGGTCGCGGCGAACTGGCGGATGAAGGGCATGATCGCCATGTCGGCCAGGCCACGGCGATCTCCGCACAGCTGGCCGCTCAGCGCAATGCGCGCGTCAAGATCGCGCAGGGTTTCCAGCGCGCCTTGGCGGTGGACCTCCGGATCGCTGCCGTGGCGCTCGGGGTACTTGTAGCGGTCGAGGTCGTGCTTGAAGGGGCCGTCGTTGCGCGCGATGAGCTGGGCATCGCCGCGTTCCAGCCAGCCTTCGGGATCGCTGCGTTCGAGCGCCCAGTGCATCACCTCGAGGCTTTCCTCAACGACCTTGCCATCGGGCAGGACCAGCACGGGCACGGTGCCCTTGGGCGAGGCCTCCAGCATGGCGTCCGGCTTGTTCGCCAGCTTCACCTCGCGCAGTTCGCAGGCGATGCCGGCGACGCGCAGCGCCAGTCTTGCGCGCATGGCATAGGGACAGCGGCGGAAGCTGTAGAGGACAGGCGGGACGGGACTGGTCACGCCGCGTCCGGCGTATCGGTGTCCTCGCTCCGGGACGGCGGCGCGGCGCCGACATGTTCCTCCCCGCGCGCCCGGGCGAGGATCTGCTGGCGCTGGCGTTCGCGGTAGCGTTCGCGCTGCTCGTCGGTGCGCTCGTCGTGGCAGTGCGGGCAGGCGACGCCTTCCTCGAACAGCGGGGAGGCGCGGTCCTCGGCGCTCAGCGGCAGGCGGCAGGCGTGGCACAGCGTGTAGTCGCCCTGCAGCAGCCCGTGGCCGACCGAGACGCGGTTGTCGAAGACGAAGCATTCGCCTTCCCACAGGCTGTTTTCGGGTGCGACGGTCTCCAGGTATTTCAGGATGCCGCCCTTGAGGTGGTAGACCTCGTCCACGCCCTCCTGCTTGAGGAACGCGGTCGACTTTTCGCAGCGGATGCCGCCTGTGCAGAACATGGCCACCTTCGGTGCGTCCTTGCCTTCGCCCAGGAGCTTGGCGCGCTGTTCGCGAAACCAGCCCGGAAATTCGCGGAAGGAAGCGGTCTCGGGATCGATCGCGCCCTTGAAGGTGCCGATCGCCACTTCGTAATCGTTGCGCGTGTCGATCAGGATCGTGTCCGGATCGGAAATGAGATCGTTCCAGTCCTCGGGCGCCACGTAGGTGCCGACGGAGGCGAGGGGATCGGTGCCCGGCTCGCCCATGGTCACGATCTCGTTCTTGAGGCGCACCTTCATGCGCAGGAACGGCATCTCGCGCGCGCCCGAGAACTTGACGTCGAGATCCGCGCAGCCCGGCAGCGCGCGGATATGGGCAATGACCCGCTCGATGCCGGAACGCGTACCCGCAATGGTGCCGTTGATGCCTTCGTGCGCGAGCAGCAACGTGCCGCGAATGCCCTCCTCCTCACACAGCGCGGCAAGCGGTGCGCGCAGGGCGGCATAATCGGCAAAGGGCGCGAACCGGTAGAGCGCGGCGACGCAGACCGGCGCGTTGTGCGCGGCGGCGGGTAGCTCGCGCTGGGAAAGATCGGAAGTGCTCGTCATGCGCGGCTCCATAGCGCAAAGCGGGCCCTGCGCGAAGAGGGCGCCCTGTCGCGGACGCCAGATGCACGAGGCCCGGCAAACCGCACGCGGTCGCCGGGCCCTGTAGTGTGTCGCGTGAAGGCGGCTGGCGTTATGCGAGCGCGGCCTTCAGATCGTCGATGAGGTCGGTGCGCTCCCAGGGGAACAGCTCGCCCTCGGGCTTGCGGCCGAAGTGGCCATAGGCCGCCGAAGTCGCGTAGATCGGCTTGTTGAGGCCCAGGCCCACGCGGATGCCACGCGGGGTAAGGCCGCCCAGCTTGTCGGCCGATACCTTGGTGAGCGCGGCTTCCAGCGCCTCTTCGGAGACGGTGCCGGTCCCGTGCAGGTCGACATAGAGCGAGAGCGGCTTGGAGACGCCGATCGCATAGGAAACCTGGATCGTGCAGCGCTTGGCAAGGCCCGCGGCCACGACGTTCTTGGCGAGATAGCGCGTCACGTAGGCGGCCGAACGGTCGACCTTCGTCGGGTCCTTGCCCGAGAAGGCGCCGCCGCCGTGCGGGGCCGCACCGCCGTACGTGTCGACGATGATCTTGCGGCCGGTGAGGCCAGCGTCGCCGTCCGGGCCGCCGATCTCGAAGGTGCCGGTCGGGTTGATGTGGTAGACGGTCTCGTCCGAGATCAGGCCGTCGGGCAGGATGTCGGAGATGACCTTCTTCACGTAGGCCTTGAGCTCGGCTTCCTTGTCGCCCTGGTCATAACCCGGCTTGTGCTGGGTCGAGAGGACAACTGCGGTCGCGGCGACGGGCTTGCCGTCCTTGTAGCGCAGCGTGACCTGGCTCTTGGCGTCCGGTTCCAGGAAGGGCGCGGCGCCCGAGTGGCGGTCGGCCGAAAGCTGCTGCAGGATCTTGTGGCTGTAGTCGAGCGTGGCGGGCATGAGATCGTCGGTCTCGTCGCAGGCGAAGCCGAACATGATGCCCTGGTCGCCAGCACCTTCGTCCTTGTTGCCGCTCGAATCGACACCCTGCGCAATGTGCGCGGACTGAGCGTGGAGGTAGTTCTCGAAGTCGAAGGTCTCCCAGTGGAAACCGTCCTGCTCGTACCCGATCTTCTTGACGGTCTCGCGCACGACCTTCTCGATTTCCTCGAGAGCGCCGTCAGCCCAGGCGCCGTTCTCATAGACGCCCTTGCAGCGGATCTCGCCGGCGAGGACGACCTTCTGGGTCGTGGTCATGGTCTCGCAGGCGACGCGCGCCTCGGGATCCTTCGACAGGAAAAGGTCGACGATTGCGTCCGAAATCTGGTCCGAAACCTTGTCGGGATGGCCTTCCGAGACGCTCTCGGATGTGAAGACATAGTCGCTACGCATAGAGTCACCTGGGATATAAAGAAATCTTTAAGTGCGGTTCCTGCTCTACCTGCGACGGCTGCGAAGTGCAACCATGGAAAGGGAAAGAAGCGAAAGAATGCCTGCCAGCGCGAGTGGGATGGCGTTGCCCAGGCGTGCAAAAAGCGTGGGTTCGTGGGCGGGCGGGATGAAGCCGTCGAGCCGTCCGGCGGTGTGGCGCGGCACGAATTTGCGCACGATGCCGTCCGCGTCGATCACCGCGCTGATGCCGGTGGTGGTCGCACGCAGGACGGGGAGACCTTCCTCGAGCGCGCGCAAGCGTGCCTGCGCCAGATGCTGGGGCGGGCCCCAGGCGCCGAACCAGCCATCGTTGGACGGGTTGAAGATGTAGTCGGGCCGGTGTGCAGGATCCACCACGGCGCCCGAGAAGACGATCTCGTAGCAGATCTGCACGCCCGCCCGTCCGTACCGGCCAAGGTCCAGCGTGCGGGCGCCGGGACCGGGCCAGAAATCGAGCGTGCCGGGGACGAGGCGGGAGAGACCGATCGGCTCGAGCAGGCCGCGCAAGGGGAGGTATTCGCCAAAGGGCACCAGGTGCGCCTTGGAGTAGCTGGCGAGGATATCGCCGCCCCCGTCGAGCACGGTGACCGAATTGCGCGCAGCGAGGTTGTCCTCGCCCTTCATCACCAGGTCGACCGCGCCGGTCATCAGGCGGCTGTAAGGGCCGATGACGCGCCCGATACGCTCGCGCGAGAGCTTTGGGTCTCCGGCATAGGTGAACATGCGGTAGACGTAGGGGGGATAGCCGTCGCGGATGTAATCGCCCAGGCCCGACTCGGGCCAGAAGACCATGCGGCGGCGGCCGGGGACCTGCGGCAGCGAGAGCCGGGCAAGCTTGATGAAGCTGGCCTCGAACTGGCGGGGATCGTCGATGAACTCCTGCCGGATATCGGGCTGGACGAGGGTGTAGCGCACCGTGCCCTCCGCCTGGCGCGCCCAGGGATCGGCGAGACTGAGCAGCGTGGCGAGCGCGCCCAGGCTCGCGAGGGGAAGAAGGGCGCAGGCCATGCGTCCCGCTGTTCCGCGCGGCGCAGCGAGCCGCACAAAGATGCCGGGCAGGGCGGCCAGGAGACACAGCAGGCCGGAGAGGCCGTAGCTGCCGATCCACGGCGAGAGCAGCGCCAGCCCGCGGCTCTCGAACGATCCCAGGAGGGCAATGCCGAGCGGGTTCCAGGCAAAGCCGGTGAAGAGCCAGCCGCGCAGCCATTCGGTCATGATCCAGGTCGCGGCGAGGGCGAGCGCCAGTGGGAGGAAGGGCAGCGAGGGCCGCGTGTCCGTTTCGGGTGGCGGCGCGGGGATGCGGCGCTGGACGAGCAGGCGCGCGGTCAGGCAGGCGAGAGCCGGGAAGAGGGCCAGGTAGGTCGCGAGCAGGACCACCGCGATGCCGCCGAGCCAGGCGGGCATGTTGGCCTGGTAGGTGAAGGCCGTGGCGATCCAGTTGTTACCAAGGGCGAAGTGCCCGAGGCCGAAGAACCAGCCCAGCGCAAAGGCTTCGCGGGGCCTTCGGCTACGGGCAAGCAGCTCCAGGAGAACCGCGATGCCCAAGAGCGTCAGGGGCCAGAGCGCAAGCGGCTGGAAGCCGCAGGCGGCCGCGGCGCCCGCGGCAAGGGCCGGAATGCGGGGGGAGCGCCAGAGCGCATGAAGGCGTCGTGGAGAGGACGCGTCGTGCCGAGGGGAAGCCATCGGCGAGGGGTTTTAGTGGGGCACGCCCGGGACGCAAGCAAACTCGCGCGGGATCAGGCCGCAAGGCGTTCGTCTAAGCAGGGCTTTTGCCGAAAAGGGGTTCGGCCGGGCACGAGGCCCGGCCGGGAAAGGATCAGGCCTCGGCTTCGGCGGCGCTGGAGGCCGTGTCGTCGTTCGAGGCGGTCTTGCGGGTGGTGCGGCGGCGGGGGCGGGGCTTGGCCTCGCCTGCGTCGTCACCGGCCGCTTCGCCAGCGCCTTCCGCGTCGGGCGCGCTCTTGGCGGCCGTCTTGCGGGTGCGGGTGGTCTTGGGCTTGTCGCCGGCCGGAGCGGCCTTCTTGGCGCGGGTGCGCTTGGCGGGCTTGTCCTCGGCAGGGGCCTGGTCTTCCGCGTCGTTCTCTTCGCCACTTACGGCGATGGAGGGCGGAAGGACGCTGGAATCGAAGCCGGTGTCCGCACTCGTTTCGTCGCTGTCGTCGCGGGCATCGTCCTTGCCGCGGCGCGGCTTGCGGGTCTTGGTGCCCGAGCGGTTGTCGCGCACGAAGGGGTTGTCGGCCGGTTCGTAGACCGAGCGGCCCCGCTCCTCGCCGTCGTCCGACGTGTCCGATCCGTCCGAGCTGGTGCGGGTGTCGTTCGCGGAGGCGTCGCTACGGCGCGGGTTGTCGCGCGAGCGCTCACGGCCACTGTCACGGCCGCTGTCACGACCATTGTCGCCGTAGCTGTCCGAGGAATCGCCGTCGTCCTGGCCACGATCGTCGCGACGCGGCTGGCGGGCCTCTTCCTGGCGCTGCTTCTGGTCCGCGATCACCCGGAAGTAGTGGTCCGCGAACTGATGGTAGTACTCTTCCTGGACGCGATCTCCGTTGAGCATCGCGTCGTGGGCCAGCTTCTTGTACTTCTCGAGCAGCTGGGGCGCGTTGCCGCGCGCCCGGCTGTCGATGCGGTTCATCTGCTGGCCGTTCTGTTGGCGATTGTTACCGCGGCCACGCCTGCGGTTGTTACCACGATTGTTATTCAAGGATAACTTTCCTCAAAACCCCTGGCATCCACTCAATCACGAGCTGGATTGCCGAATGTCGCATGACACGGCGGGCCCCCCGGCTGCCGAGACTTATACATTTGCTTCAATGCTGTCCGATGAGAGGGACACTACCCGCAAATGCTGGGAGTGAACCGGGTTATGGGGAAAAATCATCCATCAACCGGTTCGCAGCAATCCATAGGCACTCCGAAGAGCGATTCCAAGTTAAATCTTGCCCGCATCAGTGGACAACGTGCGAAAATGCGACGACGCGCGGCCGATTTGCCAGATCTCGATAGAGTCGTGTCGAAAGATTTACCGCTTCCCCAAGGGCCATTACGGCCTCGGACTGGGTGTAGCCGATCTCGACGAGCGCAAGGCCGCCCGGGGTGAGCAGCTCGGGCAACTGGGGCACGAGTATACGGTAATCATCGAGTCCGTCAGGACCCGAGAAAAGCGCGCCTGCAGGTTCGAACGCATGGACCGAGGTGTCGAGCTCGGCGTCGTCCTCGACATAGGGTGGGTTGGCAAGGATAAGGTCGAAACGCCCCAGGTCCGTGCGCCAATCGTCGCGCGTCCAGTCGACCGGGCGAAATGCTGCGCGTGTCCCGGCGGCTTGCGGGTGGCGCGCGGCGTTGGCCGCCGCCACGGCCAGCGCATCGCCGGAGCGATCGATGCCAAGGCCCTCGGCTTCGGGAAAGAGCGAAAGCGCCGCGATGAGCAGCGCGCCCGATCCGGTGCCAAGGTCGAGAATGCGCTGTGGGGGACGACCTTCAAGCGCCGTGCGCGCGGCCTCGATCACCGTCTCGCTGTCGCCGCGCGGGATCAGGACGGCGGGGGAGACGGCGAGCTCCAACCCATAGAAATCGGTCGATCCCACGATGTAGGCGACCGGCTCATGGGCCTCCCGGCGCGCGATGAGCTGGGCAAAGCTCTCAGGCTCGGGATCGCGCATGTGGTGCAGGAGCAGCTGCGAGCGCGTGGCGTTCAAGGCGTGGGCCATGAGCACTTCGGCGTCGAGCCGGGCGGTGTCGCTGGTGGCGGCCAAGCGCTCGGTTGCCGCGCGCAGCGCGGCCGCGACATCAGCCATCCATTGCGGCGAGGCGCTTGGCTTCGTCCTCAGCGATGAGAGCGTCGATCAGCTCACCAAGCCCTGTGCCTTCCAGCACTTCGGGCAGGCGGTGGAGCGTCAGGTTGATGCGGTGATCGGTCACGCGCCCCTGCGGGAAGTTGTAGGTGCGGATGCGCTCCGAACGGTCGCCCGAGCCGACCATGGCCTTGCGCGCCTCGGCCTCGGCGCCTTGCGCTTCATCGCGCATCTTCTCGTAGAGACGTGCGCGCAGGACCTGCATGGCCTTGGCCTTGTTCTTGTGCTGCGAGCGCTCGTCCTGGCAGGTGACCACGATGTCGGTCGGAAGGTGGGTGATACGCACGGCCGAATCGGTGGTGTTGACGTGCTGGCCGCCCGCCCC
Organism: Novosphingobium mangrovi; assembly: GCF_022818885.1. Lineage (NCBI taxonomy): Bacteria > Pseudomonadati > Pseudomonadota > Alphaproteobacteria > Sphingomonadales > Sphingomonadaceae > Novosphingobium > Novosphingobium mangrovi. Next base: position 89,211 of record NZ_JALHAT010000018.1, on the reverse strand, counting down.
GCTTGCCCGGTAGATGTCGATCTTGAGGTCCTTGTCCTCGATCTGGACATCGACCTCGGTGGGTTCGGGAAGCACCGCGACGGTGGCCGCCGAAGTGTGGATGCGCCCGCCCGATTCGGTGACGGGTACGCGCTGCACGCGGTGCACCCCACTCTCGAACTTGAGCTTGGCAAAGACGCCCGTGCCCGTGACATTGGCGACGACTTCCTTGAAGCCGCCAACATCGCTGGCGTTCGCGCTCACCATCTCGACCCGCCAGCCCTGCTCGGCGGCGTATTTCTCGTACATGCGGTAAAGGTCGGCGGCGAACAGCGCCGCCTCGTCGCCGCCCGTGCCCGCGCGGATTTCCAGCATGGCGGGGCGCTGGTCGGCGGAATCGCGCGGCAGCATGGCAATGGCGAGCTGGCGCTCGCGCTCGGGCAATTCTTCCTTGAGACGCGCGACTTCCTCGGCGGCCAGCGCGCGCATCTCGGGGTCGCTGTCCTCCATGGATTGGAGATCGGCGAGCTCGCCGCGCATGGCCGCGACTTCGGCCGCGACGCGCGCAACAGGTTCCAGTTCCGCGTAGTCGCGGCTGGCGGCGACAAAGGCGTCCCCTTCCAGCGTGCCCGAGGCCAGGCGCGCCTCAAGCTCGCCGAAGCGGTGCGCGATCTGGCGCAGGCGGTCGTCGGACAGGCTCATGCGCGTTCGCTCAAGAGTGGCCGGGGGCTCACGGGTGGATCTGCTGGAGAACCTGCTCGACCGCGAGCGATTCCGCGCTCGGCTCGGAGGTCTTCACGTTCGCCGTGGGCACGCCGTCGCGGTTGGTGAAGGAGACAATCACTCGCGCGCCTGCCTTCACGGCCTTGTCGTAGCGCTTGCGGGGCGAGCCGCTGGCGATCATCTCGCAGTCGATACCCTGGAAGCGCAGCGCGGTGATGGCCTTCTGCGCGAAGGGCAGGGCGGCATCGTCCTCGACCGCGAGCACGCAGGTGAGCTGGCTCTCGGGGACAAGTCCGGTGTCCGCGACGAGCATGGCGAGGCGCTCGATGCCCGCGGCCCAGCCCACCGCAGGGGTGGCGGGGCCGCCCAGCGCTTCGAGCAGGCCGTCATAACGTCCGCCGCCCAGCACGGTCCCCTGCGCGCCGAGGCGGTCGGTCACGAACTCGAAGGCGGTGTGGCGGTAGTAGTCGAGCCCGCGCACGAGCGAGGGCGTGCGCACGAAGCGGACCGAGGCGGCCTCAAGCCCCTGCGTGACCGCGCCGAAGAAATCCTGGGCCGAGCTGGAGAGGAACTCGTCGATTCGGGGCGCATCGGCGGTGAAGGGCTTGTCACGCGGGTCCTTGGAATCAAGGATGCGCAAGGGGTTACGCTCCAGACGCTCCTGCGAATCCTCGGACAACTCGGCGCGGTGGTCGCGGAAGTATTCGATGAGAGCCGTGCGCCAGGCCTCGCGGCTTTCGCCATCGCCCAGCGTGTTGAGCTGGAGCGTGACGCCCTCGGCGATGCCCAGTTCCTTGAGGAGCTGGTCCGCCATGACGAGGAGTTCGACATCGACCGTGGGTTCGGCCGCGCCGATCACTTCGGCGTCAATCTGGTGGAACTGGCGGTAGCGGCCCTTCTGCGGGCGCTCGTAGCGGAAGAGGGGGCCGTGCGTCGCGATCTTGAGCGGGGCAAATTGCTTCCACCCGTTGGTGAGGTAGGCGCGGGCGAGGCCTGCGGTGAACTCGGGGCGCAGGGTCAGCGATTCGCCGCCACGGTCGTCGAACGAGTACATTTCCTTGGAGACGACGTCGGTCGTCTCGCCCAGCGAGCGGGCGAACACCGGGGTCTTCTCGAAGACCGGCATTTCCACGCGGTGGAAGCGGTACAGGCGGCGCATGCGCTCGAAGGTTGCAACGACGTGGGCGAACGCTTCGGCGTCGGCGCCGAAGATGTCCTGGGTTCCGCGAATGGCCTGTGGTGTCTTGCTCATCGCGCGCGCTTAGCCCGAATGCGAAAAAGGATAAAGTGCGCGATTGAAATGCGCCAATCCAAGGTTGCCAATCGGCGCGCGGCGCGGGTAGGTGTGTGCGTAATGAAGTATCATACCGCGCTCGTCTCGCTCTCCGCTCTCCTTTTCGCCTCTTCGGCCCTCAACGCCCAGGACGCGGCCCGCTCCACGCCGATGGCACCGGACCTTCCGCCCGCGATGCCCGCGGCGCAGGATGTCGACTATGCCGGCACCGTCTCGCTCGACATCGATGCGACCGACGTAACGCGCGGCGTCTATTCGGTCACGCAGGTCTTCCCGGTTGCCGCCGGAACGAAGGACCTGATCCTGATGCAGCCGGGCTGGCTGCCGGGCAACCACTCCGAGACCGGTCCCTACTCGCTGCTGGCGAACTTCCACTTCTACGCCGATGGCAAGGAAATTTCCTGGGTGCGCGACACGGTGGCGGTGAACGCCTTCCACCTCGCGCTGCCTGAAGGCACCAAGGCGGTGACCGCCAGCTTCGTCCACACCTCGCCCGTGCGTGGGAACGAGGGGCGCATCACCATGACGCGCGAGATGCTGAACCTGCAGTGGGAGAAGATGAGCCTCTACCCGGCAGGCTATTACACCCGCCGCATTCCCTACAAGGCATCTGTCAAGGTGCCCGCAGGCTGGGACGTCTTCACCGCGCTCGACGGCAAGGTGCGTAGCGGCGACACGCTGACCTGGGACGTGACCGACTACCAGCGCCTCGTCGATTCGCCGATCTTTGCGGGCAAGTACGCGCAGAGCTGGGACCTGGGCCACGAGGTCACCATGAACGCGGTGGCCGACAAGCCCGAGCTCTTGGGCATCGCGCCCGAGCACATGGAATACTACCGCAACCTCGTCGACGAATCGCTGGCGACCTTCGGCGCGCGCCACTTCGACACATACGATTTCCTCCTCGCGCTGACCGACCGCATGGGCGGCATCGGGCTGGAGCACCACCGCTCGAGCGAGAACCAGTACGAGCCCAAGGCCTTCATTGACTGGGACGCGATGGACTGGGATCACAACGTGATCGCGCACGAGTTCGTGCACAGCTGGAACGGCAAGTACCGTCGCCCGGCGGACCTGTGGACGCCTGACTACCAGCAGCCCATGCAGAACACGCTGATGTGGGTCTACGAAGGTCAGACCCAGTTCTGGGGCTATATCCTCGCCGCCCGGTCGGGCGTGCAGTCCAAGCAGACCGTGATCGACCAGTTCGCGGTGGCTGCGGCCAAGTACCTCGAAGGTACGCCCGGGCGCAGCTGGCGCTCGGTCGAGGACACCACCCATGCGCCGCAGCTGGCGCGCCGTCGTCCCCTGCCGTTCGTCTCGCTCACCCGCAGCGAGGACTACTACGTTGAAGGTGCACTGACCTGGCTGGAAGCCGACCAGATCATCCGCAGCGGCACCAAGGGCAAGAAGGGCCTCGATGACTTCGCCAAGGCCTTCTTCGGCATGCGCGATGGCGACTGGGGCGAGCTGACCTACGATTTCGACGAAGTGGTCGAGACGCTGAACGGGGTCTACGCCTACGACTGGGCCGACTTCCTGAAGACCCGCCTTTACAAGACCAACCAGCCAGCCCCGATGCGCGGCATCGAGATGGCCGGTTACAAGCTGGTCTGGAAGGAAGAGCCCAACTCCTACGAGAAGGGCCGCGCCGGCTATTCCAACTCGCTCAACCTCACCTACTCGCTCGGCGTGGGGCTGAGCGCCGATGGTACGGTGGGGGCGACCTTGTGGGATTCGCCCGCCTTCGATGCGGGCCTCGTCAACGGCAGCCAGATCGTGGCCGTCAACGGCGAGAGCTACAGCGCCGACACGATCAAGAAGGCGATCACCGCGGCCAAGACCGGCAACGCGGCGGCCGACACGCCGATCGAACTTCTGGTCAAGCGCGGCGATCACTACGAGACGGTGGCGATCGACTACCACCAGGGCCTGCGCTTCCCCTGGCTGGAAAGCACCACGCCGGGCAAGGAAAACGGCTTTGACCGTCTGCTTGACGCCCGCACGCGCTGAAGCGTGATGCCGGGGCCTAGACCAAGGTCGGGTTCCAAGAGATATAAGCCAATTGTTAAGAGCGGGGGCCTTCTAGGCTCCCGCTCTATCCATTCGTGTGGATACAAGGTTGTTGCGGCCCACCCGGTGCCCCGCTAAGCCGCGTTCCACTGAGATTACTATCGATACTTTGTTAAGTGTCTAAGAAGAAGGACGACCATGCGCATCGACATGATTCCCGTTGGGGACAATCCGCCGGAAAGTCTCAACGTCGTCATTGAGGTTCCCGTCGGCGGTGAACCCGTGAAGTACGAGTTCGACAAGGAGTCGGGTGCTCTTTACGTCGACCGCATCCTGCACACGCCGATGCGCTACCCGGCCAACTACGGTTTCGTGCCGCACACGCTTTCGCCCGACGGCGATCCGCTCGACGCGCTGGTCGTCGCGCGCTCGCCCTTCATCCCGGGCTGCGTCGTGCGCGCGCGTCCGATCGCGGTGCTCAACCTCGAGGACGAGCATGGCGGTGACGAAAAGCTGCTGTGCGTACCGGTCGATTCAACTTTCCCTTACTATATCGACGTAAAGGAAAAGGCAGATCTTCCCGAGATCCTGCTGGCCCAGATCGAGCACTTCTTTACGCACTACAAGGACCTCGAAAAGGAAAAGTGGGTGCGCGTGGGCACCTGGGGCGGCGCAGCCGATGCGCGCCAGATCGTGCTCGAAGCGATCGAACGCTATGAAGAGACGAAGGCCAAGGCCTGATTCGCTCTTTTACGAGGTCCACTCCCCCATGTGGAACGAGGGTCGGCGGCGCAAGTCGTCGACCCTTTGCATTTGGAGGAGACGCGTACCGGGGGAAGAAAGCGCGAGGCGGCTGCGTACCGCTCAGGCGGTGACGGTGAACACTTCCTCGTCGGTTTCGCGCGGCGGGGCCGGGTCGAAGTCGGGCAGAGGCTCGAACACCTCTTCGGTCACCAGGAGGTTGGAAAGCCCGTCAAGTTTGAAGTGCCCGAGGCGCCGCTCTTCCTCGCTGCGCCAGTTCTTGTTCGGGTTGAACGCGCTGAGGAACAGCTCGTCGTGGCGGCTGAACAGGCGGTGCGGGGCAAGCAGCATTTCGGTGCCGTTGTACTCGGCGCGGATGTGGCGCTTGAGGGCAATGGCCTCGATCAGCTTGCGCTCGTTCGTGGCGTCGGTCTGGGGTGCGGTCGGCATGGGGCGCCATAATGGGCAGGTATGGCCTGTGATACAAGCGGGAAAGGTGCTGCGAAGGCTGCAAGCGTGATGCCGTTTGCGGTACCCGGCGTGCGCGGTATGCACGTGGTCGCCGGGATTTGTGCAGGCGCGCAGTAAATGTATACGAATACAGTCTGTGTGACTTATTTACCGCAAAAATAACTCCGATTACGGAAGTAAATGCCTTCTAAAGCATCTGCTTAACGACTCCTTAGAGATTATTCCCGATACCCTGCGGCAACGCAGCGAGGAATCGGTGCGGGATGCACATGCCCGGGGGGTGTTTCACCCCGAGCGTGGCCGGATCTGGTCCGGCAGGCGGGGCCGCGTTGCGGTGAGCTGCCTGGTGATCTCGCGGATCTTCTTCGCGTCATGTTTGAACCCGATATCGCTTTTGGACGGGACACCACATGGCAGGAAATCGCGAGCCGTCCCCGGCTCTCGCCTGCCCGTGCTGGACGGTGCCGGAAGCGGGAGATGAAGTGCCGGCCAGTCATGACCGAGATCCAAGACCATACCGAGCGTCGCTTGCAGATTCAGGTCTACCAGGAGTGGGCGCGCGTGGCCAACGCCAAGCCGTTTCCCACGATGGAGGACATGGAGGAGGTCGCGCTCGAGGGGTTCCACGAGGACAGCGTGGTCCTGCAGATGACCGAGGACGCGATGGACCCCATCATCGCCTTCGTCGGGAGCAACCTGCGCCGTGACTGCGGGCAGGGCACGCGTATCGAGCGCCTGCCCGACGTGCCTGGACTGACGCTGCTCTCGCGCTTTACCGACACCTACCTGCAGTGCGTCGCGAACCGGGCCCCGGTCGGTTTCGAGGCCTCCTTCGTCAATTGCCTGAAGGAAAACGTGCACTACCGGGGTATCCTTCTGCCGATCTCGAGTGATGGGCAGAACGTCGATACCGTCTGGGGTGTGACCAGTAGCAAGAGCGAGCCCGCAGTGGACTTCGCCGCCATGGCCGAGGAACTCGAGCTCGTTGACGAGGTGCCCGCCGCGAAGCCTTGCAACGACAACGTCGCCGCGCACGGGGAGGAAGCCACGGCAACCCGGGTGCAGAGCGAAGAGGCGCAGCGTCTGGCGCAAGGGCTGGCCGCGTGCCGCGACATCGACGGCCTGGTCGGCCTCGCGCTGGTCGATATCGCCGATGGCGCTGTTGGCGCGCAGTTGGCCTGCGCGGGTGATTTCGACCTGGCTGGCGTTGCTGCCAGCGGTGCCGAACTCATCCGCCTCAAGCGCGAAGTCATCGCCCAGTGCGGCCTGGCCGAGCGCTTCGAGGAAGCGATCGTCACGACCCGGCGCCAGTTCTGGCTGCTGCAACCCCTGGATGGGGTGGAGGACCTGCTGGTGCTCGCCGCGCTCGACAGGGGCCGCGGCAACCTTGCCAACGCGCGGCGGCAACTGGGCCAGGCGCTCATGACAGGCTGATCCCAGGCCCCGCCCGACCTGCTGCTCGCGCGCACGTCCATCATTTTTTGATTTTTCCGAAGGGTACCTGGCGGTGCCGGGCTCCAGCAGGGGCTCTGCGTTCCGCCATCCTTCACACGTCTTTCCCAGCCCACATCTCAATCCAGAAAGGGATATCCTATGTCACTTGAAGCCAAGCTCAACGAATGCCTTGAAATCGATGGCGCAAAGGCCGTTGCGCTGGTCGATCTCGCCACCGGTATGGCGGTTGCGACCGCGGGCGATTCCAATGGTCTCGACCTCAACGTCGCGGCGGCGGGCAACACCAACGTGATGAAGGCCAAGCTTGCCACCATGCAGGAACTGGGTCTCAACGACGAAGTCGAGGACGTGCTCATTTCGCTCTCGAGCCAGTACCACATGATCCGCCCGCTCACCGACGATTCGGGCAAGGGCCTGTTCCTCTACCTCGTGCTCGACAAGGCCAAGGCGAACCTGGGCATGGCCCGCTTCAAGGTTTCGCGCATTGAGGCCGACCTCAAGGTCTGAGCCCAGGCATACGGTTGCGGGGCCCATAGCCCCGCTCTGCAAACCCCGGTCCACTTAAAGGTGGGCCGGGGTTTTGCACGTCTGGGACCTGGGAAATCTGCGTCCTGACCTCCGGATGATGAGAAAGTGCTACATTTTACAGCGCTTTAAGTTGTATTTAGACATTGCTGCGATAGCGTCTCTGCAATCGGTCGCAGTGCCTGCGCACGCTGCGACGTGATCGTGGGGAACGTGGCGGTCCTTCGGGGCTGTGCGGTGGTATGGGGCGCAAGTCCGAATGACGAGTGAAGACCAGGACCTTGTGGAGCGCCGGCTCCAGATGCAGGTCTACCATGAATGGGCTCGGCTGGCCCGGTCGCGTCCCTATCCCGATTTTCAGGACATGGAGGATGGCGCTCTCGAGCCGTTCCGCGCGGACAGCGCTATCGTGCAGGTTCACGAAGACGGCGAGGCCCCCCACCTGACCTTCGTGGGCGCGAACCTGCGCCGGGATTGCGGGGAAGGGGCCCGGCTGGGGCGCCGCGATGATGTCCCGGCAGGAACCCTGCTGGCCCATCTCACCGAAAACTGCGAGCAATGCGTATCCAATCGCTCGCCGATCTGGTTCGAGGCCGAGTTCGACAACCAGCTCGGCGAAGCGGTGAAGGCACGCGGCATCCTGCTGCCGGTGTCGAGCGACGGGGGGACTGTGGACATGGTCTGGTGCGCGGCAAGCTGCAGCATCGAGGCGCGCGTGGAGCCTGTCGCGCCCTTGCCGATCCCACCGGCCCTCGCGCAAGGGCAGGTTGCCCTCGAGGGCGATGCGCTCGCTGCGATGCAGGATGACCCGGCCTTGCGCGCACTGGTCGTCGAACTGGGCAAGCGGCTGGTTGCGGCGGCCGGTCTGGAGGGGCTGGTCGGCTTGGCGCTGGTTGCAACGGCTGGGGGCGAGGTGGTCTCGCAGCTGCGCCGTGGGCCCGGCTTCGACCTGCCGCGCACCGCACAGTTCATGGCCGGGCTGGCCCGGGCCGAAACGCAGGCGCTGGCCGCAGGGCCGGGAGCCGAGCGTGTCGAGCAGGTCGCGGTGACCACCGTCCGCCATGTCGCGTTCGCTCGTCCTCTGGGCGAGGTGCCCGGCCTCATGGTGCTCGTCGCGCTCGACCGGGGGATGGTGAACCTCGCCAACGCGCGCATCGCCATGGCCCGGCTTGCCCGTGACCTCGATAGTGCGGGCGTCCGATAGAAAAAGCCCCGGAAGAACCGCATAGGTCCTGCCGGGGCCGTTCGTCCTTCGCCGGGGGGCGAAAGCGTCAGGCGGGCTTCACGCCCATGCACAGGTATTTCAGCTCCATGTAGTCATCGAGCCCGTAGTGCGAGCCTTCGCGGCCCAGACCCGACTGCTTGACGCCGCCGAAGGGGGCAACTTCGGTGGAGATGAGGCCGGTGTTGATGCCCACCATGCCCGCTTCGAGCGCTTCGGCGACGCGCCACACGCGGCTCATGTCCGAGGCATAGAAGTAGCTGGCAAGACCGAACTCGGTGTCGTTGGCCATGGCGATGGCGTCGGCTTCCTCGGTGAAGCGGATGACACCGGCAAGCGGCCCGAAGGTTTCCTCACGCGCGAGCAGCATGTCGGGCTTCACGTTGGCGACCACGGTCGGGTTGAAGTAGCTGCCGCCACGCTCGTTGCGCGAGCCACCTGCCAGAACGGTCGCGCCGCCATCGACGGCGTCCTTGAGGTGCTCCTCGACCTTGGCGACGGCCTTTTCATCGACCAGCGGGCCGACTTCGGTGCCTTCGTCGAGACCGTAGCCCACCTTCATCGCCTTCACGCGCGCGGCCAGCTTCTCGACGAATTCGTCGTAGACGCCGTCCTGCACGTAGAAGCGGTTGGTGCACACGCAGGTCTGGCCGCCGTTGCGGAACTTGGAGATCATCGCGCCTTCAATGGCCGCGTCCACGTCGGCATCGTCGAAGACGAGGAACGGCGCGTTGCCGCCCAGCTCCATCGAGCATTTCTTGACGGTGTCGGCCGATTCCTTGAGGAGCTGGCGGCCGATCTCGGTCGATCCGGTGAAGGTGATCTTGGCGACCTTGGGGCTGCCGGTCAGGGTCGAGCCGATCTGCCCGGCGCTGCCCGTCACCACGTTGACGACGCCCGCGGGGATGCCCGCCTTCTCGCACAGCGCGGCAATGGCGAGCGCGGAGTAGGGGGTCGCCGAGGCCGGCTTGATGACCATGGTGCAGCCCGCCGCGAGCGCGGGGCCCAGCTTGCGGGTGATCATCGCATTGGGAAAGTTCCAGGGCGTGATCGCGCCGACAACGCCGACCGGCTGCTTGATGACGACGATGCGGCGATCGGTCGCGTGGCCGGGGATGGTGTCGCCATAGGCGCGCTTGGCCTCTTCGCCGAACCATTCGATGAAGCTGGCGCCATAGGCGATCTCGCCCTTGCCTTCGGCGAGCGGCTTGCCCTGTTCGCGGCTGAGCAGTTCGCCCAGGTCATCCTGCGCGTCCATCATCAGTTCGTAGAGCTTGCGCAGGATCTTCGAGCGTTCGCCTGCAGTCTTTGCGCGCCAGGCCGGAAGCGCGGCTTCGGCAGCGTCGATGGCGCGCAGGGTCTCGTCCGAACCCATCTTGGGGACCGTGCCCATGACCTCGCCGGTGCCCGGGTTGGTCACCTCGAGCGTCGCGCCCGAATCCGCATCGCACCACTTTCCATCGATATAGCACTGCTGTTTCAGGAAATCGGAATAAGCCATGTCGTGCGGGTCCTCTTGATCGTATTCGTCGTGTCGGGGCCTTGCGGCCGGTCCCGGCCTTGCGCGGGTGTCACCAAGGACAAGCGCGTATGCCGGGCGTTTGTTTCACAGGATGACGCCATGCGGGGGCGGGCGGTCCCTGCCTTGCGCAACCTTGCAGATATTCGCTGCGCGGTAATGAAATGCGTGCCTTGGTCGCGCGTGTCAGGCCTTCACGTCGGCCCACTCGGGATGGCGCGCGAAGGCCGCCACCACGTAGCTGCACAAAGGCTGGATGCGGAAATGGTTTTCGCGCGCGTCGGCAACCATCGCCTCGACGAGCCGTCCTGCAATCCCGCGCCCGCCGATTTCGGAGGGGACCAGGACGAGGTCCGCGCGGTGCACCGCAGGATTGCCCGCCTGCGTGGTCCAGGTCAGCTGGCCGAGAGCTTCGCTGTCGGCGGGGTGGGCGCGGTATTCGCCCCCGGTCGCGGTTTCGTGGCGGGTGATGGTGAGGCCGACCATGGGCTCTCCTTCTGGCAAGGTGGCGTGCGGATGGACTTGACGCGGGGCAGGCGCGCTGGTGAGGCATATGGTCATGCAGTTCCTCTCCGACAATGCCGCCGCCGTCCATCCCGCCGTCTGGAAGGCGATGCAGGCCACTGACGCCGCCGATGCGCCCTACGACAACGATGGCCTCAGCCGCGCGCTCGACGCGGCCTTCTCCCAGCTTTTCGGGCGTGAGTGTGCCGCGCTCTGGGTGGCGACGGGCACGGCGGCCAATTGCCTCGCGCTGTCCAGCATGGTCCAGCCCCATGGCGCGGTGCTGTGCCATAGCGAGGCGCACATCGAGATGGACGAGGGCGGCGCGCCCGGCTTCTTCCTCCACGGCGCCAAGCTGATGACGGTGGAGGGGGATCACGCGAAGATTACGCCCGAGGTGCTGGAAGCCGCCGTCTCGGGCATCCGTGACGGGGTGCACCAGGTCCACCCCCACGCGGTCTCGATCACGCAGGCCAGCGAATACGGCTGCGTCTACCGCCCGGACGAGGTCGCCGCGCTGGCCTCCTTTGCGCAGGGCAAGGGCCTTGGCCTGCATATGGATGGCGCGCGCTTTGCCAATGCGGTGGCGTTCCTCGATGTCGCGCCCGGTGATATCGTCGCGGGCGTCGATGCCTTGAGCTTCGGGTTCATCAAGAATGGGGCCATGGGCGCGGAAGCCGTGGTACTGTTCGATCCCGAGGAGGCCGAGGTCCTGCGCTTTCGCCGCAAGCGCGCCGGGCAGCTCCAGTCCAAGGGGCGGTTCCTGGCCGCCCAGATCCTCGCCATGCTGGAGAATGACTTGTGGCTCGCAAACGCGCGCAGCGCCAACGCGGCGGCGGCCGAGTTGGCAGCGGCTGCGGGGCAGCGCCTGCTCCATCCGGTCGAGGCGAACGAGGTGTTCCTGACCTGCACTGCGGCCGAGCGTGCCGCGCTTCGCGAGCAGGGCTTCGGCTTCTACGACTGGGGCACCGAGGCCGCGCGCCTTGTCACCGCCTGGGACGCGAGGTCCGAGGACGTTGCCGCGCTTGCGCGGGCCATCGCCGCGCTTTAGGCGCGACGGCGATGGACACGCACCTTTCATGAACGAGGATTCGCTGCTGCGCCCGGCCGTGGCGCTGCCCTTCCTGCTGGTCAGCCTGATCTGGGGATCGACCTGGTGGGTCATCACCGGGCAGATCGACGCGGCCCCGGCGGGCTGGTCGGTGGCCTGGCGCTTCCTGCTGGCGACGCCGGCGATGTTCGTGGTGGCGGCCGCGATGAAGCGGCCCTTGCGGATCGGGCGTGCAGGCCATGTCCTGGCGATGCTGGTCGGCATCACGCAGTTCTGCGGGAACTACAACTTCGTCTACAGCGCCGAGATGTATCTCACCTCAGGGATCGTCGCGGTTATGATCGCGCTGATGCTGGTGCCCAACGCGCTGCTGGCGCGGGTCCTGCTTGGGCAGCCGATCACGCAGCGGTTCCTGATCGGCAGCGGGATCGCGATTGCCGGGATCGGTCTCCTGCTTCTCCACGAAGCGCGCGAGGCGCCGCTGGCGGGCTCGGTCTGGCTGGGTGTGGTGCTTGCGCTGGCGGCCATGCTTTGCGCCTCGGTGTCGAACGTGATCCAGGCCAACGAGACCGGCCGCAAGCTCGCGATGGTGAGCCTGCTCGCCTGGGCCATGCTCTACGGCACGCTGGCCGATATCGCGGTCGCCTGGCTGCGCGACGGGCCGCCTGTGATCCCCACCGCGCCGCGCTACTGGCTGGGGACGGCCTATCTGGCCGTGTTCGGCTCGGTCGTGACCTTCCCGCTCTATTACACGCTGATCCGCAAGCTTGGCGCGGGACGAGCGGCCTACAACGGGGTCGCGGTCGTTGTCATCGCGATGCTGCTCTCGACCGTGTTCGAGGGTTACCGCTGGTCGCTGCTGGCCGGGACAGGCGCGGGGCTCGCGACGCTGGGGCTCATCGTCGCGCTGAGCGCGCGCAAGCCCGCCACGTAAGTCGGGTAGCGGGGGCGCCAGCCCAGCACGCGCTTGGCCTTCCCGTTCGCCACGCGCCGGTTCTCGGCATAGAAACCGCGCGCCATGGGCGAGAGCCCGGCCTCGTCCAGGGTCTGGAGCGGGGGTAGCGGGAGGTTCAAGAGCGCGCAGGCGTGCTCGACCAGCCAGTTCTGCGGGCAGGGCAGGTCGTCGGCAAGGTTGTAGGCGCCCGCGGGCTTTTCGATCCCCGCGATCACGCCCGCCGCGATATCGTCCACGTGAACACGGCTGAACACCTGGCCTGGCAGGTCGATGCGGTGCGCGCGGCCCTCCTGCACGCGTTCGAGGATCGAGCGGCCCGGACCATAGATGCCGGGCAGGCGATAGACCCGCGCGCCCCGTTTCTGCCATTCGCGGTCCGCTTCGGCGCGTGCGGTGCGCCGTCCGGTGCCGATCGGGCTGGCCTCGTCCACCCAGGCCCCGCCCGCATCGCCGTAGACCCCGGTCGAGGACAGGTAGGAGAGCGCCTTGCTCTTCAGCGCATCGCCATAGGTTTCCAGCACCGGATCGAGCGGCTCCCCGCGCGCTTCCTTGCCCGGCGGGACCGAGGACAGCACGTGGTCGGCATCGGCCAGCGCGGTGCGCACCGAGCCTTCATCGTCGAAGGAGAGCGTGCCCGAACGGCCGGTGGAAATAACTTCCCAGCCCCTGGTTTCCAGAACGCGGGCGATGACAGAGGCAGTATAGCCGAGGCCGAAGATGAAGAAACGAGGCATGGGGGAAGGACCTAGCAGCCTTGTGCCCATTCGACAAAGTGTGCGCCTTGCGCGCAAAACGTATCTCCCCTGTCTGGCAATCGCGCCGGGAAGGGCTAGATAAGGCGCATGGACATCGCCAGCAGACCCGCCGAGCCCGAACAGAACCCCCAGACCGCCGACGCCGCGCCCGCGCCGCAGGCTCCGCCGGTGATCCGGCGCGAGGACTACCTGCCCCCGGCCTGGCTGGTGCCCGAAATCGCGCTCGATTTCGACCTGGGCCTCGATGCGACGAAGGTCACCTCCACGCTGTCGGTAAAGCGCAACCCCGAAGGCAACGGTGCCTCGACCCTGCGCCTCAACGGCGACCAGATCTCGCCGGTCTCCGTCCGTGTCGATGGGGATGCCGCGAACGATTGGCGCATGGACGGGCCTGATCTCCTTGTCGAGCTTTCCGGCGATGCGCACGAGGTCACCATCGAGACCGCGCTCGTGCCCTCGGGCAACAGCCAGCTCATGGGCCTCTACGCGTCCAACGGGATGCTGTGCACGCAGTGCGAGGCCGAGGGCTTTCGCCGCATCACCTTCTTCCCCGACCGGCCCGATGTCCTCTCGACCTATTCGGTGCGCATGTCGGGCGACAAGGCGACCTTCCCGATCCTGCTCGCCAACGGCAACTGCACCGCCGAGGGCGAAGGCGAGAACGGCACCCACTGGGCCGAGTGGCACGATCCCTGGCCCAAGCCCAGCTACCTCTTCGCGCTGGTCGCGGGCGAACTCATTGCCAACCACGGCACCTTCACCACGAAGTCTGGCCGCAAGGTCGATCTCAACGTCTGGGTGCGCCCGGGCGATGAAGGCCGCACGCAGCACGCGCTCGATTCGCTGATCGCCTCGATGAAGTGGGACGAGGAGACCTTCGGGCGCGAGTACGACCTTGACCTGTTCAACATCGTCGCCGTGTCCGATTTCAACATGGGCGCGATGGAAAACAAGGGCCTCAACGTCTTCAACACGCGCTACGTGCTGGCCGATCCCGACACCGCGACCGACGCTGACTACGACGCCATCGAGGGCGTGATCGGGCACGAATACTTCCACAACTGGTCGGGCAACCGCGTGACCTGCCGCGACTGGTTCCAGCTTTCCTTGAAGGAAGGCTTCACGGTGCTGCGCGACCAGCTCTTTAGTGCCGACATGGGCTCGGAACCCGTCAAGCGCATCGAGGACGTGCGGATCCTGCGCATTGCCCAGTTCCCGGAGGATTCCGGCCCGCTCGCGCATCCGATCCGTCCCGATTCCTATCAGGAAATCAGCAACTTCTATACAGCGACCGTCTACAACAAGGGCGCTGAGGTGATCCGCATGATGCGGACCATGGCCGGAGAAGAGCGCTTCCGGAAGGGCACCGATCTCTACTTCGACCGGCACGATGGCACCGCGGCCACCTGCGAGGATTTCGTCAAGGCGATCGAGGATGGCGCGGGGCTCGATCTTGCGCAGTTCCGCCTGTGGTATTCGCAGGCCGGCACGCCGCAGGTCGCGGCAAGCCTGACGCAGGAGGACGGCAAGGCGGTTCTCACCCTGCACCAGACCGTCCCGACCACGCCCGGCCAGCCCGAGAAGCAGGCCATGCCGATCCCGCTGCGCGTGGCTCTGTTCGACCGCGCCACCGCCACCCATTCGGGCGAGAGCCTGATCGTGCTCGACAAGGCCGAGGACCGCTTCGTCTTTGCCGACGCGCCCGCCGATCCGGTGCTCTCGATCAACCGGGGCTTTTCGGCACCCGTCGCCATCGAGATGGCGCGGCCCGATGCCGACCTCGTCTTCCTCGCGGCCTGTGATGATGATCCCTTCGCCCGCTACGAGGCGATGCAGAGCCTTGTTGTCC
The DNA here is from genome assembly GCF_022818885.1 of Novosphingobium mangrovi. NCBI lineage: Bacteria > Pseudomonadati > Pseudomonadota > Alphaproteobacteria > Sphingomonadales > Sphingomonadaceae > Novosphingobium > Novosphingobium mangrovi. Next base: position 74,155 of record NZ_JALHAT010000018.1, on the reverse strand, counting down.
AGCACCTCGTGGCGGCGGTTGGCGGCGGTCTCGACGAAGGCCAGCGCAGCGCCGGGCGCAAGGCCATTGGCGAGGCGTTCCGTGCCATCGTGACCGATGCCGAACTCGACGACCTGATGCGCGGCGAACTGATGCTGCTCCCGGCCGAGAGCTATCTCGCCGAGCAGCTTCTCGTCTCCGACCCGGGGGCGATCCACACCGAGCGTGAGGGCCTCAAGGCCTGGCTCGGCGCGACCTTTGCAGACGAACTCAAGGCCCTGCACGACCGCGTTTCGGCCGTGCCCTACAGCCGCGAGGCCGAGGCACGTGGTGCGCGCAAGGTGAAGACGCAGGCGCTTGTCTACATCGCTGCGGGTGACAGTGCCGAGGGCGCATCGCGCGGCATTGCCCAGTACCGCGCGGCCTCGTGCATGACCGACCGGCAGGGCGCGCTCATGGTGCTTGCCAGCCTCGACTGCACCGAACGCGAAGAGGCGCTGGCCGACTTCCTGGCGCGCTACGAGGGCAACGCGCTTGTCATCGACAAGTGGTTCTCGCTCCAGGCGGGCTCGCTCCACCCGCGCGTGCTGGACCACGTCCGCGCGCTCGCCAAGCATCCGGAGTTCCGCATGTCGAACCCCAACCGCGTGCGCTCGGTCTTCATGGCCGCGGCCATGAACCCCGTCGCCTTCCACGACCCGAGCGGCGAGGGCTACCGCATGATCGGCGACATCATCCGCCGGCTCGACCCGATCAACCCGCAGACCGCTGCGCGCTTCGTGCCCTCGCTTGGCCGCTGGCGCCGGGTGGAACCTGTCCGCGCCAAGCTCATGCGCGCCGAGCTGGAGCGCATCGCGCAGGAGCCCGATCTGTCGCGCGATGTGCGCGAGCAAGTGAGCAAGAGCCTTGGCTGACCTGGAGACGGCGGGCGTCGATGTCGCCCGCGCCCAGGCGCTTGAGGGGATCGCGCACGGTTTCCTTGGCCGCCGCGGCGGCGTCAGCGAAGGCGACGTGGCTGGGCTCAACGTGGGCTACGGCTCGGGCGATGACCGCGACAAGATCGATGCGAATCGGGCGCTTGTAGTAGACGCCGTGCTCCCCGGAGCGCAGCTGACCACGGTCTACCAGGTCCATTCGCCCAACTGCGTGCCAGTTTCCGATCCCATCTGGACCGATGCCGAGCGCCCCCGCGCGGACGCGATGGTCACGGACCGTCCGGGCGTGCTTCTGGGCATTCTCACGGCCGACTGCGCGCCGGTGCTTCTCGCCGATCGCGAGGCGGGTGTCGTCGGCGCTGCGCATGCGGGCTGGAAGGGCGCCTTTGCCGGTGTGACCGACAGCACCGTTGCAGCGATGGAAGCGCTCGGGGCCGACCGCAGCCGCATCGTCGCGGCCGTGGGGCCGTGCATCGCGCGGCGCAGCTACGAGGTCGATGAAGCCTTTTTCCGCCGTTTCGTGGAAGCCGATGCGGTGAACGAGGGCTTCTTTGCCGCCGGGCGCGAAGGTCACCACCAGTTTGACCTGGAAGCCTATGTCGCCGCGCGCCTTGCCGCCTCGGGCGTGGGCCGAATCGAGGCCCTCGGGCTCGACACATATGCGGCGCCCGAGCGGTATTTCTCGTACCGCCGGGCGACCCATCAGGACGCGGCAAATTATGGACGCCAGATATCCGTAATCGGCTTGACCTAGGTCAAGACAGCCCCCGAACAGAGCCACTACAACCCCGTCCGGGGCGCTTTCTTGCGGCTTGCTTGACCAAAAACACGGTTGGCAGGGCTGGTTTTCGTGTATATCAGCCGTGCCAAGTCGGTAGTGAGGACGAGATATATCTTGTTCCGGTACCGTACGTTGGGGGGATCCAAGCGAACCGTAGGTAAGCAACCTGGCCCCTTGTCGGTTCCGGCGCGCGTCGGTTTTGGCGGGGGGTTGTCTAAAGCAAGGCAAGGGCAAACATGGCAGAAGAAGATGGCGTGCGGAGGCGCGATTTCATCAATGTCGCGGCGGTAAGCGCGGCAGGAGTCGCCGGAATAGGGGTAGTCATTCCGCTGGTAAGCCAGATGTCGGCCTCGGCCGATGTTCTCGCGGCTTCCACCACCGAGGTCGATATCTCTTCTGTGCAGACCGGGCAGGCGATCAAGGCGATCTTCCGCAAGCAGCCGGTCTTCATCCGTAATCTCACCCAGCGCGAGATCGACGCGGCGAACGCGGTCGATGCCGCCAGCCTGCGCGATCCGCAGACGCTGGAAGAGCGGACCAAGGAAGGCAAGACCAACTGGCTGATCACCATGGGCGTGTGCACGCACCTGGGCTGCGTGCCGCTGGGCGCCGGCGAGGGTGAGCCGCGCGGTGAGTTCGGCGGCTATTTCTGCCCCTGCCACGGTTCGCACTACGACACCGCCGCCCGTATCCGTAAGGGCCCCGCGCCCCTGAACCTGCAGGTTCCGGACTACGAATTCACGTCCGACACTGTCGTGACCATCGGTTAAGCCCAAGAGAGAGGATCAAGAACATGAGCTTTCCCTGGGCCAAGCAATACACTCCCAGCCATCCCTTCATGAAGTGGATGGACGAGCGCCTGCCGGTGCCGCGCCTCGTCTACAACGCCGTCGGCGGCGGCTACGAGGTTCCGCGTAATCTCAACTATTTCTGGAACTTCGGTTTCCTCGCGGGGCTGTGCCTCGTGCTGCAGATCGTCACGGGCATCGTCATGGCGATGCACTACGCGGCGAACACCGAGGTTGCCTTCGACACCATCGAGCACACCGTGCGCGACGTGAACTGGGGCTGGATGATGCGCTATGCGCACGCCAACGGTGCCTCGGCGTTCTTCGTCGTCATCTACGTCCACATCTTCCGCGGGTTCTACTTCGGCTCCTACAAGGCGCCGCGCGAGATGGTGTGGCTGCTGGGCGTCGTGATCTTCCTGCTCATGATGGCCACCGCCTTCATGGGCTACGTGCTTCCCTGGGGCCAGATGAGCTTCTGGGGCGCCAAGGTGATCACCGGTCTGTTCAGCGCGATCCCGCTTGTCGGCGAACCGCTCCAGCAGTGGCTGCTCGGCGGCTTTGCGCCGGATAACGCGGCGCTCAATCGCTTCTTCTCGCTGCACTATCTGCTGCCCTTCGTGATCGTGGGCGTGGTGATCCTGCACATCTGGGCGCTGCACATCCCGGGCTCGTCGAACCCGACCGGCGTGGAAGTGAAGAGCGAGAGCGACACCGTTCCGTTCTACCCCTACTACGTCGCCAAGGACGGCTGGGCGATCGGCGTCTTCGCGATCCTCTACTGCGCCATGGTGTTCTTCGCGCCGAACTACCTGGGCCACCCGGACAACTATATTCCGGCGAACCCGATGTCGACGCCCGCGCACATCGTGCCCGAATGGTACTTCTGGCCGTTCTACGCGATCCTGCGCGCCTTTACCCAGGACTTCTTCTTCATCCCGGCCAAGCTCATGGGCGTGCTGGCGATGTTCGGAGCCATCCTGGTGTGGTTCTTCCTGCCCTGGCTGGACAAGTCGCCGATCCGTTCGTCGTCCTACCGTCCGGTGTACAAGTGGTTCTTCGTGGTCCTGTGCCTCGACATGCTGGTTCTGTTCTACTGCGGCGGCGCCGCGGCCGAAGAGCCCTACGTCATGATCAGCCAGATCGCCGCGCTGTACTACTTCGCGCACTTCCTGATCATCCTGCCGATCGTATCGGCCATCGAGAAGCCCAAGCCTTTGCCCTTCTCCATTACCGAGGCTGTCCTCGGGAAGGACGAAGACGCCAAGCTTGAGCCGACCGCCTGATCAACAGCAGACACGAAAGAGACGAAAGACATGGCACGCATTCTCTCGATCCTCGTGGGGCTGTTCTTCACGGTGGCTCTGGTCTGGTCGTTCGGTGTGGGTTTCTACACCTGGGCGACCGAACCGGCGCAGCCGACGGCCGAGCACGAGTTCCACGAGCATCCCAAGCACGTGAGCTTTGCCAGCGACGGGCCCTTCGGCACGTTCGACAAGCAGCAGCTGCAGCGCGGCTTCCAGGTCTACCAGCAGGTCTGCGCGGCCTGTCACGCCCTGAAGCATGTGGCTTTCCGTGACCTTGAAAAGATCGGCTACAACGAGCCGGAAGTGAAGGCCATCGCGGCCCAGTTCCAGATCCCCAAGTACGACGAAATGACCGGCATGGTGGAAACCGTCGAGGGCACGCCCACCGACTACTTCCCGCCCGTCATGTACGCCGGCCAGGGCTCGCCGCCCGATCTCTCGCTGATCACCAAGGCGCGTCACGACGGTGGACCCTACGTCTACTCGCTGCTGACCGGGTATCAGGACCAGCCGGCTGAACTGCTGGAGCACTTCCCGGACGCCAAGACCCCGGATGGGCTCTACTACAACCCGTACTTCCCCAACCTCAACCTGGCGATGCCCGCACCGCTGATGGAGGACATGGTCACCTATTCGGACGGCACCCCGGCCACGGTCGACCAGATGGCGAAGGACGTCTCGGCCTTCCTGATCTGGACTGCCGAGCCGACCATGGACAAGCGCAAGCAGACCGGTTGGCCGATCCTGGGCTTCCTGCTCTTCGCGACGATCCTGGGCTACATGTCCTACCGCAACATCTGGGCGAACAAGAAGCACTGAGCTTTGCCGTCCCGGTAGTTAGAAAGAACCCCTCCATCCTCGCGGTGGAGGGGTTCTTTCGCTATGGGGGCACCGCTGTGTTCCTCAACGAGTTCCCGGAGTAGCCCCACGTGACGCCTGAAGACCTGAAGCCGCTCGTCCGCACGATCCCGGATTTTCCCAAGCCCGGCATCCTGTTTCGCGACGTCACCACGCTCATGGGTGATGGCGAGGGATTTGCCGCCGCGGTTGGCATGATGGCGGACAAGGTGCGGGCCTGCGAGGGACAGGCCATTGCCGGGATCGAGGCGCGGGGCTTCATCTTCGGCGCGGCTATCGCGGCAAAGCTGGCCATGCCCTTCATTCCCGTGCGCAAACCCGGCAAGCTGCCCGTACCCGTGCTCGCCATCGACTACGCGCTGGAATACGGCACCGACACGCTGGAGGTCGATCCGGGCGCCGTGGCGGACGGCAGCCGCATCGTCCTTATCGACGATCTTCTGGCGACGGGCGGGACGGCCCTTGCCGCCTGCGAGCTTCTGCGCCGGGCAGGCGGCATTGTCGCCGAGGCGCTGTTCCTCGTCGACCTTCCCGATCTGGGGGGCGCCGAGCGTCTGCGCAGTGCCGGGGTCGCGGTCGAGGCGCTGCTCGACTATCCTGGACACTGAGGCTGCGGAGAGCCTGTCAGGCCGCTTCGGCTGACTTCCTGCGCTTGCCTCCACTCTCTTCGTCGCTGCCCTCGTCAAGCAGCGCGCGCACCTTCTTCGAGGTCGCGACGGTGCCCATCTCGGCCAGAGCAAAGCAGTTGGCCTCGATGTAGTCGAGGTCATAGAGATAGTTGACCATGATGCCGCGCGATTGCTTCACCCCGTTGGGGGAGAGGTCGGCATTGGCATGGATCGCCTCGAGGCGGGCGCCGTTGCCCAGGTGAAAACGCGCGACCGGATCGCGGGGCTGGTTGCCCCGTCCCTTGGCGGTGACAAGATAGCGCGCGGCCTCGGCGCGCAACGTGCCGTCCGACAGGGCCGGTGCCTTGCCAGGGTCTTCTCCGTCCAGCCACCGGGCGAAACCGGGGACGGGTGAGAGCGTCGCGAAAGTCTCGATGTGGGGCAGTTCCTCGCGCAGCTGCCCAACCACGCGCTTGATGAGGTGGTTGCCGAAGGGAATGCCCTTGAGGCCCTTCTGGCAATTGCTGATCGAATAGAAGATCGCGCACTTCGCCTCGGCGACCGGCACGCTCTCGCGCTCTTCGGCAATGACATCGTGGATGGCGCCCGGGACTTCGCGGGTCAGGGCGACCTCGACGAAGATCAGCGGGTCGAGCGGCATCTGGGGGTGGAAGAAGGCGTAGCAGCGCCGGTCGACCGGCTCGACCCGGCGTTGCAGGTCATCCCACCCGCGAATGGCGTGGACCGCCTCGTAGCGGATGATGCGTTCAAGGAGGACCGCAGGCGAATCCCAGCCGATCCGGCGCAGTTCGAGGAAGCCTGCGTTGAACCAGGCGGTGAAGGCACCTTCGAGTTCGCGGTCGAAGGCGAGGAGGCCCGCCGAGCGGTGTTCCCGGGGGACCGAAAGCAGGTCCTCGCGCAGCCAAAGCAGCTTCTGCGTGCCGTCGGGCGCGGTGTTGAGAAGGTTGATGAGGCGGCGGCAGGGCGACTTGCTGGCCGCGTGAAGGGCAAGACCCGACGCCTCGTCGCGCTTGGCCTGCCACTGCGCGATGGCCTTGTCGATGGCCTGGGCATCGAGGGGATAGCGCTCGTGGATCGTTTCCAGAAAGCGGCGGCGCTGGTCTTGCGAGCGGCTTTCGTAAAGGCGGAAGAAGGCGGCGGCGAGCGAGGGCCCCGAGGCACGTCCGCGCACCGAGAGAAGCGCATCGGCAAGGTCGAGAAGGTTTTCGCCGGGCGCGCTGGGCTGTCCGATCCCGACGCTGCGCAGCAGTTTGCCAAGCCCCGCTCCCAGCAGCAGGTCGAGCGGCTTGCGCAGCCGGGCCGAGGCGGCGTTGGCTGCCGGAGCCGCTGGCGCTTGCAGGGGTGGGGATGTGCGGTCGGGATGCGTCGTGGCCATGGCGATTCGCTCCTCCTCGTCTGGGACACAGGCAGTCTACCAGTCGCGAGGAGGGGCGGGAACCGGCGCGCGCTGAGCAGAGACCCGTAGCGGCGCTGGGGGCAAGCGCCGGGCATGTGAAAAGATATGTTGACTAGACGCGCGCTGTCGTGGCAAGCGGCTCGCCTTGGCAGCGCCCGACGCGCTGTCAGACCGGCGTTGCGGGTATAGCATAGTGGTAATGCTCTAGCCTTCCAAGCTAGCTAGAGGGGTTCGATTCCCCTTACCCGCTCCACGCCCTTTCTTCCCAAATTGATGTCCGCGCATGCCGTTTCAGGCCGCTCCTGCACGTGCCTGTGGCACCGCACCGGGGCGAGCCCCGCTGCGGTGCGTGCCGTGGCGCCTAGCGCGCGGGAAGCGGGGTGACGTCGCCTGCCGGGGTGCCGAGCGGGGGCAGGGGCTGCGGGATGAGCGGGCGCACCGGCTCGTGTTCGATTTGCCGCTGGAGGAGGGCGACGGCGCTTTCGAGCTGCGCGTCGCGCCCCTCGAACGCGGCGTGGGGGGCGTTCTCCACCTCGATGTCGGGAGCGATGCCGTGCCCCTCGACGATCCAGCTGCCGTCGGCGGCGTACTGGGCGTTTTCGGCGATGCGCACCGCGCCCTTGTCGGAGAGACGGTTGCGGTCGGAAAGCCAGATGCCTGCGCCCGCCGTGCGCGTGCCCACCAGCGGGGCGATGCCCAGCGACTTGATCGCGGCGGCAAAGGTCTCGCCATCGGAGTAGGTGCGCTCGTCGATCAGCACCGCGACGTGGCCGCGGTAGGCGTTCTGCATGTTGGTGGTGGGAACCCCGGTGCCGTCGGGCCTGGCCCAGAAGGCCCAGGGACGGCGCATCAGCATGCCGATGATGAGGCTGTCGATATTGCCGCCGCTGTTGCCGCGCACGTCGATGATGAGCCCGTCCTTGCCCAGTTGGGCGAAGTAGTCGCGCGCGAAGCTGGCGATGTCGTCGGGGCCCATGGCGCGCAGGTGCAGATAGCCGACTTTGCCAGCCGACAGTTCCTGCGTCGCGAGGCGGCGCCCCTCCACGAAATCGCGGTAGCTCGCCATGACTTCGCCGTCCTGCGTCATCGGCTCGACAATGGCGCTTATCGAGGTTCCTGCGCGGGTGAGATCGAGACGTACTTCCTGCCCGGCCTTGCCTGCAAGTTCGCGGCGCAACTCGGCGAGCGAGGCGATGGGGCGTCCGTCCACGCGGCGGATCACGTCGCCCGCGCGCACGTCGACGCCCGGGCGACGCAGCGGCGGGCGCAGCGCGACGAGGTCGGCCTCGGTGCGCCAGATTTCCTCGATGCGAAGGCCGCCCGAGACGGGTGCGTAGCTGGCACCGAGGAAAGCCATGGCGCTGTTTTCCGCGTCGCTCGGCAGGTCACCCGGACGAACCTGACTATGGAGGATACCCAGTTGAGAGGCCATGAGGCCCAGCAAGGTGTTGAGCTCCGCGCGGTGGCCGATGCGGTCAAGGAACGGCTCGATGCGGGTGCGGACCTCGTTCCAGTCGACCCCGCGCAGGGCGGGATCGTAGGCGAAATCGCGGTGCATGCGCCAGGCATCGACGAACATCTGGCGCCATTCGGACACCGGATCGATGGCGAGGCGCCAGTCGTCGAGGCGCACGGTGTCGGGCGCGATATCGTCGGGCAGCTTGGCCTTGGCGGGGACGAGGGCGAGTTCGGGCTTCTCGCGTGATCCGTGCGCGACAAGGAGCGTCTTGCCATCGCTTGAGAGATCGGCGCCGAACGCTCCTTCGGCGAAGGTTTCCAGTTTGGGATCGCGCTTGTCGATGGCGATCGAGACGAGATCCTCGCCCTTGCGGGTATAGAGGAAATCCTTGGAGGCGAGCAGCAGGCCGGACATGCCGGGCGCGGTGGGCAGCTTGTAGAGGCGCGCCGCAAGGCCGTCCATCACGATGCGGGCGGGCTTGGTGGCCGTGTCGTCTTCGTCCTTGTCCTTTGCGGCCTCGTCGGACCGTTTTGAGGACGAGGGCTTCGCTTCTTCGGCGCTGCGGGTCAGCTCGTTGTCCTCGCTAAAGCGGAAGGGCGCGGACGGATCGAGCTGGAGCGCGTGGATCTCGCCCCGGTCGGGGAAGGCAACGCCCATGTTGCGGTCGCCCCAGGGGCTGCCCGGGGTCGGCGCGAAATTGCGGTCCGAGAGGAAATAGAGCCAGGCGCCATCGTGTGCGAAGGCGGGCGCATAGTCGTTGTACTTGCTGGAGGTCGCCTGGACGCGGGCGCCTGTGGCGAGGTCCTGAACGAAGATGTCGGCGGTGTTGGCATTGTTCGCGCGCGCGACTTCGGCGTAGGCGATGTGGGTGGAGCCGGGGGCGAAGGCGAGATCGTGGAAGGGCTGGTCATCGCCCGTCTCATTGCGGGCGAGCAGGGTGACCTTGCCGCTGGCGATGTCGACCTTCTGGAGGCGGGCCTGCTTGTCCCACAGCACCAGAGTCCTGCCGTCTGGCGCGACGGCGAAGGACCAGATGTGGGCGTCATAGCCATGGGTGATGGCAACCGGCTTGCCCGACCCATCGGCGGACATGGCGTAGATATCGCCCTGCTCGCCTTGGTCCAGGATCATGAACACGCGCTTGCCCTCAGGGCCCGCGACGGCCTGGCGGGCGCGGGCGGTGAGCGGCACGGCGAATTCGACCCGGCGCAGGGCTCCGGGGGCGGCGAGGGCGACCCGGCCGCGCGCGGTCACCGCAACGCTCTCGCCCGAAGGCGAGATGTGCGCGCCTTCCAGCTGCGACATGGGAACGGCAATCGCGCGCAGGCGGGTCTGTGCGCGATCCGTGACGATGTCGATGGCAAGGGTGTGGACGCTGCTGTCGCTGCGCGAGAAGACGTGGATGTCCGCGCCGTTCTGAAGGTAGATCGCGTCGCCATCGAGGCTCGCCTGAAGAACGGGGAAGGGCATTTCCTGCGAGAGCTGGACCGCGCCTGTACCATCCTCGTTCACCGACCAGATTGCATCGCCGCCGCTCTTGTCGGAGATGAAGTAGACCTTGCCGTCAGCGGCCATGGGAAAGCGGATCGGGGCGCCGAAATCGGGCAGGAGCTGGACCGCCTCGTGCGCTGCGCCGCCGTCCCAGCGCCACAGCTGCGCCATGCCGCCGCCGCGGTAGAGCACGGCGTGGTCGCGCGCGCGCGCGGTCAGGCCCCGGCGGCTGAAGAACAGCGTGGTGCCGTCTGTGCCATAAGTGGCATCGTTGGCGCGCCACAGCGGGATCGGCGTTGCTTCGCCGCCGGTGGGGGCGACGGTGTAGAGGATTTCACCCTGTCCGCCGCCGGTCAGCCGCGAGGAATAGATGACGCGGCCATCGGGCGTCCAGCCGACCGTGCGCAGCAGGCCGCCCTCGAAGGTCAGGCGGCGCGGCGTCCCTCCAGCGACGGGCATGACATAGACATCCTGCTCGCTGTCGTAGCTTGCGGTGAAGGCGACCATCGTGCCGTCGGGTGAAATGTGGGCGTCGGTCTCTTCGGCGGGATGGTTGGTGAGGCGGATCGCGCTGCCGCCCTCGCGCCCGGTGCGCCACAAGTCGCCCTCGCTGGCAAAGACCAGGACGTCGCCGCGCGCGCTGGGATACTGGTAGAAACCGTCCTCCGCGTGTCCGCTGGTTGCGGCGGTCGCAGCGCCAAGGGCAAGCAGGCTGCAGGCGAGAAAGCGCATGGTCTTCATGGGTTGGGGGCCCCTTCTATCTGTAGAATTGCGAGGGACCATGCCGGGCGCGGGTGCGATAGGCAATGACCGGGAACCCGGCATCCGCAGCCCTGTCACGGGCAAGGGGGCCCCGCGCGCGCAAAAAAAATTGGCCCGGCCTGTCAGATTTTGGGCGTCGGGACGTCTCCCTTTCGAACGCGGCACACGCCGCGCGAGTGACCGGGGGGTCAGACGTGATTTCTGCCACGAAAGTGCGTGCAGGAGCGCTCGGCGTTCTTGCAGCCTGTAGTCTTGCCGTACTGCCGCAACTGGGGCAGCCGACCCAGGCGGCCACGCCCTCCGCGCGGAGCGCCGAGCTTGCCCGGCGGCTGGCCGGGCCCGACGGGCACGTGATGGTCGTTGCGCACAGGGGCTGTTGGAAGGCCACCTCGGAAAACAGCCTCGATGCGATTGCGCAGTGCCGCGCGATGAGGATCGACATGGTCGAGCTCGACGTGCGCACCAGCCGGGACGGGGTGCCGGTGCTGATGCACGACGCCGACGTTGCGCGCACCACGGACGGCACGGGCCGGGTCGCCGATATGACGCTGGCAGACCTGCGCGCTCTGCACCTGCGCGAAGGCATGGGTGGTACAAGTGCGGCGACCGAGCGGCGTATTCCCACGCTGGCCGAAGCGCTTGCGGCGACCGGCGGGGAGGTTCTCGTCAACCTCGATGCCAAGGCGGTCGACCCGGCCGTTCTCCTGCGTATCGTGGATGAGGCGGGCCTGCGCGGCCACGTCCTGTTCAAGGCCGAGGCTTCGGCCTCCGAGATCGCGCAGCACGTGCCCTTCGTCCGGGACGTCCACTTCCAGCCGATCCTGCGCGAGCCGGGCATGGCGGATGATCCTGTCGCGGCGGTCGCGTCCTACGACGCGCTGGCGCCCGTAAGCTACGAGATCGACGTCAAGACGCAGGGGTTCCTGCCGCGCCTGACAGGGGCTCTGCGCGCGCGCTGTGCGCGCTACTGGGTCAACAGCCTGGCGGGGCGCATCTACGATGACCACGCCGCGCTGGAGGACCCGGACGCCGTGTGGGGGCGGCTCGTCGCCTACGGTGTCGACGCGATCCAGACCGATCATCCCGGCATCCTCAAGGACTACCTTTCGCGAAGCGGCCTGCGCAGTTTCGCCTGCACGCCGAGCTAGGGCGCGCACCCTCCCTTTACCGCTGAATTTTTGAACCTGCTTTCTGCTTCACAGGACAGTTATATCCATGAAACGCATCCATGTTCTTGGCCTGACCGCCGCTCTTCCCGCGCTTGCCGCCATGCTGGCCGCAGCCCCGCTCCATGCCCAGACGGCCACGGCCGCCACCACGGCGCAGGCCGGTGAGGAGGAGCCCGAGACCGCGCGCCGTCACCGCGCCAACGAGGATACCGCCGAAGAGGCGATCCTCGTCACCGGCTACCGCTCGTCCAACGTTGCGGCCATCGAGGCCAAGCGCGATGCGGTCGGCATCCGCGATTCCATTGCACAGGATCAGGCCGGCCTCCTGCCCGACCTCACCATTGCGCAGGTCGCCCAGCGCATTGTCGGTGTGGCTCTCGTGCCCGACTTTGCCACCTCGAACGACCGCTCGCCCGACCTTGCCGAGAGCGTCATGATCCGCGGTATCGGATCCAGCTACAACATCGTCACCATTGACGGTATGCCGCTCGCGACGACCTCTTCAAGCAGCCGCGGCGCGCGTATCGAACTGCTGCCGCCCTCGTTCGTCAGCCGGATCGATGCGGCCAAGACGATCACCGCGAACCTTGATCCCCATGCCCTGAGCGGCCAGCTCGACCTCATCACGGCGAGCGCCTTCGATACCGGCAAGACCACGGTCGTTGCGCGCGCCTCGGTCGGCGACAACAGCACCGCAGGCCAGTTCGCGCACAAGGACCAGGGCCAGAATTTCCGCGGCGACCTCACCTATTCGAGCGTGTTTGGTGCCAACCGCGATTTCGGCGTCGTCCTCTCGGGCTCCTACGCGCGCTACAATTCGAGCAACTACGATTACAAGCCGGGCGCGGTCGATTCCAGCTACCTGCTCTATGACGACAACGGCGAGGAAATCAGCGACTACAACGACCTGTCGACCACCAACGGCTGGTCGGCCGCCGCGCGCAACCAGATCTTCGCCTATACCGACAGCGTCGAGCGCGCCTCGGGCGTGATGAAGCTCGAATATGATCCGGGCACGGCCACCTACGCCTCGCTCTATACCGGCTACTTCTACCAGAAGGAGGACGAGGTCCGGAACGAGTACCTCGCGCAGTCGCGCGACAGCGCCGGTCTGGTCGCGCAGGATGCGACCTCGGGCACCTGGGCGATGGGCCGGACTGCGCTGGGCTATTCGCACCAGCCCCAGAAGCGCGAGACCTTCGTGGTCTCGGGCCTTGTCGAGCAGGACCTGGGCGGCGGTTTCGACGCCAGCCTCAAGGCCACCCATTCGCGCGCGCGTCTCAACACGATCCGCGACCGCTCCAAGTTCCAGGGCGACTACAACGAGGAGGGCGCCTTCTCCTACGACCTGTCGAGCGCCAACCCGCAGCTGACCCTGCTCAACCCGGACTATGTCAACGATCCGGCGACCTACAACGAAAGCTATATCCAGCACATCACCCAGCGCGCCGCGCAGGACCTGACGTTCGTCGGCCTCGATGTGGGCAAGAATTTCGCAGCCGACGACTATGGCCTGGGCTTCAACCTTGGCGCGAGCTTCCAGAACACCGACCAGAGCTACGACCAGGACCGCTTCGCGGGCAACCTTTACAACGAAAACGGCGATCGCATCACGCTGGTCGGCTATGACCGTCCCGACCGCCTGACCACCACAGACCCGCGCATCGACTTCCTCCTCATCAACGACGAGGCGGTGCGCGCGGCCTGGGAGGCGGCGGGGTACACCGACGTCCAGGATGACAGCGACACCAACATCTCCTCGGACTACGAGCTCAACGAGAAGGTCTACGCGGCCTACGCGCAGGCACGCTACCGCACCGAGAACTTCAATGTCCTTGCCGGTCTGCGCTTCGATGCGACCGAGAACGACATCGACCTGTGGGTGCGCGATGCCAACCTGGTGGGCGGCGTGCAGGATGCTGACAGCTACAGCGAGGGGCACCGCCGGGCGACCTATCAGTACCTCCTGCCTTCGGTCATCGCGAGCTACCGTTTCGATAGCGACGTGGTGCTGCGCGCGGGCTATTCCAAGACGATCGGGCGTCCCAACTTCAACTACTATGCGATCTCGGAATCGATCGGCCTTCCCGACGAGGTCGAGGGCGACAACATCATCTCGGTGACGCGCGGCAACGCCGACCTCAAGCCGCGCACCTCGAACAACTTCGACCTTTCGCTCGAATGGTACCCGACCCGGGGCTCGATGCTGTCGGTCGCGGCCTTCTACAAGGACATCAAGAACCTCATCTTCACCCAGAACATCTCGGTCGATGGCTTCGAGTACCAGGGTGACATCTATACCGCGCGCATCACCACTCCGATGAATGCGGAGAGTGCCTCGCTGAAGGGCGTGGAGGTCTCGGCTCGCCAGGACTTCCGCGACATTGCGCCGGGCTTCCTGGGCAACTTCGTGCTCAACGCCAATGCGACCTACATCAAGGGCAAGCAGACGGTGATCCAGGCCGACGAGACGACCCGCCACGTCGATGGCCTGGAAGGCCAGCCCGAGTTCCTCGCCAACGCCTCGCTCTCCTATGAGGACAGCGTGTTCGGCGCCTCGCTCGCCTACAGCTACGTGGGGGACTACCTGAAGTCGATCAACGAGGACTCGCAGCTTTTCGACATCCACTCGAGGCACCGCAGCGAGCTCTCCGCCCAGATCCGCCTCAAGGTCTTCGAGGGTGTGACCGTGATCGCCGAAGGGCAGAACCTGACCAAGACCGACATCGAGTACTTCCGCAAGATGCCCGATGGCCAGCTGCTTGCCGAGCGCGCGCAGAAGGGGCGTACTCTCTGGCTCGGCGTCAACGCGCGGTTCTGATCGCGCACGGCCCTGGCCTCAGGATCGTGACAGCAGGGCTCCAGCGGGACATGCGTTCCCCTGGAGCCCTCGGCTTTGGCCTTTTATCCCTCCAGATTGCCCCGGGTGGGGCAGGGGAACTTCGATCATGAAAACACTCCTTTGCACAGGTCTGCTGGCCGCACTGGCGCTGGCCACGCCGGCTGCGTGGGCGGCCGAGCCCTTCTGCGGGACAAATCCCCATATCGCACGCCTTCAGGCCGAGCGCGCGGACCCGAACGGGCGCATTCTCATCGCCGCGCACCGGGGCGGGCATCTGGCCGCGCCCGAGAACTCACGCGCGGCGATCGCCGAGGCCATTGCCGAGAAGGCCGACATCATCGAGATCGACGTGCGCGTGACGACAGATGGCGTCCCCTACGTGATGCATGACCGCACGCTGGATCGCACCACGAATGGCGCCGGTTCCAACGCGGACATCACATATGCCCAGCTTAGGGCGCTGCGCCTGAAAGGCAGCGCCGAGAGCCCGCCCACCTTGCAGGAACTGCTCGTGAAGTCCTGCGGCAAGGCGCTGGTCGATCTTGACATGAAGACCGACAAGGTCGCTCCGGTGCTGGCCGTGGTCGAGGGGGTGGGGATGGCCGAGCAGGTGATCCTGTTCGACTCCGAGAGCAAAACCCTGCGGGCCGGGCGTCGCCTTGTGCCGGAAGTGCCTGTCATGACTCGCCTGCGTACAGACGGCCCGACGCTGGAGGAGATCAACCGGGGTCTGGCTCCGGTTGCCATCGTGCACGGCGACCCCAGGTCGCTGACCCGCGCGGCGAGCGCGGCAATTGCGGCGCTTCCCGCCCGCATCTGGGCCAACGCGCTGGGCGAGACCGATGCCGTGCTGGCACAGGGCGATGAGGCGGAGACGTGCCGCAGGCTCGCGGATATTCGCGCCATGGGCGTGTCGGTGATCCAGACCGACTATCCCGCCACGCTGCGCAAGGCACTGCGCCAGTGTGGCATATCTGGGCGCTGAGGCGGCAGACTACCCTCCCAATCCCCAGTGGAGGCTGAGGCGCACGCTGCGCGGCACTGCGTAGCTGTCCTTGAGCCAGCCATACCCGGGGCCGGTCAGGCTGGTCAGCCGGGCCTGGGTGAGGTTGGAGACGTCGAGTACCACGCTCCAGCGCGGTGCGAAATGGTAGCGGGCCTGGAGATCGACCTGGCGGCGCGGCGCCCAGTAGACGTCCTGCGAGGGCGCGTCGGGCGCCACGGCGCGAAGCGCGCGTCCCGTCGCATTGAGCGCGGCGCGCAGCTCCAGGCCGTCTTGGGCGTAGAACAGGCTGAGATTGGCGACCTGCGAGGGTTGGCCGACCAGCCGGTCGACCACGCGCGGCGAGCCGGTCGTTTGCAGGACCGACATGGCCCCGTCGAGCCGGGTCCAGTTGGCGGTGACGCCGAAGGGGGCAAGGTGGCGCGACAGCGCGCCAAGCGAGCCTACGCTCGCGCTCAGCTCCAGTCCCGATATGTGCGCAGCGCTGGCGTTCACGGGGCGGATTACCTGGGCTGAGGCGTAGTGCACGCCCTCCCAGGTATAGCCTTGGGTCATGGCATCGAAGATCTCGTCGCGGATGCGTTTGTGGAAGAGGGCGGCCGAGACGAGCCCGTCGAGCCGGGCGGGCAGTGTCCACTCCGCACTCACATCGAAATTGTCCGAGGTTCGCGGCGCAAGCTCGGGATTGCCGAGGCGGACAGTGACGTCCGGGCTTTGCGGGTTTCCGGCAAGGCTCGAGCTGCCGAAGTCGATTGCAGCGCGCGGGGCGTAGCTCTCGTAGCTGGGACGCCCCAGCGTGCGGCTGTACCCGGCACGCAAGCGCAGCGACGGCGTGGGATCGAAATTGGCAAGAAAGGCCGGGAGCAGCCGGGTGTAGCGCGAAGAGGCCGTCGTCGCGGTCCAGGTGTCTCCCGCCTCGATGTAGCCTTGCGTCGAGAGCGAGGTCCGGTCGAGGTGGAGCCCTCCCACCAGTTCCCAGGGGCCGCGCGCCAGGCGCGCCATGGCGTAGGCTGAAAGGCTCGTCTCGGCATGGTCGAAACGGTCGCGCAGGGCATCGCCGATGTCCGAGGTGAGGGCGATATCCGCCCGGTTGGCCTCGAACAGCGCCCAGGCCCTGTCAGGATCAATTTCGATCAGCTCCAGGCCCGCGCGGTTGAAGGGAAGGGGATTGGTGCGCACCTCTCCCGCCTGCGCCAAGGTCAGGTCCCGGTTGTCGGTATTCCACGCGGTGTTGGCATAGCGGTAGCGGTAGCCTGCGCGTTGCACGCCTGTCCCTGCAGCAAGGCCAACTCCGCTCTCGCCGGGCGCCATGTTGCGCCGCCAGTCGAGCCGCGCGGTATCAAGGTCGGAGACCGCGCTGCGTGCCCGCTCGCGCCAGTAGGCGGCAGGGTAGAGCGAGAGGTCCGTGTAGCTTGCGCGTGGCACGGTGAAACTGTGGTGGAGCGCGCTCGTGTCGTAGCGGACCGGGAAGTCCGCCGATCCGGTGACGTCGCCCTCGGCATCGCGGCCCGAGGTGAATTTCACCATGGTGTAGGCCTCGCCCATGGTGGCCTGTGTGCGCGCGGCACGAAGGGAAAGGCTGTCCCGGTCCGAGGGTGACCAGGTGGCGTTGAACAGCGCAAGTCGGGTGGTGGTGCGGGTCACGCCGTCGCGGTAGCCCACCTGCACCGCGCCGCGCGCGAAGTGGCCCGAGGTGTCGCTTGTCCGGGTGATCGCGCCGCGCGGCTCGATCACGACTTCGTTGCGGATGAAGCCGTCGCGGAAGGTGAAGCTGCCCAGGAACGTGGAGATCGCCAGATCGGGCAGGTCGGCCTCGAAGCGGGCCGAGAGGCCATGGCGGCGGCGGTCCGAGCTGTTGATCCAGTACTTGTCCTGAACCGGCACCGGACGCCCCTGCGCGCGCGGGTCATCTTCGTCCACGCGCGTGCCGTCGGCGGCATAGAAGGCGAGGAAGCCGCTGTCGCTGGTGCCGTGCATGTCGCTGTTGTTCTGGAGGCGGCGGGCATTGGCCGAGAGGACGAGCCCGAACCGGCGCTCTGGCCCGAAAGTCGTGGCAAAGGTGCCGCTGGCGTGGAGGCCGGGAGTGGACTGGGGCTGGACCTCGCCGTGGCGGCTGGGCCGGGTGAGCCCGGCTTCGAGCGAGGCGAAGGGGGCGCCGCCGCTTGCAAAGGCGCTGCGCGTGCGGATGTCGATGGCGCCGCCAATGGCGTTGGGATCGCGCTCGGGCGTAAAGGTCTTGAGAACGACGAGCTCGCTCACCAGCGCGGTGGGCAGGATGTCGAGCCGCACACCCCGGCTGGCGCTGTTCGAGCCGGCTTCGGGAATGCCGGTCGAGGCAATGGGAAGGCCGTTCACGGTGACGTTGTTGTAGGTCTGGGTGAGCCCGCGCACGACCGGGGCTATGGGCACGTCGCGCGGGTGTTCGTTGTCGGCAATGGGGATCACCGAGATGCCCGGGATCCGGCGCATGGCGTCGACCACGCTGGTGTCGGGGAGGCGGCGCACCTCGTCGCTGGAGATGGCATCGGCAATGACGCGGGCCTCGCGTTTGGCCGCCCGGGCGCGGCGCTCGGACATGCGCAGTCCGATGACGTGGATGGGATCTCCGGTCAGCGGGGGCGGTATGTAGGCGGGTGCTGCGCTGGACGGGGTACGCGATGCAGCTCCCGTGCGGGCGGAGGCCTTCGGGCGCGTGCGGATGAGGACGGCACCGCCCCGGCGCTGGGCGATGAGGCCTGTGCCCGCAAGGATGCGTTCGAGCGCGTCCATCTCCGCCATCCGTCCGTGCGCCCCGCGGCTTTGTCGGCCCTCCAGCGTTTCAGGCGAGCTCAGGACCTGCACGCCGCTTTGCGCGGACCAGGCGTTGAGCGCGTCGCCCAGCGCGCCTGCCGGGATGGCGAAGTCGCGCGTGCGGGCATCCGCAGGGGAGGCCGCAAGCGCCACCATCGCGGCAAGGCTGGCTGCAGCGGCAAGGCGCATCACCGGCCGATTTCCCCGCGGTCGAATGGGGGCGTACTAGATGCGGTCGAGCACCAAGGCATGACCGGTGTCCTTCACCGAGAAACCGTGGAGTAGGCCCAGATTCTCCAGCACCGTGACCGGCTCGGCAAGGTGCAGACGGCCCGCGACGCGCGTGCGCAGGAGGGCCGGATCCTCGACCAGGATCTGCCGGTCGGTCCAGCGCTCCAGCTGGGGTACGAGTTCGCCCAGCGGCATGTCGCGCACCCGCAGCCAGCCGCTGCGCCAGCTTTCGACGTCCTCGCCCGGGAGGCGCGCGAGCGGGGCGATCACACCATCGGCGAGGCGCGTGGCGTGACCGGCGGGCACCCTGACAGGGGCAACACCCGGTGCATTGGCGGCAAAGCGTACCAGACCGCGTTCGACCTGCAGGTCCACGGCCTCTCCGTTGAGCGCAACGTCGAAGCGCGTGCCCAGCACGGTCACGGTGCTGTCCTGTGCGCTGACGGTAAAGGGGCGGGCCGGGTCGTGCGTCACGTCGAACAGCGCCTCGCCTGTCTCGAGGCGGACTTCGCGCCGGTCGGCCCCGATGCGGGCGAAGAGGCGACTGTTGCCATTGAGATGGACCTGCGATCCGTCGGCCAGCGTGATCCCGCGGACTTCGCCGGGGCCGGTGCTCCAGCTGCTCTCGGGCGTGAGCTGAAAGCGCAACTGCGGCAGCCCAAGGGCGAGCGCGCCGACAAGCAGGGCGCCGCCCGCGGCCAGGCCAAGCGCGCGGCGGCGCGACGCACGCGCAGCTGTTCCGGCGTTGTCGTTGCCTGCGGGCCGCGGCGCGGTTTCGGCATGAAGGCGCAGGCTGTCGGTGACCGCCTCGTCCATGCAGGTCGCCCAGAGCGCTTCGAAACGCGCACGCCGGTCTGGCCCGCCGGCAAGCCAGGCTTCGAAGGCCATGGTATCGACCACATGGCTGAGATGGCGGGCCACCCAGAGTGCGGCGGCCTCGTCCTCGTCGTCCGGGAGGGTATCGCCTGGCGGCGTCATGCCGGTTCGTCCTGGCTGGCCATGGCGCGGTGGAGCGAAAGCACTGCGCGCGCGACGTGGGCATCGACCGCGCTCGGGCTGATGTCGAGCTGGGCGGCGACGTCCTTCGCGGAAAGCCCGTGGAGGCGGCGCAGGATGAAGACCTCGCGCCGCTGGCGCGGCATGGTGGCAATGATCCGGGACACCGTGTCCATCCGTTCGCGTTGCAGCATGGCGTGCTCCTGGGAGGGTTGCTCGCTGGGAATCTCGATTTCGCTGGCGGGCACGTCTTCGGCGCGGCGCAGACCCAGGCGCGCGTGATCGACGATGAGGTTGCGCGCGATCCGGCGCAGCATGGCGCCCACGTTGCGCACGGTATCGGGGGCGTAGTGGGCCAGGCGCACGAAGCTGTCCTGGACCACGTCCTCGCTCGCGGTGTGATCGCCCAGCCGCCTATAGGCAAAGCCGTAGATGTCGGTGCGCAGTTTGCGGTACGCCGTTTCGTCGAAGTGCATCGTGACAGCCCCGTATCCCCTTGGGGACGCCGCCTATGGCCTTCGCGTGACAGCTTGAAGACGATGGGGATGTCTTGCCTCTGCGCGGCTCAGAACGGCACGGCGTGGGCTCCGGCGAGGAGGTCGCGCACGAGCCTTGGCACCTCTTCGCTGGCCGGGCCCTCAAGGACATGGAGGATGTCCGCCGTGCCGGTCGGAGCCGGGTTGACCTCGATAGTGACGGCGCCGTTCGCCCGGGCAAGGCCGATCAGGCGGGCGGCGGGGTGGACGCTGGCGGATGTGCCGATGGCGATGAAGATATCGGCTCGTGCCGCGAGGGCTTCGAGCGCCTGGCGGTGGCGCGGGGTTTCGCCGAAGAGGACGACATCGGGGCGCAGCGCGGGCGCGTCGCAGGCTGGGCAGTCCTCGCGCACGGGGAGCTCGCCCTCCCAGCCCACGCGGTTTCCGCATTCGGCGCAAAGCGCGGCAAAGAGCGTGCCGTGCAGGTGGAGGACATTGCGGCTGCCTGCGCGTTCGTGCAGGTCATCGCCGTTCATGGTGGCGAGCGTGAAGGTCCCGCGGGCTTCTCTGGTCCAGCGCTTCTGCAACTGGGCAAGGGCGGCATGGGCCGGATTGGGAGCCACTTCGCGCAGCTGCGCCCGGCGCGCGTCGTAGAAAGCATGGACCTTGTAGGGCTGGGCGGCGAGCCCTTCGGCCGAGCAGAGCGCGTGGAGATCCACATCCTCCCACAGGCCGCCTTCGCCGCGGAAGGTGGCAAGGCCGCTCTCGGCGGAAATTCCTGCGCCGGTCAGGATGACGAGATCGGTCATGGCGTGTGTGGTCCTGTACTTTCAGCCCATCCTAGCGATGCCGGGCCGGGCGCAAAGGCGGTCCTGCAAGGAAAGACCGGGAAAATCAGGCTCGAAGGTGGGCTCTCCCGCGCAGGTGCGCGCAGATGGCAGGTGTGGCGCGTCGATCCGGGCAATCCGGCACAAAATCCCGGTTGGTTCGCGCTAGGGCCTGTGCTGTAAACGGGCAGTACGGGACGCAAGGGCCTCGAGGCCCTCTGGAGGACACGATGGCAATCCGCTTTACCCTCAATGGCGACGAGACGACGCTTGATGTCGATCCGGCCAAGCCGCTCTTGTGGACGCTGCGTGAGGATATCGGCCTGCCCGGCACCAAGTTAGGCTGCGGGGCGGGCCTGTGCGGGGCCTGCACGGTCCACGTCGACGGGGTGGCCACGCGCTCGTGCATCACGCCTGTAGGCCTCATCGAAGGCCAGAGCGTGACCACTATCGAGGCTGCCGGGGCTGACCCTGTGGGGCGCCATGTCGTCGCGGCCTGGTGCGCGCTCGACGTGCCCCAGTGCGGCTATTGCCAGGCCGGGCAGATCATGAATGCGACCGCCTTCCTCCACGAAGTGCCCGAGCCCACCGATGCGGACATCGACGCGGCCATGGCGGGCAACTTGTGCCGCTGCGCGAGCTACACCCGCATACGCGCCGCCATCAAGGATGCGGCGCACAAGGCGAAGGAGGCATGAGCATGGCTCGGACCTCTCTCAGCCGCCGGGGTTTCATCGCCGCCAGCCTGCTTGCCGGTGGCGGCGTTGCGTTCGAGTTTGCGCTGCCGCTGGGCCGGGCCTCTGCGCAAGGTAGGGATGCCGCGCCGATCACCGCCTTCGTGCGCATCCTGCCCGACAACCGCGTGGTGATCGGGGGCAAGAACGCCGAGATCGGGCAGGGCGCCAAGACCATGCTGCCCATGCTCATCGCCGAGGAGCTCGACGTCGCCTGGGACAGCGTGACGGTGGAGCAGACCGATGCCGATGCCACGATCTACGGCGCGCAGTCGGCGGGCGGTAGCCGCACCACGGGGCGTGAGTGGCTCCCCATGCGCCAGGCAGGCGGGGCCGCGCGCGCGATGCTGCTGGCGGCGGCTGCGCAGGAATGGGGTGTGCCGGTTGCGTCACTGTCGAGCGCGCAAGGGCGGGTGATCCACGACGCGAGCGGACGCTCGGCGCCCTACGCGGATTTTGCCGCAGGTGCCGCGCGCCAGACAGCGCCCGATCCCGCGTCGCTGACCTTGAAGGACCCGTCCGCCTTTCAGATCGTGGGTACGCGGGTCATGGGCGTCGATACGCCTGCGATCACGCAGGGCAAGCCACTGTTCGGGATCGACGTGGACCGGCCGGGTATGCTCCACGCCGTGCTCGAAACCTGCCCGGCTGTGGGGGGACGTTTTGTTTCGGCCAACCTCGACGAAATCCGCGCGATGCCCGGCATTGAACATGTCGTCGTGATCGAGGGGGACGGGCAGGCCGAATCGTTGCTCGACGGCGTCGCGATCCTCTCGAAAAGCTGGTGGAGCGCCGACCAGGCGCGGCTGGCACTCCAGGTCGAATGGGACACCCGCGCGGTGGAGGGCTACTCCACGCAAGGGTATGCCAAGTGCGCCGCCGAGGCGCTGGACCGCGGACCTGAGAAGACGGTGCTGGACAAGGGCGATGTGGCCTCCGCGCTTGACGGTGCCAGCCAGCGGATCACGGCGCGCTATGCCGTGCCGATCCTGGCGCATGGCACGCTTGAGCCGCAGAACACGACCGCGCTGTTTACCGGCGATGCCATCGAGATCTGGTCGCCCACGCAGAACCCGGAAAGCGGACGTGCGCTTGTGGCCGCAGCCCTGAGGCTGGAGAAGGAGGCGGTCCGCATCCACTTCACCCGTATCGGCGGAGGCTTCGGGCGGCGCCTCATGGGCGACTACATGGTCCAGGCCGCGGCCATCGCGGCCAAGGTGCCGGGCATTCCGGTCAAGCTCCTCTACAGCCGCCAGGACGAGTTTCGCCGCGACTTCTTTCGGGCCGGCGCCTGGCACGAACTGGACGCGGGGATCGACGCGGCAGGGCGTCTCACCGCCTTTCGCGACCATTATGTCACCTTCGGCGCGGACGGAGCGCCCTCGCGCGGGGCCGAGGTTGCCGCCGGGATCGTCCCTGCAAACCTCCTTGCCGATGCGCGGATCGAGCAGAGCCTGATCGCGACCAACCTGCCCACCGGCTGGCTGCGCGCGCCGCGCTCGAACAGCCTGGGTTTCGTGCTGCTCTCCTTCCTTGACGAGGTGGCGCAGGCGGGTGGACGCGATCTCCCGGCACTTCTTCTGGAATTGCTCGGCGAGGAGGCCCGCACGATCCCCGGCAGTGGCCCGCGCGAGGCCGATTTCCAGACTGGCCGCGCGCGTTCGGTGATCGAGAAGGTTCTCGTCCTGGCCGACTGGGCTGGTCGCGGCGGCCTCGAAAGCGGACGCGGCAAGGGCTTCGGCTTCTACTTCAGCCACGCAGGCTATTTCGCGGTGGTGGTCGAGGCGCAGGTGCGCGATGGTCAGGTGCGCGTGCCGCGCGTCTGGGCCGCGGGCGATGTCGGTAGCCAGATCGTCAATCCCCTGAACGCCGAACAGCAAGTGCGCGGCGCCGTGATCGAGGGGCTGGGACAGGCGCTCGCAGGCCAGGAGATCACCCAGGTCGACGGCGCGGTCGAGCAGGCGAATTTCGATACCCACCCCTTCATGCGCATTGACGCGGTGCCCGAGATCGAGGTGGCCTTCGTGCCGAGCGACAATGGCCCGACCGGCCTTGGTGAACCGGCGCTGCCGCCGGTGGTGGGCGCGCTCGTCAACGCGGTGCACGCCGCGACGGGCACGCGTATCCGCAAGCTCCCCTTGCGCGAAGAGGATTTGGTCTGAGCGGGCCTGTGACGCGCGGCAGATAGTTCCGATTCTGGCGGGGGAGGGCGCTTCGAAACCGCCGGTGGTGTCCACCTCCCTGCGAAAAACGCGCATGCTTGGGGCCTGAAAGGCGAGGGTTTCTGCGGGATTCTCGGCATTGTCGCACTTGTGTATGTGTGAAGCAGATTCGCCCGCACACCCGGCCAAAAACGACAGAAGACGCTCCAGCCCCCGACGCAATCGGGAGCAAAGACATCCCCGTCCCACTACAACGGAAGGCCGAGCCGCAAGGGACACAACATGATCGCCAATTCACTGCTGGAAAACGACAAGGCGCACTGGATCCACCCGGTGGCCTCGTGGCGCGACCACGAGGCGCGCGGGGCCACGATCCTGCGTTCGGGCAAGGGCACCTACCTCACCGACATCGACGGGCACGAGTTGCTCGACGGGTTCGCCGGGCTGTGGTGCGTCAACGTGGGCTATGGCCAGGACAGCATCGTCGCGGCCGCGACCGAGCAGATGTCGCGCCTGCCCTATGCCACCGGCTATTTCCACTTCGGTTCCGAACCCGCGATCGAGCTGGCGACCAAGCTCGCCCAGCGCGCACCGGGGGACCTCGACCACGTGTTCTTCTCGCTCGGCGGGTCGGACGCGGTCGACAGCGTCGTGCGCTTCATCCGCTACTACTACAACATCACCGGCCGCCCGCAGAAGAAGCACATGATCGCGCTGGAACGCGGCTACCATGGCTCCAGCAGCACCGGATCGGGCCTGACCGGCCTGCCGGCGTTCCACGCCGGGTTCGATGTGCCCACGCCCGTCCAGCACCATATCTCGTGCCCCTATCCCTACCGCTTCGAGGGCGACGATGCCGCGCTGATCGCCTCGTCCGTCGCCGAACTGAAGGCGAAGGTGGAAGAACTGGGCGCGGAGAACGTCGCGGCCTTCTTCTGCGAGCCTGTCGTGGGCTCGGGCGGCGTGATCGTCCCGCCCAAGGGCTGGCTCTCCGCGATGCAGGCGGCCTGCCGCGAACTCGACATCCTGTTCTGCATCGACGAGGTCATCACCGGCTTCGGGCGCACCGGCCCGCTGTTCGCCTGCGAGCACGAGGGGCTGACGCCCGACTTCATGACCACCGCCAAGGGGCTGACCTCGGGCTATGCGCCGATGGGCGCGCTGTTCATGTCGGACCGCATCTACCGCACGATTGCCGATGCGACCCCGCCGGGGGTCTCGATCGGCCACGGCATGACCTATTCGGGCCATCCGGTGAGCGCGGCGATCGGCCTGGAGGTCCTGCGCCTCTATGAAGAGGGCGGCCTGCTGGCCAACGGCGTCGCCTCGGGCGCACACCTCGCCAAGGGCCTGGAGGCGCTGCGCGATCATCCGCTGGTCGGGGATGTGCGCTCGCAGGGGCTGCTGGCCGGTGTCGAGCTCGTCACTGACAAGGTGGCCAAGACGCGGCCCACAGCACAGATGAAACTGCCCCAGCACCTTGCCGATATCGGCTATCGCAACGGCGTGGTGTTCCGGGCCTTCGGGGATGGCATCGTCGGCTTCGCGCCGCCGCTGTGCATCACCACCGACGAAGTCGACCTCATGCTGGAGCGCTTCCGCAAGAGCCTCGACGAACTGCTTACTATCAAGGAGATCCGCGATGCGGTTGGGTGATTACAAGGCCTTGTCGTTTGACTGCTACGGCACGCTCATCGACTGGGAATCGGGCATGATCGAGGGCCTGCGCGAACTGACCGCGCGGGTCGGCACGGACATGAGCCGCGACGAGATCCTGCAGGCTCACGCGCGCCACGAATCGCGCCAGCAGGCCCAGACGCCGGGCAAGCCCTACCGGGATCTCCTGCCCATCGTCTACAAGCGCCTGGCCGAGCAGTGGGGCGTTCCCTTCTCGCAGGCCGAGTGCGAGGAATACGGGCGCTCGGTGCGCAACTGGCCGGCTTTCGTCGACAGCCCGGGGGCCCTCCAGTACCTCAAGAAGTACTACAAGCTGATCATTCTCTCGAACGTCGACAACAAGACCTTCCACTACTCGAACGAGAAGCTGCAGGTCGAATTCGACGCGATCTATTCGGCCGAGGACGTGGGTGCCTACAAGCCCTCGGATCGCAATTTCGAGTACATGAACGGCCACATCGGCGATCTGGGCCTGGAGCCGGGCGACATCCTGCACACGGCGGAAAGCCTGTTCCATGACCACGTTCCCGCGCGCAAGTTCGGTATGGCCAATTGCTGGATCTACCGTCGCCACGCGCAGGCGGGTTTCGGCGCGACCATGACCCCCTCGCACGAGCCGACTTACGACTTCCGGTTCAACTCGATGGCGGACCTTGTGAAGGCGCACCAGGAAGAGCTACGCAACGGGGATTAAAGAACGCAAAAAGACAGGGGCCGCACCATGATCAATGCACCGAAACTCGACCGGATCGACATCAACATCCTGGCCGAACTGCAACGAAGCGGCCGCATCACCAATGCGGAACTGGCGGACAAGGTAGGCCTGTCCGCCAGCCCCTGTCTTACCCGCGTCAAGCGGCTGGAATCGGCGGGACTGATTTCGGGCTACAGCGCGATCATCAACCTCGCCAAGATCGGCACGAGCCAGATCGTCTTCACCTCGGTGACGCTGGGCGACCATCGCCGCGCCGACTTCCAGAAGTTCGAGACGCGCATCGCGCAGTACGAGGAACTGGTCGAGTGCCACCTCGTCAGCGGCGGTTTCGACTATCTCCTCAAATTCGTGGTGCGCGGCATTGCCGAGTACCAGGAGATGATGGAGGAGCTGCTGGAAAGCGGCATCGGCGTTTCCAAGTACTTCTCCTATATCGTGATCAAGACCGCGGTGGCGCGCGGACAGGCCCCGGTCAAGCTGCACGCTCCGTCCCTGGCCCGCTGAACACAGCCACACCGTCCGACACGAAAAAGCCCGGCAGGAAGCTATCCTGGCCGGGCTTTTTCGTGCCGGGCCCCTCCTGCCATGCGCAGGAGGGGCCTCTCTCCGTCTCAAGCGATGGCGTCGGCGATGGCGGTGCCGCAGCCCACGGTGTTGGTTTCGCCGCCGAGGTCCTTCGTGCGGGTTTCAGGCTTTGACAGCGCGCTCTCGATGGCGCCGACGATGGCGGCGGCGGCCTCGGTCTCGCCCAGATGCTCCAGCATCATCGCGCCACACCAGACCTGGCCGACCGGGTTGGCGATGCCCTGTCCGGCGATGTCGGGGGCCGAGCCATGGACCGGCTCGAACAGCGAGGGCTTGGAGCGGTCCGGGTTGATGTTGCCGCACGGCGCGATCCCGATGGTGCCGGTGCAGGCGGGGCCCAGATCGGAGAGGATATCGCCGAAGAGGTTGGAGGCGACGACCACGTCGAAGCGGTCCGGGTTCATCACGAACTGCGCCGCGAGGATGTCGATGTGGTACTTGTCGGTGCGGATCGCGGGGTACTTCTCCGCCATCTCCTCCACACGCGCGTCCCACCAGGGCATGGTGATCGCGATGCCGTTCGACTTGGTGGCCGAGGTGACGTGCTTTTCAGGGCGCGTCATGGCAAGGTCGAAGGCGTACTTCAGGATCCGCTCGGTCCCGAAACGGGTCATGATCGTGTCCTGCACCACGATTTCGCGCTCGGTGTCGGGGAAGGAGATCCCGCCGATGGCCGAGTATTCCCCCTCGGTGTTCTCGCGCACGATCATCATGTCGATGTCACCGGGCTCGCGGCCCGCGAGCGGGCAGGGGACGCCGGGCATCAGGCGCACCGGGCGCAGGTTCACGAACTGGTCGTATTCGCGGCGGAACTGGATGAGCGAGCCCCACAAGGAGATGTGGTCGGGCACGGTGTCGGGCCAGCCGACCGCGCCGAAGTAGATCGCATCGACATCGCCGATCTGCGCCTTCCAGTCGTCGGGCATCATCTTCCCGTGCTGGGCGTAGTATTCGCAGCAGGCAAAGTCGTGCCATTCCAGCTCCAGCGTGAAGCCGAACCTCCTGGCCGCAGCTTCCAGCGCGCGCACGCCTTCGGGCATGACTTCCTTGCCGGTCCCGTCTCCGGGGATCACGGCAATGCGATAGGTACGTTCACTCATTCGTCTCAGGCTCCCTTGATCCCGGCCCAATGGAAGGTCTTGGCTTCCAGGAATTCCTCCAGGCCCTCGCTCGCGCCTTCGCGGCCAAGACCCGATTGCTTCATGCCCCCGAAGGGCGCGACTTCCATCGCCATGGCGCCGGTGTTGAGACCGACCATGCCGAATTCCAGCGCCTCGCTGACGCGCCAGGCGCGGTCCATGTCGCGGGTGTAGAAATAGGCGGCAAGGCCATAGGGCGTGTCGTTCGCCGCGCGGATCGCCTCGGCCTCGTCGGTGAAGCGGATCACGGGGGCGAGCGGCCCGAAGGTCTCTTCGTGGCACACGCGCATGTCCTCGGTCACGCCGGCGAGCACGATGGGGGCGGCGTAGCCGTCCGGCGCGGCGCACTGCGCGGCGATCTCAGCCCCCTTGGCCAGCGCGTCATTGACGTGGGCCTCCACCTTGTCGCAGGCGGCCTGGTTGATGAGGGGGCCGATGTTGACGCCCTCCTCGGTGCCCGCGCCCACCTTGAGCGCGCGTACGGCTGCGCCCAGCTTCTCGACGAAGCGTTTGTGGATGCCCGCCTGCACGTAGAAGCGGTTGGTGCACACGCAGGTTTGCCCCGCGTTGCGGAACTTGCTGGCCATTGCGCCTTCAACGGCCAGATCGACATCGGCGTCGTCGAAGACAAGGAAGGGGGCATTGCCGCCCAGTTCCAGGCCCATCTTCTTCACCGTGCCCCCACACTGTTCCATCAGCAGCGCGCCCACGCGGGTGGAGCCTGTAAAGGTCAACATGCGCACGACGGGGCTGGAGGTCAGCTCCTCGCCGATCTCGGCGGGAAGGCCGGTGACGACGCTGAGGACGCCCTTGGGCAGGCCTGCCTCTTCGGCCAGCGCGGCAAGGGCCAGCGCGGTAAAGGGGGTGAGTTCAGACGGCTTCACGATCATCGCGCAGCCCGCCACCAGCGCCGGCGCCGCCTTGCGGGTGATCATTGCGGCCGGAAAGTTCCAGGGCGTGATCGCGGCGGTGACGCCGATGGGCTCCTTGCGCACGAGGATGCGGCGGTCGGCAAAGGGCGAGCCGACCTCGTGGCCGTGGATACGCAGGCCCTCGGCGGCAAACCACTTCACGAAGCTCGCCGCATAAGCGATCTCGCCCGCCGCTTCGGGCAGGGGCTTGCCCTGCTCGGCGGTCATGATGCGGGCAAGATCGGCCTGGTTGGCCATGATGAGGCGGTGCCATTCCTCGATGACGGCGCTGCGCTGCTGGGGCGTCTGGCGGCGCCACTGTACCTGCGCCTCTTCGGCCGCGGCAATCGCGCGGCGGGTCTCGGCCGCACCGCAGGCCGGAACGGTGCCGACGCGCGCGCCGCTCGCCGGGTCGGTCACGTCGAGCGCGGCGTTTCCATCGGCATCGACCCACGTGCCCGCAACAAAGGCCTGCTGGCGAAAGAGCGCGGGGTTGGCGAGGCTCTCGCCCAGAGGGGCGGTGCGCATATCGAGGGGGTCGGTCATCTGTGGCCCTGCAATTGGAGTTGGCGTCGTCCCCTCGTTCTAGTCGGGGCACGCGAGCGGGTGGTACTTGGATGCGAATGCCGGGCGGCACATGCCACCGAATTGCGCGAAAGGCGCGGCAGAATGTCGCACGGGCCCCGCATACAAGGCGCGCCGCCGCTTTCGCCCGGGCGCTAGACTGCGCAGGAAACAGCCATCTGGAGCCCCTATGACGCCCGAAGCAAAACCTGCCGCCGAATACGCCAATTTCGATGCGCTCGACATCCGGGTGGGGACCATCACGCAGGTCCTTCCCTTCCCGCGCGCGCGTAATGCCTCGTACAAGATCGAGGTCGACCTGGGCCCCCTCGGCCTTCGCTGGTCGAGCGCGCAGGTCACGAATTATTCGCCTGAGGAACTGCTCGGCAGCCAGGTCTGCTGCATCGTCAACTTCGGCGCGCGCAACATCGCCGGGTTCACCTCCGAAATCCTGATCCTGGGCGCGCCGGGCGAGACGATGGAGAGCGGTCATACCGGCGTCATCGTGGTCTCGCCCCGCTCGCGCGTGGAGGACGGTTCGGCGTTGTTCTGAGGCAGAATGAGGCAGTTTTCCGAGGGCCATCGCCCTCGGGCTCCCGGAATCGGGGAGCGTAGCGCTTTACTTCGAGTTGCGCGCGACGGGGTGAGGTAACTGGGAATAAACGGGGGCTTCGCCCCCAGTTCCATGGTCCCTGACCTGGCCATTGCTGCGCAAGGTGGCCGCGCGAACTGCCGCAGACGGTTTGGGGAGCCCGAGGGCGATGGCCCTCGGACCTAATTCTTTCCTTAAACCCTACTCGTGTGTCCGCGCCTTGTGGCTGGCAAGCGAGAACAGCGCATCGGTGGCGCTGTCGCCGGGTTGGTCGAGCACACGTGCCGCGAGGTACTCGCCGATGGTGGGTCCCATCTTGAAGGCGTGGCCCGAGCCGCCGCCCGCGACCCACACGCCCGGCAGGTCGGGATGGCGGTCGATGATGAAGTGGCCGTTGTCGCTCAGTTCCACCTGGCACACGCGGGTGGCGACGATGGGCTGGCCGACGAGGCCGGGGAAGCGCCGGGCGACGTAGTCTTCCACCTGCGCGCGCAGGAAGCCCGAGGCCATGCGGTCGCCCTCGTCCGGGTCCATCGGCACATCGCGCAGGTTCGCCGCGATCTTGGTGCCGTAGTCGACATCGGCGGCGGTGTAGGTGTGGCTGTCGGCGATGTTGGGCAGGTGCTCCCAGCGGTAGCGGTGATCGTCGATGGGCGAGCCCACGTAGAAGATCTCGCGGCGCGGGGTGACGATGCGGTCGCCCAGCAGCTCGGGGAACACGCGGGGAAGCCAGGGGCCGCAGGCAAACAGAGCGGAGCCGCACGCTAGTGGCTCACCATCGACGGTGAGCGGGGCCGAGCTGCCTGCCGGGGCGGGCTTGGCGTGGCCGATCTTCATCGTGCCGCCCTTGTGCATGAAGGCTTCGGAGGCGGCGACCATTGCCTCGCGGGCCTTCACGATGCCGCCGGTGGGTTCGTAGAATACCGTCTCGTATTCGGAGAAGTCGACCTGCGGCCAGCGCGCGTGGACCTCGTCCGGGGAGAGCACTTCGTAGGGCACCGAGAGCCGGTCGAAGAGTGCGCGCTGCTCGGCCAGAGCATCGGCGGACATCGTGCGCAGGCTGCCGTTGGGATAGAACAGGCGCGTGCCGAATTCCTCCTGGCGCTGCTCCCAGAGTGTCTGCGCGCGGCGGGCCCAGCGGGTGTAGATCTCACGCGGGCCATAGGAGAGGCGCAGGAGCCGGCTTTCATCGCCCGAGGACGCGCGCGGATTGCCCGGGCCATAGGCGTCGACCAGTGTCACCTTGGCTCCGGCCTCGCGCAGCGACAGCGCGGCCCAGCCGCCAAAGGCGCCTGCGCCTACCACGGCAACATCGGGCAGGTTGCGGTTGATCGCGGGCGCACCGGGGCGGGCGGACACCTGCGCGCTGGCGGACGAGGAGGCGGAAAGGGCCGCGGCTGCGCTCAGACCGGCGCCCGTGGCGAGAAGGCCGCGGCGCGTCAGTGCGGGGGAAGGGGTATCGCTCATGCGGATCGCTCCTTGTTCAGGGGTGTGCATGGGAAAGAAGGGCGCTGTGCCCCCAAAAAAACGGGCCCGGAGCGCGTGGCTTCGGGCCCGGTCAAGGTAGGGTGTTTTCGAAATGAAGATCGTTCCCGAGGCCGCCCCGGCGAAGGGCAGGAGGCGGCCTCGGAGCCGATTGGGTGGGGCCTTTCGGCCCCTATACGCGAGATCAGAAGTCGAAGTTCAGACGCGCGTAATAGAAGCCGCCCTGCCAGCTCATGGGGCCGTCGACGTAGGTGCGCCCGTTGGTGTCGTCGATGCGGTTCACCGGCGGGTAGCCGTCGAAGAGGTTGCGGGCGCCAAGCGTCAGGCTGTAGCCATCGCCCAGGGGAGCGGTCAGCTCGGCATCGAAGAGAACCTCGGTGCCATAGTCCTGGATGGCGTTGCCCGCGCGGGTGGTCTGGCGCGACCAGGGCCCGAAGACGTTGGCGCGCACCATGGCCTGGATCGGGCCGAAGTCATGGAACACCGTGGCGTTGGCGCGCCAGTCGGGGTTGTTGTTCTCGAAGTTGTAGACGGTCACGTCGTTGAACGAGACCTGCGCGATGTTGACGTTGTCGATGTTGTACGAGTTCGTGTTGAACGCCGCGGTGATCGTGGTCGGCTGGTCGCCCAGGAAGTAGCCGCGGTACGAGGCGACCACGTCGAGACCCTCGACCGTGGTGTCGATCGCGTTCTGGAAGAACTGGATCTGGTCGATGGCGCCTGCGCCTTCGATCCCGGCTTCGAGCATGGCGGCGCGGATGTCGTCCGTCACGGTGATGCGCGAGGTGGCGTAGAGCTGGTCCTCGATCTTGATGCGGTAGGCATCGATCGTCAGCGTGAAGCCGTCGAAGGGATTGAGGGTCAGGCCCAGCGAGTAGTTCTTCGAGGTTTCAGGGCCCAGTTCCTCACCGCCCAGGTACTGCGCGACCGGGTGCGAGGCGGGGTAGAGGCCGATGTTCATCGGCACGCCGCCCACGGTGTTGATCGCGGACTGGGTCATGTTGAGCTGGCCCGCCGTCGGCGCGCGGAAGCCCGTGCCGAGCGATCCGCGCACGGCGGCCCAGTCGGTGACGTTGTAGCGCGTGGCGATCTTCCAGACGAACTTGTCGCCGAAGCTCTGGTAGTCTTCGTAGCGGCCCGCGAAGTCGACGAACCATTCGTCGGTCACGTCCGCGCTGAGTTCGGCGTAGGCCGACTTGCTCTCGGTCGTGAAGTCGCTGGCGACATCGGGCGAAAGGCCGGTGATGCCGTTCGAGCCGGGCTGCATGATGGTATAGACCGGGTCGGACGGATCGGTGCAGGAAATGCCCATGCCCATTGGCGCGCCCGCGTTGAGCGAGCGGTCGGCGAAGTCGGCCTCGTTCGAGCAGAAGTTGAACGGGTCAGCCATGCCCCAGGGGCCACCGGTGTAGGAGCCGGGGCTGCCCGCGCCGATCTTGAAGCCTTCGCGGCGGAACTCACCGCCGAAGTTGAAAACGAGGGGGCCAGCTAGGCCTACGCCCACGGTGTAGACGAAGTCGGCGTTGAGCGCGAACTCGTCCGAGGTGTAGGTGCTGGCGTCGAAGTCGGTCGGCGAGTCCGGGCCCATCGAGGGGTTCACGGTGTCCGCGATCGAGTATTCGATCTTGTCCCAGCCGTAACGTGCCGCGATGTCGGCGGAGAAGGTCTGGTCGCCGCCCAGGTCCCGCTCGGTCCGCCAGCCACCCGCGATGCTCCAGTCGGTCACCTTGCCCGAGAAGTTGGGCTGGTAGCCAAGCGGGAAGCGGTCCGCGAAGCGCCAGGTCGAGCCATCCTCGAGGCGTACCGGGTTGTCCATGACCACGTGGCCGCCGCCGGGCACGCGGAAGGTTGCCATGGCGGTGCCCTTCGAGCGCGAGAAGTTGCCGAAGGCGTAGAGCTCGGTGTCGTCGCTGAGGTCGATACCGGAGTTGACGACGATGCGGCCCGCGCGTTCCTTGGGCTGGCCGCGCACTTCCATCGGCTCGGAGATGTCGATACCGGCCGCGTCCACGGCGTCGCGGTAAGCGGGATCGTTCTCGTAGGCGTCAAAGGGGTTCCAGCGGGTCGAATCGAAGGTCCGCGCGCGGTTGGTGTAGTCGTTGTCGGTGTACTGGCCCGAGATGTTGATGAAGCCGTTGTCGGTCAGCGGGAGGCCGATGTTACCGGCGATCTGCACGCTTTCGCCGTCACCTTCGTAGTACTGGCCGACCTGGGCGACGAGCGAGCCGCCGTGGTTGTCGTCCTTGAGCTCGTAGTTGATGACGCCCGCGATGGCGTCCGAGCCGTACTGTGCGGCGGCGCCGTCGCGCAGGACTTCGATGGATTTGAGCGCAATGGCCGGGATCACCGCGGAGTCCGCGGCATGGCTGCCGTAGCGGCTCACGCCTACGCTGGCCGACTTGTGGCGGCGACGGCCATTGAGAAGCAGCAGCGTCTTGTCGGCGGGCAGGCCGCGCAGGCTGGGCGCGCGGATGAAGGTGTCGGACGTGGTGTTGGCCGCGCGGTTGACGGTGTAGGACGGGATGAGCGTCTGCAGGATGTCGAGCGTGTCGGTCTGCGAGGCGCGCTCGATGGTCTCTTCGCTGAAGACGTCGACCGGCACGGCGGAATCGGTGACCGAGCGCGGCTGGCCGCGCAGGCCGCTGACGATGATGGCGTTGGCCGCACTTTCGTCGGCGGAAACGACGCTGTCCTGTGCAAGTGCCGGCGACGAGGCGAGCGCCACGGCCAGCGTGGAGGTGGCCACAAGCCCCCGGTACTTGGTGATCCTAGTCATCACGTAATCCCCCTTGTTGTGTCATTCCTCCCTCTCCGATTCTGGACCCGTACCTTTCTGTTTGTGGTGGCCGGATCTCTGGGTTCCGGCGTTATTTGTCCGGACCTTTGTGTCGCCTAGGATCGTCGTATGGGGCGACGGGATTGTGTTGCCGTTTTCTTTTGCGGCTTCGGCAGAACCTGCCAATTCGGACGCCGATTTTGCGAAATGTGCTGCTGCGACGTCTCATTGTGCACTGCGGCACGCTCGCTCCACGAGCAACTTCGAGTCCATCGCATCCTGATAATTCCGACGCTATTTTGACATTTGGTGTCCGTGTGTCGGATAAAATCGCCCAAAATTGCCCATGTAACCCTTTTCAGGAGGGCGTTTCCGGGGTTTCACTGCGCAGCTCAATGGACTCCCGCGCGGGCGTGATACGGCGGTGCAGGTGTTCGGCCGTGAGGGCGTATTCAGCAGAATCTGTTTCGCCTCGCCCGGAATTCGGCACGTATCGAACAGGGCCGCTGATAGCCTCGCTGCAGGAGCACAGGATGCCGGGCGCGCAAGATCCGCGTCCCGGCGTGCGTTCGGGGCCGCCGACATGGGCGAGGTCCCGCCCGCACCCAGGCACGACAGCACGACAGATCGTGCTGCCCGGGATGCTCTGCATGGACACGAAGGCCAGCCGTGCGCTGGCCCAGACCAGGGGAACGACTATGAGGGGTGAAGACAGGGATCTGGGTATGGGCCGGTCGATCGACCGGCGCGATTTCATCCAGGGCGTCGCCGCCGCGACCGCCGGCAGCGCGATTGCCATGGCCGCGCCTTCGGCCTTCGCCAAGGCGGGGATGGGCCCCAAGGGCGCCGCGCTTTCGGGCGTCAATGTCGATGGTGCCGTGACCGCGGCGAACTATCCGCCCTTCCGCACAGGGATGCGGGGCCATCACCCCGGCGCCTACGAGGCCGCCCACGAGATGCGCGACGGCAAGGTCTTCCCGGCGGGCGATCCCACCGGCGAGATGTATGACCTTGTCGTGGTGGGCGGGGGCATCAGCGGCCTTGCCGCGGCCTGGTACTTCCGCGAGCGTTTCGGCAACGACGCGAAGATCCTCATCATCGACAACATGGACGACTTCGGCGGTCATGCGAAGCGCAACGAATTTCAGGCGAGCGGCAAGCAGCTGATCGCCAACGGCGGTTCGTCCTACATCGTGGGCCCCTCGTTCTGGACGAAGGATTCGATCGCGCTCGTCAATCACCTGGGCATCGGTCCGGGCAATCCGACGGACCGCTCGGACGGCAATCTCTACAAGTCGCTGGGGTTGGAATCCGGCACGTTCTTCCGCAAGGAAGTCTACGGCCGCGACCAGATGGTGAAGGGCGGCTCGACGCTGCGCTTCGATCGCGCCTGGCTTGACCAGACGCCATTTCCGCCCGCCGTCAAGGAAAGCCTCGACCGTTTCGTGAATGGCAAGACCGACTACCTTGACGGAATGAGCGCGGCGCAGAAGGTCGAGACGCTGCGTTCGATGAGCTACCGCGACTACATGCTCAACGTCGCCAAGGTGCACCCGGACGTGGTGCCCCTGATGCAGGGCATCTG
Organism: Novosphingobium mangrovi; assembly: GCF_022818885.1. Classification (NCBI taxonomy): domain Bacteria; kingdom Pseudomonadati; phylum Pseudomonadota; class Alphaproteobacteria; order Sphingomonadales; family Sphingomonadaceae; genus Novosphingobium; species Novosphingobium mangrovi. Next base: position 38,511 of record NZ_JALHAT010000018.1, on the reverse strand, counting down.
GTGCCTGGGCTCGGACATGGGCTCGGCCTGGTTTGCCTTCTTCCGCCACCGTCCCGGCTTTGAGGGGCTGGGGCTGGAGCGTCCGGCAAACTCGCCCGAGGGCGAGACGATCCATCACGACGATTACCATCTGCCCGCCGGCAACAGCGACATCGCGCGCCTCATCGTGCGTGATCTCATTCCCGACGCGCTGCCGCCGGGCAACTTCGCCGAGGTCGAGACCAAGCGGGTCGACTACTCGACGCTCGACCGGCCCGGCCAGAAGGTGCGCATCCGCCTCAAGAGCATCGTCACCGGCGTGAAGCACGAAGGGCCGGACGGGCGCCTGTTCGATCCCGACACGTCCGAGTGCACGGTCAACTACATCAACGACGGCAAGATGATGGCGGTGCGCGGCAAGAACGTGGTCATGGCCTGCATGAACAATGTCGTGCCCTACCTCATTCCCGAACTGCCCGAGGAGCAGAAGGGCGCGATGCACCAGGCCGTGCGCGCGGTGAATCAGGTCACCAACGTGCTCTTCCGCAACTGGCAGCCCTTCGTCGAGAGCAAGGTCGGGCGGGTTTCCTTCCCCAATACCTTCTACGGCTCGATGGGGCTCGCCGCGCAGCGCTATCTGGGCGAGATGACCCCGCCGACCTCGCCCGACCAGCCGATGGTGGTGGGCTTTGGAACCGGCTCGAACTCGGGCGTCTGCTCCAACACTACCATGCTGAGCGAACTGTGCGGCGGCGCCGCGCCCGAGCCTGGCACCTACGCCGACGACCAGTTCCGCATGGCACGTGCCGGTCTTCTGGCCACGCCTTTCGAGTACTTCGAGAAGGCCGTGCGCAGCCAGGCGGCCGCGGTCTTTGCGGGCACCAGCTTTGATCCGGCGCGCGATATTCTCGCGATCACGGTCAACCGCTGGGGCCATGGCTTTGCCACCGGGCGCAACACCCTGTTCGAGGCCGACCGCGAGGCCAAGGTCTCGCCCACCGCGCTGGCCAAGCAGCCTTTCGGGCGCATCACCATCGCCAATTCCGATGCGGGCGGCGTCTCCACTGCGGGGACGGCCATGGACGAGGCGTTCCGCGCGGTGCGTGAACTCGAACAGCGCCAGTTCGGCTTCTACGAACTGATCTGACCTGCGGCGCGGGGCAGGGCGTCTGACCTTGCCCCCCGTCCCTGACCTTCTTTCCCCCAAACCTTCGCGCACAAGGCGCGCGCAGCGCTGCCCTCCAGGGAGCACCGACAGCGCCCTTGCGCCCCGATCAGGAGATATTCGATGAACTGGATAGCCCGGACTTTCTCGGCCGCAGCCCTTGGCCTTGCCACCACCGGCGCGCTTGTCACCGGCCTTGGGGCAGGCGAGGCGCAGGCCGCCGCGCCCGAACTCGACCCGCGCATTTCCGGGACACAGGGCCTGATCGGCTACTGGAAGGTGGATCTTGAGGCTTCGACCTATCCCAAGACCGCGCCGCTCGCCGCGATCCGCAGCTTTGCCTATTCCGAGGACGGCAAGATCCTCGTCTCCTTCGCGACCAAGGGCGCGGACGGCAAGCTGACCTTCGGCCACTGGGCTGCGACGCCCGATGGCACGCCCGCGATCGAGTACCACGTCGATGCCAATTCCTACCCCTACAATGTCGTCTCGTGGAAGCTCGTTGGCCCGGGACGCCTCGAACTCGTGGTCGCGCGCAACGGTGGGTCCTACACCTGCATCTACCAGCTCTCCGAGGACGGCGAGACGCTCAACTACAGCTATGGCGACACCAACATCGTCTACCGCCGCTGGGACCTGATGGACTGATCGTGATGCGCACGTCTTTCATGATCGCCGCAGGGCTCCTCACAGGCCTGTCCCTGCCCGCCGAAGCGCAGGATGCCGCCGCAGGCCGCAAGGTCTTCACCGGCTCCTGCGCGGTCTGCCATGGCACGAAGCCGGGCGAGAAGAAGATGGGTCCCAGCCTCTTTGGCGTGGTGGGCCGCAAGGCGGGCTCGGCCGAGGGCTTCCGCTTCTCGCCCGCACTCGCCAAGGACGGACGGAGCTGGAATCCGAAGAGCCTGGATGCCTTCCTTGCCAACCCGCGCAAGGAAGTTCCCGGCACGCGCATGGCCTATGCGGGCCTGCGCAATGCCGAGCAACGCAAGGCGCTTGTGGCGTATCTTGCGACCCTGAAGTGACGCGTTCGTTTTAAGGAAGTCGAAGAGAAAGCAACTATTTTAAGGGGGCATCACCCCTTGCCCCCAGAGCCGGCGACCTCACCTTTCTCAGCCAAGGCTGTTCAATAGCCTTGAGGTCGCTGGTATGGGGAGCCCGAGGGCGATGGCCCTCGGAACTATTCTTCAGGCTTCTGGCACCTGATAGATCGCCAGGATCTGCCGCGTCACCTCGTCCAGGCTCAGGCGCCCGGGGCGGTACCAGTTCCCGGCCGAGTTGATCGTGGTCAGCAGCAGGATCCGGTAGAGCGCACGGTCGATGTGCACAGGCAGGGGCGTAGCCTCCACGAGCTCGGTGAAGAGCGTCTCGAAGGCATCGCGCCGCTCGATCAGCTTGGCCCGCACGGACGCAGGCACAGCGCGAAAATCGTTCATCAGCGGCAGTGTCAGCGAGGCCGGGTCGAGTTGGATCGCGATCAGCACCCGGCAGGCGGTTTCCAGTCTCCGGGCGGGATCGGAAATCGGCGCGATGGCGCTGCGGATCGCCTCTTCCGCGCCGCGCAGCGCATCGTCGTGGACGCGGATGAAGAGCGCGTCCTTGCTCTTGATGTAGTGGTAGAGCGAACCGCCCAGCAGGCCCACCTTTTCCCCGATGTCGCGAATGCTGGTGGCCGCATAGCCCCGCTCGGCAAAGAGTGCGGCCGCGGCGGCCAGGATACTGTCTTCGCGCGAGGGATCGCGTGAGGAAGGGGGAGCCGGGTTCGCCATGTCCTGCTGGGTGGCGAGCGCAGGGGAACAGTGCAAGCGCAAAATGGCAAAAGGGCCCGCCCCCGGGCCCGTTATTCCACGACGAGGAAGTAGCGGGCGAGGTCCTTGCCCTGGTTGCGGATCTCGATGACGTAGCGCTGGGTGAAGAGGGGCACCCACTGGCAGGCGCCGTTGTTTCCCTCGCACACGGCCCGGGCATTGCGATCCAGGACCCGCAGGGACAAGGGCGCCTTGCCGGGAGAGGAGAGGGCAATGCGCGCCTTCTCCCCGGAGAGAAAAACCTGTTCGAACTGCTCGGCCTTGCCGCCCGTGACCTGCCCGCTGCGGTAACCCGGGCCGAGCGGGCTGCCGCGGTAGATCGGGGCGGGCGCGGATGTGGTCGGGGCAACGGTTCGCCACAGGGGCACCGGGTCTTCGCCCGACCACTCGGCAATCGGATGGGCGCCTGCGCGCTCGATCACGGCCAGCGCACTCTCTAGCCTGTCGGGATCGTTACCGGCGTGGGCCTGCGCGGCCTCGGACAGGGCCAGGGCGACGACGCCGCTGACACTGTCCGGGGCCGCTTGGGCTGCGGCGCCTTGTGCCAGGGCAATGGGCGCGAGGCACAGCGCAAGACCACCCAGGATGGCCGTACGGGTCTGTCTGCCAAGGACTTCGATCAGCGAAGGCGTGCGCCTGGACAAGCTCATGTCGTGGTCTCCGGTGTCACGGTGAAGCAGGCGCCCTGTGGGGTGTCGACGAGGGTGATCTCGAGATGGTGGCGCTGGGCAATCGCCCGGCACAGCGTGAGGCCAAGCCCTGCGCCGTTGCCTTCCGGGTGCTGTCCGGCGCGGGAAAACTTCTCGAAGACCTGCTCGCGTTGTCCTTCGGGGATGCCCGGACCGTCATCGCGCACGGTGAGCCGGGGACCGGCCTCGAGCGCAAGGGTGATCGTACCCCCTTTCGGAACGAACTTGAAGGCGTTGTCGAGGAGGTTGGTGATGAGGCGGGTCAGGGCCATTTCCTCGCCGGGGATCACGACGTCCGGCTCGATGTCGAGGATGAGCGCATGGCCCGTTTCCTCGGCGCTGTCGGCATAGAGTTCGCCAAGGCGCTGGGCGATCTCGGACAGGTCGACGGGAACCAGCCCATGGCGGTCGCCGCGCCGGGCCTGGCTGGCGGCAATATCGAGCAGCGATTCGAGCATCCGGATGATCCGCCGGATCTCGCTGCGCGCGCTGGCAATGCGCCGGGCGGTTTCCGGGTCCGGGGTCGCGGCCAGCGTCTTTACCAGCCGGTTGTCGAGATGCATCAGCGGCGTGCGGATCTCGTGGGCGACGTGGTCTGTCGTCTCGCGGTTGGCGCTGGCAAGGCGGCGCAGGCGGGCGAGCGCGTTGGCCGAGTGGCGGGTGAGTTCGCCAATCTCGTCCTCGTTCTCCAGATGGCGCGACAGCGCTTCGAGCGCGGTGTCGTCGGGCGTGCGAAAGGCGGTGTTGAGGCGCTCGATGCGCGTGGCGAGGCGCCGCACGGCAATCAGGCCGGTCAGCGCGACGGCGGCCACGATGATGAGCCCCCCGGCAAAGAAGACGAAGCCGACCTGCCGCCGCAAGGTATTGAGATCGCGCGCCTCGTGCGCGACCAGTAGGCGCAGGTTCGGGCCCAGTTGGGTGACCCGGCCATAGGCGTGGCGGTTGCGATCGACCGCGATCTTGCCGGTCTGGGAGAGGCTGGCGTGAAGGTCCGGCCAGCGCGTGAGGTCTCCGGCCAGCCGCTGGCCCTGCCCGCCAACTAGCATGTAGTGGGTCAAGGTGCCCTTGCGCGGCTCCAGCGCGATGCGGTCGGCGATGCGGTCCTGCAGTTCAGGGAGGCCATTGCTGGTGTAGATGTCGACGAGCCCGGCCATATCGACGTCGACCGCGCGCTCGAGCGCGATCTGGTTGGCGCGTGAAATGGTCGTGTCGGTCAGGATCCAGAGCACGAAAGTGATGCTGAGCGCGCTGAGACAGGCCAGCACCACGATCCGCGAATAGATCGAGTGGCGCAAGCCAAGGAGCTTGATCACCGGCCTTCGAGCAGGCGGTAGCCTGCGCCCCAGATGGTTTCGAGCGCGGGGCTGTCGAAGCCTTCCTCCAGCTTGCGGCGCAGGCGCCCGATGTTGACGTCGACGACGTTGGTCTGGGGATCGAAGTTCATCTTCCACACGTCGCGCAGGAGCATCTCGCGGGTGAGGACTTCGCCTGCGTTCTCCATGAAGTAGCGGAACAGTTCGAACTCGCGCGGGCTGAGCGAAAGATGGCGGTTGGCCCGGAAGGCGGTGCGCGCCTTCACGTGGCACTCGAACGCGCCATAGAGGATCACGGCGCTGTGCGCACGGCCCGAAGCGCGCCGGTGCAGCGCGCGCAGGCGGGCAAGCAGTTCCTCGCTCTCGAAGGGCTTGGCGAGGTAGTCGTCCGCGCCGCCGTCGAGCCCTTCGGCCCGGTCGCTGGTGCGCCCGAGGGCGGAGAGCATCAGAACGGGCGTGTCGATGCCGCTCTCGCGCAGGCGCGCCAGGATGGTGAGGCCGTCGAGATCGGGCAGCATGCGGTCCAGGATGATGACGTCGAAAGGCTCGGCGCCCGCACGCTTGAGCCCGTCGGTGCCATTGTCGGCCCATTGCACGACGTCGCCGCCTTTCGCGGCCAGATCGCGGACCTGCCGGGCGGCGCGGGCGTCGTCCTCGACGTAGAGAATGTTCAGTCCGGCCATTTTCCCGTTTCCCGCTTGCCGGGAGTCCCGAATTTCAAAAGGATACCCTAGCCCGATGGCCTTCGCGCGCAAATGACGAAGGCTGTGAGAATTAGCCTTGCCGCGATTGCGCGCAAGGGATCAGGCGGCCACCGCCATGTTGTCGATGAGGCGCGTGGTACCCAGCCGTGCCGCCACGAGCAGGCGCATGGGGGCGGCAATGGTGGCCTCGAGCGGGGCGAGGCTGGCCGCATCGCACAGCAGGGCGTAGTCGATGGGGCCGAAACCGCCCGCAGCAAGGTCGTCCCTGAGTGCTGCGAGCGCGGTAGCCGGAACGTCTCCCTCCTCGATGCGCGCAATGGCCGTTTTCATCGCGGCGGGAAGGGTGGCCGCCCGGGCCCGCTCGTCGGCGGAAAGGTAGGCGTTGCGCGAGGACATCGCGAGCCCGTCCGTCTCGCGCACGATGGGAACGCCGTGGATCGCGGTAACGTGGGGGCGGGTGAAGTCGAGGTCGCGGGCCATGCGGCGGATGACGGCCAGTTGTTGCCAGTCCTTCTCGCCGAAGAAGGCCATGTCCGGCCCGACCTGATTGAAAAGTTTGGCGACGACGGTAGCCACGCCGTCGAAATGGCCCGGCCGCGCCGCGCCGCACAGCCCTTCGCTCACGCCCGTAACGCCGATCGAGGTGGCAAAACCGTCCGGATACATGGCCGAGACCTGCGGCGCCCAGAGGAGGTCCACGCCTTCCTTCTCCAGCAGCTGCGCATCGCGTTCGAGGACGCGCGGATAGGCATCAAGGTCCTCGTTTGCGCCGAATTGTAGCGGGTTGACGAAGATCGAGACAGCCACCGCATCGGCGCGGTGCCGGGCTTCGCGCACCAGTGTCAGATGGCCTTCATGGAGCGCGCCCATGGTCGGGACCAGCGCCAGCGTGCCGTTCGCGCGCAATCGGGCGGTGGCACTGCGCAGTGGATCAAGGGCGTGCACGGTTTGCATTGGCAAGGACTGCTCCGATAGGATACCGCCAACCCGAGGCGGCCTCGTGACCACGCCCATAGCGGTACAGGCCACGCGGCGGCAATGGGTTGAAAACAGGGGAAGGTGCAAAGGCGGTCTTGGCCGCCCGGCGCCAGCAGAAAGAGCGAAATCAGGATCCGTGACAGCGCATCGTATCGTCTTCGCAAACGAAAAGGGTGGGACGGGCAAGTCCACCACCGCCGTTCATGTGGCCATCGCGCTTGCCTATCAGGGGGCCAAGGTCGCCGCGATCGATCTCGATCCGCGCCAGCGCACCTTGTACCGCTACCTCGAAAACCGGGTCGAGACCGAGCAGAGGCGCGGCATCGCGCTGCCGGGCGCCCGTTTCTCCGTCTATGACGGCGAGGACTTCAATGAGCTTGACGACCTCGCCGAGCAGATCGCGGAAGGCTATGACTTCCTCATCTTCGACACGCCGGGCCGCGACGATGCCTTCGCGCGCCACGTCGCCTCGACCGCGGACACGCTGGTGACCCCGCTCAACGACAGCTTCATCGACTTCGACCTCATCGGCCAGGTCGAGACCGAGACCTTCAAGGTCAAGAAGCTCTCGTTCTATGCCGAGGTGATCTGGGAGGCGCGCAAGAAGCGCGGGGTCAAGTCGATCGAGCAGGGCGCGCGCGAGCTTGACTGGGTGGTCGTGCGCAACCGCATGCAGCACGTCGAGGCGCGCAACATGCGCCGCATGGACGGCGCATTGCAGGAACTGGCGCGCCGCGTGGGCTTCCGCATCTCGGGCGGCCTGTCCGAGCGTGTGATCTTCCGTGAGCTATTCCCCTCGGGCCTGACGCTGCTCGACAAGGGGCACCTGGGCGAACTGGGCACCAGCCACCTGGTCGCCCGTCAGGAACTGCGCGGTCTGGTGAAGGGCCTCAATCTGCCCCGTCCGGGCCGCACCGAGGCGCCCGCAGCCCTGGCGCCCGGCCGATGAAGTTCCTCTGGATCATCGTCCTGGCCGCGATTGCCTGGCGCATGGTTCTGGGGCGCTGGCCCTGGCAGACGCTTGGGATCAGCCACTGGCCCGACAGCCCGCCCAAGCGGCGCACGTTTGCGCAGCGCCAGGCGCAGGAACTGCTGGGCCTGAAGGAGGGCGCCAGTCGCAAGCAGATTCTGGACGCGCACCGTCGTCACGTGGCCCTGGTCCACCCTGACCGCGGCGGCTCGAGCGAAGAGGTCCACGCCGCCAATGCCGCGCGTGACACGCTGCTGTCCGCGCTTGGCGGGGCGGATGCGGAGGACACGGAGCGCTGACCATGCCTCCTGCCCCGGGGCCGCTCCACCCGCGCGGGGGGCATGTCTTCGACGCCTCGCTCCTGCGCGCCTACGACGTGCGCGGCATCTATGGCGCGACCCTGTTCGAGGCCGATGCCTACGCTCTGGGGCGCAGTTTCGGCTCTGTCGTGCGACGTGGATCTCCTGTCGAGATCCCGAAGGTGGTCGTCGGCCGGGATGGCCGTCTCAGTTCGCCGCAGCTCGAGCAGGCTCTTGTGGAGGGCCTTTGCGAGAGCGGCGTTGCCGTCATCCGGATCGGTCTTGCGCCCAGTCCGATGCTCTACTTCGCGGAGAGGTCATTGGAAGATGTGGAAGGCGGCATTGAGGTAACCGGCAGCCACAATCCCGCCGATCACAACGGCTTCAAGATAGTACTTGGCGGGCGTCCCTTCTTCGGGGCGGATCTCGCGCAGCTGGGCGGCATGGCTGCGCGCGCGGACTGGATGGAGGGGGTGGGCGCCGTGGAAGGGCGCGATGTCTCGTCGGACTACATCGCCGCGCTGCGTGGCGGGCTCGGCCAGACGGACCCGGATGCGCTCGCGCGCCTGCGGGTCGCGTGGGATGTAGGCAACGGTGCTGCCGGCCCCCTCGTTGAACGCCTGTGTCTGCAGTTGCCCGGAACCCACCATGTCCTGCACTCCTGTGTCGATGGACGGTTTCCCAATCACCATCCCGATCCCACTCTCCCGGAAAACCTGACAGACCTTCAGGCGCTCGTCGCGGCGAAGAGCCTCGATTTCGGAGTTGCTTTCGATGGCGACGCGGACCGGATCGGCGTCGTCGACGGACAGGGGCGGATTGTCTGGGGGGACCAGTTGCTGGCGCTTCTGGCGCGCGACATTCTGGCGCAAAGTCGCGGAAAAGGCGCGGATGTGAGGCCTTCGGTCGTGGGGGATGTGAAGATGTCCGCGACCACTTTCGCACAGATCGAGGCCGCGGGCGGAGTGCCGGTCATGGCGCCATCCGGCCATTCGCACATCAAGTCCACAATGAAGACGACGGGGGCAATTCTGGGCGGTGAGATGAGTGGCCACCTGTTCTTCGCCGATCGTTACTTCGGCTTCGACGATGGTATCTACGCAGCGGTACGGATGATGGCGCTGGTGGCGCAGGGCGGGCGCTCGGTCGCCGATCTGCTCGACAGTCTGCCGCGTACGTTCGCAACGCCCGAGTTGCGCTTTACCGTGCCGCCGGCGCGCCGCACGGCCGTGGTGGCCGAAGTGGGGGCACGTCTGGCTCAGGCGGGGCACGCCCCGGTGACGCTGGATGGTCTGCGTCTTGATGGACCCGATGGCTGGTGGCTGCTGCGCGCGTCCAACACCCAGGATATGCTGACCGCACGCGCGGAAAGCACCTCCGAAGAGGGATTGGCACGTCTTGTCGCGCAGATCGATGCGCAACTGGCGCTGTCGGGTATCATCCGGCCGCGCGAAGCCTGAAAACGGTGCGGGGAACCGGCCCGGGGCGCAGGGATTGCACGAGAGGTCAGGCGGCGGAGTAGGAAAGAGGATGGCCGAGCAGGCAATACCCCCGGAGATCACGGCGTGGTTCGAAGGCCGCGACTGGCGCGTGCGGCGCCACCAGGCCCGGATGCTCGAGGCCGCCGATGCCGGACACCACGCCCTGCTCGTTGCCGATACCGGCGCGGGCAAGACGCTCGCAGGTTTTCTGCCTACGCTTTGCGACTTCACGCCGTCACGGCTTAAGGATAAGGCGCCGCCCGAAGGGCTGCACACGCTGTACATCTCGCCGCTCAAGGCGCTTGCGCATGACGTTCAGCGCAACCTGATTGCCCCGATCGAGGAGATGGAGCTGCCGATCCGCGTCGAGACGCGCAGCGGGGATACGCCGTCGGATCGCAAGGCCCGCCAGCGTGCCCGGCCACCCCATGTGTTGCTGACGACGCCCGAATCGCTCTCGCTGCTGCTGAGCTATCCCGAAGCGGCGGAGATGTTTGCCAGCCTGCGCCGGGTGGTGATCGACGAGGTCCATGCCTTCGCGGCAGGCAAGCGTGGCGATCTGCTGGCGCTTTCGCTGGCTCGGCTCCAGGCGCTGGCCCCGGGCCTGCAACGCGCGGCGCTTTCCGCGACGCTGGCCGATCCCGATGCCTACCGGGGGTGGCTCGCGCCCTGGGGCGACCTCGATTCGGTCGCGCTTGTCGAAGGCGAAGCGGGCGCGGCTCCACTCGTCGAGATCCTGGTGCCCGAGGATGCGCGGATCCCCTGGAGCGGGCACGCGGCAACCTGGGCGATCCCGCAGCTGATGGAGCGGATCGCGGCGCACCGCACGACGCTGATCTTCACCAATACCCGCTTTCTTGCGGAGTATATCTTCCAGGAACTGTGGAGCGCGAACGAGGACACGCTGCCCATCGGCATCCACCATGGCTCGCTGTCCAAGGAGGCGCGGCGCAAGGTGGAAGGGGCCATGGCGCGGGGCGAATTACGCGCGCTGGTCTGCACCGCCAGCCTCGATCTCGGCATCGACTGGGGCGATATCGACCTTGTCGTGCAAATGGGAGCGCCGAAGGGTTCCTCGCGGCTTCTGCAGCGGATCGGGCGCGCGAACCACCGGCTCGACAGCCCGAGCGAGGCGCTGCTGGTGCCGGGCAACCGTTTCGAATTTCTCGAGGCTTTTGCCGCTCAGGAGGCCGTGCGCGCGGGCCAGCGTGATGGCGAGGGTTTCCGGCCGGGCGGGCTCGACGTGCTGGCCCAGCATGTCATGGGGCGGGCCTGTGCGGGCCCGTTTACCGAGGCCGAAGTGCTCGACGAAGTGCGCTCCAGCGCCGCCTATGCCTGGGTGGACGCGGCTGTCCTGCAGCGCGTGCTCGAATTCGCGGCAACGGGGGGCTACGCGCTGCGCGCCTACGACCGGTTCCGGCGCATCGTGAAGGATCGCGATGGGCTCTGGCGCCTCGCCCATCCCGAGCACGCGGCGCGCCATCGCCTGAATGCGGGCATCATCGTCGATTCGGAAATGCTCGAGGTGCGTTTTCGCAACGGGCGCTCCTTGGGGAAGGTCGAGGAGGGCTTCGGGGCGAGCCTGGAGCCGGGCGATACCTTTCGCTTTGCCGGGCTCGACCTCGAGGTCGAATCGCTCAAGGACCTCGATCTCATCGTGCGCGCGGCGAAACGCTCGGCCACGATCCCCAGTTACATGGGCCAGCGCATGCCGATCTCGACGCATCTGGCGGGACGTGTCCAGGCGATGCTGGCCGACCGCGCGGGGTGGGCTCGCTTTCCCGACGATGTGCGCGAATGGCTCGAAGTGCAGGACTGGCGTTCGCACCTGCCTGCGCCTGGACGCCTGCTGGTCGAGAGCTTTCCGCACCGTGATCTGGCCTACACCGCGCTCTATACCTTCGAGGGCTGGAACGCGAACCAGTCTCTGGGGATGCTGATTACCCGGCGCATGGAGGACAGGGGGCTTGGGCCGTTGGGTTTCGTGGCGACCGATTACACGCTCATCGTGTGGAGCTTGAAGGCGGTGGCGGAGCCCGCCGCGCTGCTTTCACCCGATATCCTGACCCATGAATTCGTCGACTGGGTGCAGCAGAGTTATCTCTTGCGGCGGGCCTTCCGGGAGGTGGCGGTCATCTCCGGCCTGGTCGAGCGCCAGCAGCCGGGCAAGCGCAAATCGGGACGGCAGGTCACGTTCTCGACGGACCTCATCTACGACGTGCTCTCGAAGTACGAGCCCGATCACGTGTTGATCGAGGCGGCCTGGGCCGATGCGCGCGCACGCCTGACAGACGTCGCGCGGGTGGGGGACCTGCTCGAACGTGCGGCGCGCGAAATCGACCATGTCCACCTGGAGCGAATCAGTCCGCTGGCGGTGCCGGCGCTGTCCATGATCGGACGCGAGAACCTGCCCACGGGAGCCGCCGAGGACGATCTTCTGCTCGAGGCCGAGACACTGGCGGGGCTCGCCATGCAGGTGGAGCCAGCCGCAGACGATCCCGAGATCCTGTGAGCGCGTTGTACCGGGTGCAGACATGAAAAAGGGGCGGATCGCTCCGCCCCTTGATCTGTGCTCGCAAGAGCTCGGCATCGTGTCAGCTTACTTGCTGAATTCGGCGAACTGTTCGTTGCCGACGAAACCGAACTTCGAGACGTTCGATCCCTTGATGATCTGCAGCACGTTGGCCGACAGCTCGTAGCTGGCGTTCGGCTCGGGCTGGAACTGAAGTTCCGGCTCGACTTCGTACTGAAGCGACTGCTGAAGCAGGTTCAAGAGGCCGCCGCCGTCCACCGGGGTGCCGTTCCACAGGATCTCGTCGTTCACGGTAAGAACGACCTTGTTGCGGATCGGATCGACCGGCGGCGGATCATTCGGCGTCTGCGAATTGACCGGCAGGTCGATGTTGATCGCGTGAGTCGCGACCGGGATGGACATGATGAACATGATGAGGAGGCAGAGCATGACGTCGATGAGCGGCGTCGTGTTCATCTCCATCATCGGCGCGCCGTCTTCCTTGCCGCCTGACATAGCCATGAGGGTGTTCTCCTGTTCTTGCCGGGGGCTTAGTTCGGGTCGATCGGGTTGGTGATGAAGCCAACCGTCGGGTAGCCCGAAATCTGCACGTTGTAGATCGTGCCGGCCACGCAGCGCCACGGGGCTTCCACGTCGCCGCGGATGTGCACCTGGGGCACCAGGTCCGGGTTCGACATGAGGGCCTCGGGGCCGCCCGCACGCTTGACGATGCCGTCAAGGCGCTTGAAGGCGCGGTCACGAAGTTCCTCGGCCGAGACCGGGGTGATGTTGTTGAAGTAAACGCGGCACTCACCGTTGCGCGATGCGCCTTCGTAGCCCGGTTCACCTGCACTGCGGCCGCCGTCATCGGTCGTCGACACGGTCAGGAGAAGGTTTTCGACCTTGTCCTTCGATTCGACGGCCTCGATCACCGGGATACGCAGCTTTTCGATCGTCTGGATCGCGACCGGAACCGCGATCAGGAAGATGATCAGAAGCACCAGCATGACGTCGACGAGCGGCGTCGTGTTGATGTCGGACATCGGTGTCTCAGCACCGCCTCCGCCCGAAGATATCGCCATAGTCTTATCCTAATCCTTGCGTTGCCTTGGGGAAGGCGACGATCAGCGCATGCATAGTACTGCCGCCGCCTTTGGGTCCCCGGAGGTTGCGGGACCGGCGAGGCCGGTCCCGGAAGCCCGGACTGATTACGACTTGGCCGGAGCCGGCTTGGCCGGAGCAGCCGCCGGCTTCTTGGCAGCCGAAGCGGTCGAGGTGATCGGCTTAACGGCACCCTTCGAGGTGATGTAGGCAAGAACGTCGCTCGAGAAGCCGGTCAGCAGCTCGGCGATGCGCTTGTTGCGAGCCTGGAGGTAGTTGTAGGCAAGCACGGCCGGAACGGCGACGAGCAGGCCGAGTGCGGTCATGATGAGAGCTTCACCGACCGGGCCGGCGACCTTGTCGATCGAGGCCGAACCGGCGAGACCGATGGCGATCAGGGCGCGGTAGATGCCGACAACGGTACCGAACAGACCGATGAACGGAGCGGTTGCACCGACGGTGGCGAGGAACGGAAGACCACCGGCGAGGCGGGCGTTGATCGAAGCTTCCGAGCGCGCGAGCGAAGCGTGCAGCCAGTCGTGGGCTTCGAGTTCGTCGGTCATCTTGGCGTGCTGCTCTTCAGCAACGATGCCGTCGTCGACGAGCTGGCGCCATGCGCTGTTCTTCTCGAGCTTGGTGGCGCCGTCCTTGATGGTCGGAGCCTTCCAGAACGAGCCACCAACGGCCTTGTACTGGCGGAAGATCTTCGACTGTTCGAACCACTTGGTGAACAGGATGTAGAACGAACCGAACGACATGATGCCGAGGATCACGACGGTGGCGTAGGCGATGAAACCGCCCTGTTCGAGGGCTTCGGCAAAGCCGAACTTGTTCTGCGGCGCGGCTTCGCCGGCGGCGGCAAGGATATCAACGATAAGCATGCGAATTACCTCTCAAGAAGAATGCAGGATTATAGGGCCGTCTCACGCAGAGGGCGGGGCCCTGTATCAATGGGCTTAGTTGAGCTGGTAGACGATCGTGGTCGAGTAGCTGCTCGAGATCGGGTTGCCGGCGGCATTGAGAGCCGGCTCGAAGCGTGCGTAACGCTCCATGCCCTCGCAAGCTGCCTCGTCCAGATCCGAGCTGCCGCTCGAGCTGGTGACCTGGCAGCTGCCGGCACGACCTTCGGTCGTCACCGTGACGCGAACACCCACGCGACCTTCACGACCCTCACGCGCGGCGCGGCTCGGGTAGTTGCGCTGGATCTGCGAGGCCCAGCGACCCGCGTTCTTCGTGGAGGCACCACGTGCCTTCGAAGGAGCCGGGGGAGCAGGCGGTGCCGGCGGTGCCGGCGGCGCAGCCGTGGTGATCACAGCGGGCGGTGCAGGCGGCGGCGTGATCACGGTCTGGATCGGCGGCGGAGCCGGCGCAATGTTGATCGGCGGCGGCGGCGCCACGACGGGCGGCGGCGGCACATCCGGCTGCGGTTCGGGAGGCGGCGGCGGGGGCTCTTCCTCCTTCGGGGGTTCTTCCTTGATATCCACGGTGGTCACTTTGCTGATGACCTTCTTAGTTGCCTCATAGGCAAGGCCCGAGATCAGCGCATAGCCGATGAACACATGGATCAAGGCGACGATGACAATAGTGGTAAGTTTACTACCACTCATTTGCTGGTCAGCGTAAGCCATTCAGACGCATCACTCCATTACCAAGCCCCGGCCATGCGCGAAAAAGCACATGTCCAAGGGCGCCGATGGCCCTCGCTGCACGCGAAGCCCATGACGAAATTCGAAATTACCCACCCTGACGGCTGACAGTCCACCTCGCGATTGTCACGCAACAGCAAGGCTTACCGCGGAGCATGTTTGTTTTATCGCCCCGTTTTGCAGTTTTCTTAGCGTTGAAGGTGCCCCTGCGCAACGCCCAATCGCAGAGCGTGGGGTTAACCTCCAATTAAGCTGCATTTACCGCATGGTGCATCGTGAGGTGGATTGCCGCAAGGCTTTTCACGTCTCATAAGATTGCGAATTTGTTACGGAGTCTGATTTCATGCCTGCTGTGCGACGCCCTTTTACGATGGGTCTGGCCGCTTTGAGTTTCGTTTTTCAGGCCGGGCCCGCACTTGCGGCTAACCCGCAGTCTCCGGGCGCGGACGTGACCTTTGCGGACCTTGCTGATCTGGCCGATTCGGCCCCCATGGTGATCGAGGCGCAGGTAACCCGGATGACCCGTCTCGGGGCCGAACGGGCGCCTGGTCTGGCTCCGGGAATTGCGCGATTCTATGTCGAGGCGGACACCCGTGCCTTGCTGGTTGGCAATTCGCCGATTGGCGAATCGTTGCGCTATCTTGTCGACATGCCCCTCGATTCCCGCGGCAAGGGTGAGGACCTGAAGGACCGGATGGTCATTCTCTTTGCACGCGCGGTGCCCGGGCGTTCGGGTGAGGTCCAGCTGATCGAGCCGGATTCGCAGCTCCTGTTTACGCCCACGCTCGACGCGAAGCTGCGCGGGTTGCTGCGTGAGACGGTCGCTCCCGATGCGCCCGGCGAGATCACCGGCGTGCGCGAACTGCTCTATGTCCCGGGGACACTGGCCGGGCAGGGGGAGACCCAGATCTTCCTGAATACCAAGGACGGTTCGGCCGCCTCGATCACGGTGCGCCATGAGCCGGGCAAGCCGGTTGCCTGGGGCGCCTCGTTCTCCGAACTGGTGGCCGATGTTACCCACCCGCCCGCGCCCGAGACGCTGGAATGGTACCGTCTGGCCTGCGCGCTGCCCGAGTACCCGCCGCAGGGGGCCAATATTTCGCAGGGGTATGACGCCAAGCGCCAGGCGCAGGACGATTACCGGGCGGTGCGCCGCCAGTTGGGGCCGTGCACGCGCAACCGCTCGTGATGCTGGGCTGCTTGGCCGCGTGCGAAGGTCGGTCTGCGGGCAAAGGGCAGGGCACGTGCGCAAGGTGCTGGAAAATCGCGTGCAGCTGTCCTAGGGCCCGGGGCCGAAAGGGGACCCGATGACTGAACCGCTGAAGATCGCACTTGCAGGCCTTGGAACCGTGGGGACGGGCGTTGTCCGTCTGATCGAGACGAATGCGCAGCTGATTGCCCGCCGCGCCCGGCGCCCGGTGCAGATTACCGCCGTCAGCGCGCGTGACCGCACCAAGGATCGCGGCGTGGACCTCTCTGCCTACGCTTGGGTCGATGATCCGGCCGAGCTCGCGACGCGCGAGGATGTCGATGTCGTGGTGGAAATGGTCGGGGGCTCGGACGGCCCGGCGCTCGCCATTGCGCGCACCGCGCTGGCCCATGGCAAGAGCCTCGTCACCGCGAACAAGGCAATGCTCGCCCATCATGGGCTGGAACTTGCCGAAACCGCCGAGAAGGCGGGCGCCGCGCTCAAGTTCGAGGCGGCGGTTGCGGGCGGTATTCCGGTCGTGAACGGGTTGATCGACGGCGCGGCGGCCAATGCGGTCGAGCGCGTCTACGGCATCCTCAACGGCACCTGCAATTACATCCTCTCCACCATGGAGGACACAGGCGCCGATTTCGGCGACGTGCTCGCCGATGCGCAGCGCCTGGGCTACGCCGAGGCCGATCCGACCTTCGACGTCGAGGGCATCGATGCCGCGCACAAGCTCTCGTTGCTTGCGTCCATCGCGTTCGGTGCGCGTCTCGATTTCGATGCGGTCGAGTGCGTGGGCATCAGCCAGGTCAAGGCGGCCGACATCGCGCAGGCTCAGGATCTGGGTTATGTCATCCGCCTGATCGGCATGAGCGAGGTTGATACCGCAGAAGGCTCTCCGCGCCTGTTCCAGCGCGTGCGTCCCTTCCTCGTCCCTACCGGCCATCCGCTGGCCAACGTCGATGGACCGACCAACGCGATCGTCGCTGAGGGCAACTTCGTCGGCCGCCTCCTGTTCCAGGGTGCGGGCGCAGGCGATGGTCCGACCGCGAGCGCGGTCGTGGCCGACATCATCGAGGTCGCGCGCGGCGAGAAGGGCCCGGCTTTCGCGATGCCCGTGGCCGAACTGGAAGTGATGGAGCCGGCAGCCTCGGGCCACCGCGTCTCGAGCTTCTACATCCGCTTCACCGTGCCCGACCGTCCAGGTGTCCTGGCCGAGATCACCGCGGCCATGCGCGATGCGGGCGTCTCGATCGAGAGCATGATCCAGAAGGGCGATCCCGACCAGGACGGCGAGGTGATCCTCGCCATCGTCACCCACCCGGGGCCCGAATCGGGCGTCGTGGAAGCGGTGCGCATCCTAGATGGGTCGGCCAGCCTGATCGCGCCGCCGCTGGTGATGCAGATCCTGGGCAGCTGATCGGCGCCGGGTCTTCGCGGCCCGGCCCCATGCCAAGATACAAAAAAAAAAGGGGCGCGCCATGTCCGTGGCGCGCCCCCCTTTTTTGTGTTTCGCCCCTGTGTGTCCGGGGGGGCGGAGCTAATTTACCCGCAGACGTCCCTTGGCGATCTTGTCCGCGTCCGAGCCCTCGGGCGCTTCGGGGATGGCGGAAAGGTCGATGATGAGCGGCTGCTCGGGCGGGCAGGGGCCGACGACGCACATGCCGCTCGCCGTCGCCTTGCCCTTGAAGATGCCGCCGCCTGCAACGTCGGGCGCACGCAGGCGACCATCGTCGGTTCCGGCAGCGCCAGTAGGATCGTCCTCGGCGGTGGAGGGGATGCGGAATTCCTCCTCGTCAGGCGCGCACACGATGATCTCGCCCTGGCGGATCGTGCGCAGGCACGCCCGGCGCGAGCGGTCGCGGGTGACCCGTCCGCCGTTGCCCAGCATCTTTTCCGCAATTGCGCGGTCCGCGTCGGAAACCTCGGAATCGGCGGGATTATCCCCTTCCTGGCCGAGCGCCGAGGTCGGGACGAGCGCGGCAAGCGCCAAAAGCACAGTTCGTCTTCTCGACAACTCAGGTTCCTCTGTTTAAGGCAGGCAAACCTTTCCTCCACGGATTAATCCGGAGTGAACATGTCTGAACATACCCCTGCCAGTAAAGTCCTCGATCGCGTCCTCGTCCTCGAAATGGTGCGTGTGACCGAAGCCGCGGCAATATCCGCGTCCAAGCTTGTTGGGCGCGGCGATGAAAAGGCGGCCGATGCGGCGGCCGTCGAAGCCATGCGCAAGGCTTTCGACGAACTCTACATGGACGGCACGGTCGTTATCGGTGAGGGCGAGCGCGATGAGGCGCCGATGCTTTTCATCGGTGAAAAGGTCGGCGGCGCTCCGGGCAAGGGGCCCAAGATCGACATTGCGCTCGATCCGCTGGAAGGCACCACCATCACCGCCAAGGCCGGTCCCAACGCGCTGGCCGTTCTGGCCGCCGCGGAAGAAGGTGGCCTGCTCAACGCGCCCGACGTCTACATGGACAAGATCGCGGTGGGCCCGGGCTATCCCAAGGACGTGATCAGCCTCGAGAAGAGCGCGACCGAGAACGTCAAGGCGGTTGCGGCGGCCAAGGGCGTGGAGCCGGGCGACATCATCGTGTGCGTGCTCGACCGTCCGCGCCATGCCGACCTCATCGAGGAACTGCGTGGCTTGGGCTGCGGCGTGGTGCTGATCGGCGATGGCGACGTGGCCGGTGTCATCGCGACCACCGACGAGAACACCAACATCGACATCTACATGGGTTCGGGCGGCGCGCCCGAGGGCGTGCTGGCGGCGGCGGCCCTGCGCTGCGTGGGCGGCCAGTTCAACGGACGCCTCCTGTTCCGCAACGACGACGAGCGTTCGCGCGCCCGCAAGTGGGGCATCGAGGACCTCAACCGCATCTACAAGCTGGAAGACCTCGCCAAGGGCGATTGCATCTTCGCGGCGACGGGTGTGACCGATGGCTCGCTGCTCGACGGCGTCAAGCACTTCAAGAACGGCAAGCTGACCACCGAGAGCGTGGTCATGCGCGCCAGCTCGGGCACCGTGCGCTGGATCAAGGGCGAGCACGCGATCTGAGCGCAGCGTTCTGACAGTGAACGAAAAAGGCCGGTTCCACGCAGGTGGATCCGGCCTTTTTGCGGAAAGGGACACGCCGCGCGCAGCGGTTTGCGACGCGCAAAAAAGCGGGGTGTCTCTATTGCATTTGGGTGACGGGTCACTAAGGGCGGGCGCGTTCTGGCCTCACGAGTGGCATTTTTCGGGGATTCGCAATGAAGATCATGTCGGGTAACAGCAACCTTCCGCTGGCGCGTGCGGTTGCCGCCTATCTGGAGCTGCCGCTGACCGATGCCAGCGTGCGTCGTTTCGCGGACGAGGAAATCTTCGTCGAGATCCACGAGAACGTGCGCGGCGAAGACGTCTTCGTCGTCCAGCCGACCAGCTACCCGGCCAACGACAACCTGATGGAACTGCTGATCTGCATCGACGCGCTGCGCCGTGCCTCGGCGCGCCGCATCACCGCAGTCGTTCCCTACTTCGGCTACGCCCGCCAGGACCGCAAGCCCGGCCCGCGCACGCCGATCTCGGCCAAGCTGGTCGCCAACCTGATGACCGAAGCCGGCGCCGACCGCGTCCTCTCTGTCGATCTGCACGCCGGCCAGATCCAGGGCTTCTTCGACATCCCCACCGACAACTTGTTCGCAGCCCCCGTGATGGCGGCCGACATCCAGGCCCGCTACGGCGACCAGTCGCTGATGGTGGTCTCGCCGGACGTGGGCGGCGTGGTGCGCGCCCGCGCGCTCGCCAAGCGCCTCGACAACGCGCCGCTCGCCATCGTCGACAAGCGCCGTGACCGTCCGGGCCAGTCGGAAGTCATGAACATCATCGGCGACGTTCAGGGCCGCGCCTGCATTCTCATCGACGACATCATCGATTCGGGCGGCACCCTGTGCAACGCGGCGCAGGCGCTGATGGACCAGGGCGCGGCGAGCGTCACGGCCTACATCACCCACGGCGTGCTTTCCGGCGCGGCGGTCTCGCGCGTGAACAACTCGGCGCTCAAGGAACTGGTCATCACCGATTCGATCCAGGCGACCGAAGCCGCGCAGGCTTCCGACCGTATCCGCATCCTCACCATCGCCCCGCTGCTGGGCGAGGCGATCCGCCGCATCGCGGACGAGAGCTCGGTTTCGAGCCTGTTCGACTGATTGATCTGCTCAGAAGGCCCTCAGGCGGGGGCCTTCTGCCAGGGGCGTGCATCGCCCGGAGCAATTCGCTTGAGGTCTTCGAGGCGCCGCGCCTGGCGGGCCTCGAGCGAAAGCGTCAGTAGCGGCTGCGCGGTCGCGGCGAACTGGCCGGGCGAAACTCCGAAGAGATCCGCGAATTCGTGGATCAGGTGACTTTCATCGTAATAGCGCAGCATGATCGCTTCGGTCTCGGAGCGGTCGCCCACCCCGCGCAGGTGGCTGGCCATGTCGAGCGCGCGCGCGCGCCGCAGGACCTGCTTGGGCGGTAGCCCGTAGTCGCGCAGGATCACCCGTTCCAGTCGCCGCCGATCCACCCCGCAGTCGCGCGCAGCCTGCGCCACGGTCATGGACGGCGTGCGATAGGCCAGTTGCTCGAACTGGACAGAGATGGGGTCGGGCACGGCGCCGCCGGTTTCCTCCACCCGTTCGCGAAACAGGTCTTCCAGGGCGCGCGCCCAGTCCTCGGGAGTTCCCTCGGGCGCGAAGCGGGCAAGAAGTTCATCTTCGGGTAGGCCGAGGTCGCCGGTGCGCACCAGCCGGTCGATGATGCCCGGCAGCGGGACGCCCTTCAGTGCGGTCGATGCGCCGGGCCGGATGGCAACGCCGATGCTGGTGAAGCTGCCCGTGACGCGGATCGGCATGGGACGGGTCTGCGGGCCGAACAGGCAGGCGGAGCGTTCCGACTCTTCCCAGCCATTCGCGGTCTTCGCGCCCCAGTGCCCCGCAAGCTGCAGGCGCAGACATGCGATGTCGTTGAACTGGCTGCATTGCAGGGTGTAGCCCTCGGGAAGATCGACCTTGCTGATGTAGATCCGGCCGATCCACGGCGCAACATCGCGCGAGGGCGCGCGATTGTAGGACAGGGGCTGTCCGGCAGGCGTGGTCCCGAACGCGGGAACGATGAGGGGGTCGAAGGCGGGAGCCCTTTTCTGCATCAATTCCAACCCTTGTAATCCGCTCCCTTCGCTTCGGCCTAGTCGGTGATTTGCCGAGCGACAAGCGCCAATCGCGCAGGAACGGTTGCACCATAGTCTTGACCTTGCAGGGATGCTGGGAGAACAGGGCCGCCATGACGATCGAACAGGACCTTGCCCTCGCCCTGCGCCTTGCCGATGCGGCCGGCGAGGCTATTCGCCCCTATTTCCGCGCCGCCAATCTCGATACCGAGAAGAAGGGCGATGCCTCGCCCGTGACTGTCGCGGACCGCGCCGCCGAAGAGGCGATGCGCGAAATCCTGCGGGCCGAAGCGCCCGAGGACGGCATCACGGGTGAGGAATTCGGCACCGAGAAGGGCACTTCGCGGCGCGAATGGGTGCTCGATCCCATCGATGGCACGGTCTCCTTCGTGGTGGGCCGCCCGATCTTCGGCACGTTGATTGCGCTGCTCGTCGATGGCTGGCCGGTGCTGGGCGTGATCGACCAGCCGATCCTGGGCGAGCGCTGGGTGGGCGCGAGCGGGCGGGTCACCACGTTCAATGGAAAGCCCATCGAAACGCGCCGCTGCCGCGAACTGTCGGATGCGGTGCTGGCAACGACGGGCCCGCACTACTTCGACAACCACCAGGGCGAGCACTTCATGGCGCTTGCCGCCAAGACCGACCACAAGCGCATGGTCATGGGCGGGGATTGCTACAACTACGGCCTGCTCGCCTCGGGCCATATCGACCTTGTCTGCGAGGCGGGCCTCAAGCTTTACGACTGGGCCGCGCTCGTCCCTATCGTGGAGGGGGCAGGTGGCATGATGTGCGACTGGAACGGCGATCCCCTGCACGCGGCCTCGGAAGGGCACGTGCTGGCGCTTGGCGATCCGGCGCGCATGGAGGACGTGGTCGAGGCGATGGTCTGCAACCATTGAGCGCGCGCTGCCCTGCGGCGCGCAAGGGGACGCGGGGGTGAACGCGCCGCGCCGCTTCTTCTTTTACGGTACATTGCTTGCGGGCATGGAGACCGCGCTGACGCGTCGGATCCATGCCCACCTTCGGGCGCTGGGGCCCGCGCAGGTGCGTGGGCGCCTTGTTGCGATCCCCGATCCTGACGGGTGGTATCCCGCGCTTCTGCCCGGTCCGGGATGGGTTGCAGGGATGCTCTACGCGGCCCGGCCCTCCTTTACGCGCGCGACTCTGGGCGAACTCGACGCCTACGAGGGCTGTTGCCCCCGGGCGCACGGGGCGGGCGAGTACCGGCGCGCGGCGATCGGCGCCCGGTTGGACGATGGTCGGTGCCGGGACGCGCAAGGCTATCTCTATGCACGTCCGCTGCCGCGCGGGAGCCTCGAACTGCCCGGCGGGGACTTCGCGCGCTGGCTGGAGGAAACCGGGACCTTGCCCTTTCGGCAGGCGTGAGGTCACTGGCCACTTGTATTCACAGGGCGAGCCTCCATACCTGCGCGCAGGATGAGGATCGGGGTACGAATCGCAGCTGCGGCCTGGGCCGCCTTCGTGGCGTTGCCAGCATGGGCGGCCTGCAGCGGACCCGCGGCCGAGCCTGCGCCGCGAACTCCCCTGGAAGAGGCGTTCGCACGGGCCCTTGCGCGCGACAGGTACGCCGATAGCGCGGGGCAGGCGGACGAATGGCGCGCGCTCCTTGCAAGGGCGGAGCGAACAGGCGGCGTGGGCGCGCGCTGGGAGGTGCGCGGCCAGACCCGCCTGGCCTGGTCGCTGGACTATTCCGACCAGGCGGAGGCCGCGCTGGAGGTGGGCGAGCGGACGCTCGCGCGGATCGCGCAGGCGGGCCTGACGGGCACCGCGCTTGAAGCCGATGCGCAGACCGTGATGGCAACGATCCTGACCGATACGAAACAGATTGCGCGGGCCGAGGCCAGCGCCCGCCGCGCGCTCGTGCTGGCCGAGGCGACGGCGGGGGCGCAATCGGCCGCAGCGAGCTTTGCGCACAACGGGCTTGGCACGGTCGCCTACGCGCAGGGGCGCTACATTGAGGCGGAGCACGAATACGGGATCGCGGCCGATCTTGCCGTGCGATGTCAGGACCCGGCCGATCCGGCGGTGGTCAACCAGATGGCCTCGCATGCGGGCACCCTGTTCATGGTCGGCCAGCTCGAAGCGGCGCTTACGGAGGCCAAGCGGGCGGCCAACCATGCCGCCGCGCACCTGTCCGAGGACAGTCCGCTGCAGACCCTGGCACTCGGCAACCTGGGGGCGATCCTCCTGACCACCGGACGTTATGCCGAGGCGCAGAAGGCGCTGGCGCGGGTTGTCGAACTGGAGGGGACCTACCAGGCCGAAAGCTGGCATTACCGGGCGATATCGCTTTCGAACTATGCAGGCGTGCTGCGGCGTCTGGGGCGTCTGGAGGAGGCCGAGACGCTCTGGCTGGAGGCTGCGCAGTTCCACGAAAAGGCGAGCATCGGTCGCGACCCGGCAAGCGCCTCCTTCCCCTTGCGTAATGCCGCCGATGCCGCGCAGGAGCGCGGGGACCTCGCGGTTGCCCGCGCGCGCTGGGATGCCGCTGTGGCCATCGTCGACTCAGCCTTGCCCGAGGATGATCCCGAGCGCGCCCGCACCCATATGGAGCGCGCGCTGACGCGTCTGGCGCAGGGCGATGCGCACGCGGCCCTGGCCGAGGCCGCACCGGCCATGACTGTCCTGCGCCGCCGTTTCGAGGCGGACGATGTACGCCGCATGCCGCTTGAGATCGGCGAGGCGCGCATCCTGGCCGCGCTGGGACGGGAGGAGGAGGCCTGGGCTCTCGCGCAGGACGTCGCGCAGCGGCTCGAGACCCGGCTCCTCGACGCCACCGCCAGCCGCGGCGACCTGGTCCGTTTCGCGCCGACCTTCGCCCCAGGCTTTGCCGTTGCGGCGGACCTGGCCTTGCGCACGGGGCGTGAGGAGGCCGCATTTCGCTACCTCCAGCTTGCCAACATGTCCGACATCGTGGTGGTGACCCGCGAAGTGGCTGCGCGCGCTGCGGCGGGGGACGCGCAGACGGCCGATCTGCTGCGCAGCTTTCAGGATCGCCTGCATCGACGCCGCGCGCTCGAACGGGAGAACAGCTTTGCGCTTTCGGCCGGGGAGGGGCCGCGCGCCGCACGCCTTGCAGCCGAGATCGCCGCAAACGACACCGAGATCGCTGGACTGGGCAAACGCCTTGAACGCGAAGTGCCGAGTTTGCGCACGCTTGGACGTCCCGAGCCGGTCGCCCTTGCCGATTACCGGACGGGCCTTGCCCCAGGCGAGGCGCTTGTCGCGCCGCTGCTTCTGGAAGACCACGTCCTGACGGTTTTCGTGACGCGAGAAGGGCTTCGCTGGGGGCAGTCGGCCCAGCCCCGCAGCGCCGTGCGCGGGCAGCTGCGCATACTGCGCGCATCGCTCGATCCGGCCTCGCCGCGGGCCATTGCCGGAGAGCCACCCGCTTTCGCTTACGAGGCCGCGCTTGGCCTCTATCAGGCGCTTTTCCCCGAAAAGTTGGCCGATGTCCTCGCGGCCCATCGCGACCTTGTCTATTTCGCGGGCGGTGATCTGGCGGGTCTGCCTCCGGCGTTGCTTGTGCGCGAAGGCGTGGGCAGGGATGGAGGTGAGGTCGATCCGGCGCAGGTTGACTGGCTGGTGCGCGGGCACAGTGTTCGCGTCGCGCCTTCGCTCCTGACGGATAAGCGGGCTTGGCGGTCCAAGGCGGGGAGGCAACGCTTTCTCGGCGTGGGGGCGCCCGTGAGCAGCCCCTCGGGCTCGGCCGAGGTGGATCTTTCCGATCTGGCGCCGCTGCCTGGCGCGGCGCGCGAACTGGAGGCGCTGGCCAGCGTGTTCGGGCAGGACCGTGCCACGCTGCTGGTCGGTGAGGGGGCTCGGGAAGAGGCTCTCGCGGCCCTGCCGCTGGAGGACTACGACATCCTGGCGTTCGCCGTTCACGGATTGGCGGGTGGGACGCGGGCCGGGCTTGAAGAGCCTGCGCTCGTTCTCGCGCCGGGCCGGGGAGCGGGGGCGGCCGCGGACGGCCTGTTGATGGCCTCGGAGGTCATGCGGCTGCGTCTCGATGCCGACTGGGTCATTCTCTCGGCCTGCGATACCGCCAGTGGCGGGGCGCCGGGCGCGCCGATCTTTGCAGGGCTCGCCGCAGCCTTCCTGCACGCAGGGGCGCGCTCGCTGCTTGTCTCGCACTGGCCGGTACGCGACGACGTGGCCGCGCAACTGGTGGTCCGGGCCGTCGAGGAGCACGCCAGG
The DNA here is from genome assembly GCF_022818885.1 of Novosphingobium mangrovi. Lineage (NCBI taxonomy): Bacteria > Pseudomonadati > Pseudomonadota > Alphaproteobacteria > Sphingomonadales > Sphingomonadaceae > Novosphingobium > Novosphingobium mangrovi. The sequence continues at coordinate 13,276 of NZ_JALHAT010000018.1, read as the reverse complement.
GGGCGCGATGCCGCGCGGGCGCTCCAGAACGCGCAGCTCGAACTCATCGCAGGTCGCGGGCCTGAGGGCGGGGCACAGCCCGGCAACTGGGCGGCGATGGTCCTGGTCGGCCACTGAGGGGCTTGCCTTCTGTGCCGTTGGCCGGTAATGGGCCGCCCTTCAATCGACACGGTTGAGTCTTTCACAAAGAGATTCGCGGGTCGGCCTGGCGACAAGGGCTGCCAGGGTCGACCGAACGTGTCCCTGTAAAGGAGACGAAAATGCCCAAGTTGAAGACGAAGAGCGGCGTCAAGAAGCGCTTCAAGCTCACCGCCACCGGCAAGGTGAAGCACGGCGTTGCCGGCAAGCGCCACCGCCTGATCAGCCACAACGGCAAGTACATCCGCCAGAATCGCGGCACCGAGGTCATTTCCGACGCCGATGCCAAGACGATCAAGAAGTGGGCGCCCTACGGGCTCAACTGAGGAGTACTGACCAATGAGCCGTATCAAGCGTGGTGTTACCACCCGTGCCAAGCACAAGCGTATTCTGGATCAGGCCAAGGGTTACCGCGGCCGTCGCAAGAACACGATCCGCGTTGCCCGTCAGGCCGTCGAAAAGGCTGGCCAGTACGCGTACCGTGACCGCAAGGTCAAGAAGCGCAATTTCCGCGCCCTGTGGATCCAGCGCATCAACGCAGCTGTCCGCAACGAAGGTCTGACCTACTCGCAGTTCATGCACGGCGCCAAGCTCGCCGGCATCGAGCTCGACCGCAAGACCATGGCCGACCTCGCCATGAACGAGGGTGCGGTGTTCTCGACCGTGATCGCGCAGGCCAAGGCCGCGCTTCCGGCGTAAGTATAGGATCGGATACGGGGCGTCTCTTCGGAGCCTCCCGTGGACGAAGCGCAAGGGCGCGGGCAGCAATGTCCGCGCCCTTTCCTTTAGGGGTATACTTACCCTCCTTTTAACCCTTGTAACTTTTACTTAACCGCCAGAACTTTCTCGGCTATGGGTCGTGCATGACGGCACGCTGTAAAGTTACGGCTAATTACTTAGATGTGGCTCCGGAACTGCATCGCTACTTTGCGAGCGTCTTTCTGATCGAGATCGACGTGTCCGATGGCGGGATGGTCGAGGACTTCATGTTCCCGGACTGGGCGACCATGCGTTTCAATGCGCAAGGGGTTGTGGGAGGCACCACCCGTTCGGGGGAGGCTCTGCCCGGTTCGCGTTTCGTGGTGTCCGGCGCGCGCTCGCAGGAAGCCTATGTGCGGACCGGCAGCGTGCGGCAGTGGGGCGTGCTGATCCACCCGCTGGGCTGGGCGCTGCTCGTGGGCAAGCCTGCGCGCGATTATGCCAACCGCCTTGTCGACGGCATGGCCGATCCGGCCTTCGAACGTTTCCGCCCCCTGGCCGACACGCTCGCATCGGGTGCGCTTGATCCGAAGGGTGAGCTGTGCCGGATTACCGAGTTTTTCATGGGGCTGGAGCCGATCGACGACCCGGCCGCAGGCACGATTGCGGCGGCCTACGAGGCGATCCTGGATCCGGAGGTGAGTAGTGTGGAGGGGCTCGCCGAACGGGCCGGTGTCACGCGCCGCACGTTGGAGCGGCTGTGCCAGCGCGCCTTCGGCTTTCCGCCCAAGCTCCTGCTGCGCCGCCAGCGCTTCCTGCGCAGTCTTGCGCATTTTGCAGCCGACCCTTCGCTAAAGTGGATCGAGGCGCTCGATCCGGGCTACTGCGATCAGGCCCAGTTCGTGCGCGACTTTCGCGAGTTCATGGGCATGACGCCCTCCGAATACAGCCATCGTTCCAAGCCTTTCGTCGATGCTGTGCTGAAAGAGCGGGCGCGCTACATGGTCGAGCAAGTGGGCCCGCGCGGCGGCACGCGTTCGCTGGTCGCCTGATCGGCGGGCGCTCCATCGTTGCGCTTCGCCGGAGAGGCTCCTAAAGGACCCCGCTCAGGACATTGACCAAAGAACAGGCAGAACTCGACGTGGACTACGCAGCAACAGGCCAGGACGCCCTTTCGCGCATCGAAGGGGCCGGGGATCTCGATACGCTGGAAGCCCTGCGCGTCGAGTTCCTGGGCAAGCAGGGCTCGATCTCGGGCCTGCTCAAGACCCTGGGCAAGATGACCCCGGACGAGCGCAAGGAAGAGGGGCCCAGGATCCACGCCCTGCGCGAGAGCGTGACGGGCGCCATCGCCGCGCGCAAGGACGCGCTTGAAAGCGCCGCGCTCGAAGCGCGCCTCGCCGCCGAGACGATCGACCTCTCGCTCCCCGCGCCCGAAACGCCGCGTGGGTCCGTCCACCCGATCTCGCAGGTCATGGATGAACTCGCCGAAGTCTTCGCGGACCTGGGCTTTGCCGTCGCGACCGGTCCTGAGATCGAGGACGACTGGCACAACTTCACCGCGCTCAACATGCCCGAGACGCACCCCGCGCGCGCGATGCACGACACCTTCTACTTCCCCGACCGGGACGAGAAGGGCCGTGAGATGCTGCTGCGCACGCACACCTCGCCCGTGCAGATCCGCTCGATGATCGAAAAGGGCGCGCCGATCCGCATCATCGCGCCGGGCCGCGTCTACCGCTCGGACAGCGACGCCACGCACACGCCGATGTTCCACCAAGTCGAAGGCCTCGTCATCGACAAGGGCATTCACCTTGGCCATCTCAAGTGGACGCTGGAGACCTTCCTCAAGGCCTATTTCGAGCGCGACGACATCGTTCTGCGCCTGCGCCCCAGCTACTTCCCCTTCACCGAGCCCTCGGTGGAAGTGGACGTGGGCTACAGCCAGGAGAACGGACGCCGCGTGGTTGGCGGTTCGGGCGATGCGCCGGGCCATGCCTGGATGGAAGTGCTCGGCTCGGGCATGGTCAACCGCCGCGTCATCGAAGCGGCCGGGCTCGACCCCGACGAATGGCAGGGCTTTGCCTTTGGCACCGGCGTCGACCGCCTCGCCATGCTGAAATACGGCATGGATGACCTGCGCGCCTTCTTCGACGGCGATGTGCGCTGGCTTTCGCATTACGGTTTTTCCGCCATGGACGTGCCGACCCTCTCGGGTGGCGTCGGCACCCCGGCCTGAGCGGAAAAAGAGGACTAGATACGATGAAATTCTCGCTTTCCTGGCTCAAGAAGTACCTTGAGACCGACGCCGGCATCGAGGATGTCGCGGCCACTCTCAACCGCATCGGCATCGAGGTCGAGGGCATTGAGGACCCGGCCGAGAAGCTGGCCGGTTTCCGCGTCGCCAAGGTGCTGACCGCGGCCAAGCATCCCGATGCCGACAAGTTGCAGGTCCTCTCGGTCGACACCGGCGAGGGCGATCCGCTGCAGGTCGTGTGCGGCGCGCCCAACGCGCGCGCAGGAATGCTGGGCGTGCTCGGGCTTCCTGGTGCCAGCGTTCCGGCCAACGGCATGGTCCTCAAGAAGTCGGCCATTCGCGGTGTCGAATCGAACGGCATGATGTGCTCGGTGCGCGAACTGGAACTGGGCGATGCGCACGAAGGCATCATCGAGCTTCCCGAGGATGCGCCGGTGGGCATGGCCTTCGCCGATTATCACGGCGCCGATCCGGTCATCGACGTCTCGATCACCCCCAACCGTCCCGACTGCATGGGCGTCTACGGCATCGCGCGCGACCTCGCCGCCGCCGGTCTCGGCACGCTCAAGTCGATTGATGCCGCAGACGTGGCCGGCACCTTCCCGTGCCCGGTCGAGATTCGTATCGAGGACGCCGAGGGTTGCCCGGCTTTCCATGGCCGCGTCATCAAGGGCGTGAAGAACGGCCCTTCGCCGCAGTGGCTGCAGGATTGCCTCAAGGCCGCGGGCCAGCGCCCGATTTCCGCGCTCGTCGATGCCACCAATTTCGTGATGCTGGCCTACGGCCGCCCGGCCCACGCCTATGACCTTGCGAAGCTGAGCGGCGCGATCACCGCGCGCCGCGCTGCCGAGGGCGAGAAGGTCACCGCGCTGAACGAGAAGGAATACACCCTCGACGCCAGCATGACCGTGATCGCCGACGAGGCGGGCGTCCACGATATTGCCGGGATCATGGGCGGCGAGCACTCGGGCTGCGAGGATGCGACCACCGACGTTCTCCTCGAGATCGCCTACTTCGATCCGCAGCGCATCGCGCTGACGGGCCGCGCGCTCAACCTCACCTCGGACGCGCGTGCGCGCTTCGAGCGTGGCATCGACCCGGCCTTCCTCGACACCGGCCTGAACCTCCTGACCGGCCTGATCCAGTCGCTGTGCGGCGGCGAGGCGTCCGAGGTCGTGCGCGTGGGCGCAGCGCCCGCAAGCCCCAAGATCGTCCACTTCGATCCGGCGCTCACCGGGGACCTTGGCGGTGTGGTCATCGCGCCCGAGCAGCAGCAGGCGATCCTGGAAAGCCTCGGCTTCTCGGTCGTTGGCGAACAGGCGGGCCACGACAAGGCCTGGGCGGTGACCGTCCCGGGTTGGCGTCCGGACGTCGATGGTGCGCCCGATATCGTCGAGGAAGTCGTGCGCATCTTCGGCCTCGACAACATCGAGAGTGTGGCGCTGCCGCGCGCGGATGGCGTGGCCCAGCCCACCGCGACCCCGGCGCAGAAGCTGGAGCGCCGCGTGCGCCGCGCAGCCGCTGCGCGCGGTCTCAACGAGGCGGTGACCTGGTCCTTCCTTCCCGAAGCCGAGGCCGAGGCCTTTGCAGGCGAGGAAAAGCTCTGGGTTCTGGCCAACCCGATCAGCGAAGACCTGAAGGCAATGCGTCCCTCGCTCCTGCCGGGCCTCATTTCGGCGGCCAAGCGCAACCTGGACCGGGGGTCCTCCTCGCTGCGCCTGTTCGAACTGGGCCGTCGCTACCTGCGCGGCAAGGGCGGGGCGAGCGATGAGCGCCTGACGCTTGGCGTTATCCTGGCGGGCGACAAGACTCCGCGTGGCTGGGCCACCGGCAAGGCCGTCGCTTTCGACGCCTACGACGCCAAGGCCGAAGCCATGGCGCTGCTGGCTGAGGCGGGTGCGCCTGTCGAGAAGCTGCAGGTCATGGGCGAGGCGGGCCCCCAGTTCCACCCCGGCCAGTCGGCCACGCTGCGCCTTGGTCCCAAGAATGTGCTCGCGCGCTTTGGCATGCTGCACCCGGCCATTGCCAAGCAGTTCGACATCGCGGGCAGCGTGGCTCTCGTCGAGATCTTCCTCGATGCGATCCCGGGCAAGAAGGGGGCGGCGAGCTTTACCCGCACCTCCTACACTCCGCCCGCGCTCCAGTCGGTGACGCGCGACTTCGCCTTCCTCGTCCCCGCCGAGCTTCCCGCCGCCGATCTGGTGCGCGTGGTACAGGGCGCGGACAAGGCGAACATCGTCGCGGCTCGCCTGTTCGACGATTTCCGCGGCCAGGGCGTGCCCGAAGGCCAGAAGTCGCTCGCGCTTGAAGTCACGCTCCAGCCGCTTGAAAAGAGCTACAAGGAGGCCGACCTCAAGGCGATCAGCGAGAAGGTGACGCAGGCCGCCGCCAAGCTCGGAGCCACGCTGCGCGGCTGACGCGCAGCAAGGCAACGAACGGACAGGAGACGCGCGCGTGTCGGACAGTGAACTGGTCACCATCCGCTCCGGGGACCTGACGGCCCGGATCAACCCGCTGGGAGCCGAACTGTGGTCCCTCGTCGATGGCGAGGGGCGCGAGTTCATGACCGATGGTAATCCGGAATTCTGGGGCGGTCACGCGCCGATCCTGTTCCCGATCGTCGGGGGGCTCAACAACGGGCGCTATCGCCTGAACGGCACCGAATACGAACTGCCGCGCCATGGCTTTGCCCGGCACAGCGAGTTCGAGGTGCTGATCGCCGAGGAGGAACGCGTCATGTTCAGCCTTGGCGCGAGCGATGCGACCCGCGCGGTCTACCCCTTCGAGTTCAAGCTCAATGTCAATTTCCGGCTGATCGAGAAGAAGCTGGTGATCGGCGCGGGCGTGCAGAACTGCGGCGAGGTGCCGATGCCTTTCAGCATCGGGTTCCACCCCGCCTTCGCCTGGCCGCTGCCGGGTGCGGGCGCCAAGGAGGACCACAAGATCGTCTTCTCCGAGGACGAGCCGCACCGCATCCGCCGTCTCGATCCTGACACCGGCCTGCTGCTGGCCGACCGCAAGCACTCGCCGATCAAGGGCAATTCCTTCGTGCCGCGCCCCGAGCTGTTCGAGGCCGACGCGCTGATCTGGGACAAGCTCAACAGCCGCGTGGTCAAGTTCGGCCCGACCAACGGCCCGCGCATCGCGATCAAGAGCCCCGCGCTCCCCATGCTCGGCATCTGGCAGAAGCCCGGCGCGGACTTCCTGTGCATCGAACCCTGGCAGGGCATCGCTGATCCGGTCGGTTTTGAAGGCGATTTTCGCGAGAAGCCGGGCGTGGTCTCGGTGCCGGCAGGCCAGACCCGGTTCTTCGAGCTGCACATCGCGGTTCTCGACGCGGGCTGAAGTGGCGCGCGCGGGAGTGCTTTTCCGCGCGCAATGAGGTACTTGGGGAGCACGGCGCACCGGATCGGTGCGCCGCCTGACGAATTCTACCGCCCCAAACGTGCCAAGGAGATCCCCATGAAGACTGCCCTCGTGACCGGAGCAACCTCGGGGATCGGTGCGGACACCGCGCGCGCGCTGGTAAAGGCGGGCTGGCGCGTGGTGGCGACGGGCCGCCGCGCGGACCGTCTGGCCGATCTGGTCAAGGAACTGGGCGCGGACAACGTCCACGCCTGCGCCTTCGATGTCTGCGATGAAGCTGCACGCGACGAGGCGCTGGCGCTGCTGCCCGCCGACTTCGCCGGGATCGACTGCCTCGTGAACAACGCCGGCCTCGCGCTGGGCACCAGCCCGGCGCAGGAGAGCGATCTCGCGCAGTGGAAGACCATGATCGACACCAACGTCACCGCGCTGGTCTCGCTCACCCACAAGCTCCTGCCCATGCTGATCGAGCGCAAGGGGCTGATCGTGAACTTGGCTTCGGTTGCGGCGACCTACCCTTACACCGGGGGCAATGTTTACGGCGGTACCAAGGCCTTCGTGCGCCAGTTCTCGCTCGGCCTGCGCTCGGACCTTGCAGGCACGGGCGTTCGCGTCACCTCGATCGAGCCGGGCATGGTCGAAACCGAGTTCACGGTTGTGCGCACTGGCGGCAACCAGAAGGCCTCGGACGATCTCTACCAGGGCGCGAACCCGATGACGGGCGCGGACATTGCCGAGACGATCCTGTGGGTTGCAAGCCTGCCGGCCCACCTCAACATCAATACGCTGGAGCTGATGCCGGTCAGTCAGTCCTTCGCAGGCTTCAAGGTCACGCGCGAAGAGGGTTGATCCGCCGAGGTTTTTGAGTGGGCGGGGGTCTCCCGCTCGCCTTCTTGGCTGTCCCGGCGTTGCGATACCGGGGCAGGGCGCGTAAAGGCCCGCGCATGAGCAATTCACGCCGTACCTTCGCGATCATCTCGCACCCCGACGCCGGTAAGACCACGCTGACCGAAAAGCTGCTGCTGCAAGGCGGCGCGATCCACCTTGCCGGACAGGTCAAGGCACGCGGCGCGGCGCGCCGGGCGCGTTCGGACTGGATGAAGATCGAGCAGCAGCGCGGCATCTCGGTGACGAGCTCGGTGATGACGTTCGAGCGCACCGACGCGAATGGCGAGACGGTGACCTTCAACCTTCTCGACACCCCGGGCCACGAGGACTTCTCGGAAGACACCTATCGCACGCTGACCGCGGTCGATTCGGCCATCATGGTGATCGACGCGGCCAAGGGTATCGAGCCGCAGACCCGCAAGCTGTTCGAGGTCTGCCGCCTGCGCTCGGTGCCGATCATCACTTTCATCAACAAGGTCGACCGCGAGGGCCGGGCCTGCTTCGACCTGCTCGATGAAGTGGCTGACATGCTCGCGCTCGACGTGTGTCCGATGTCCTGGCCGGTGGGCATGGGCGGCCTGTTCCAGGGCATCTACGATCTCGAGAGCGGCAAGGTCAGCCGCCCCGAGGGCCCCAGCAAGGAGTTCCTCGGCAAGGTCGACGAGAACGTGGAGCTGCCCGAAGAAGTCGCCGAGGAGATGGAGCTGGCCCAGGTCGGCTATCCCGATTTCGATCTCGAGGCCTACCGTGCGGGCGATCTGACACCGGTCTACTTCGGCTCCGCGCTCAAGAACTTCGGCGTGACCGAGCTCATCGAGGCCATCTCGCAATATGCCCCGCCGCCGCGTCCGCAGCCGACCGAAGAGGGGCCGATTGATCCCGAGACGCCGGAAGTCACCGGCTTCATCTTCAAGGTCCAGGCCAACATGGACCCGATGCACCGCGACCGCATCGCCTTCATGCGCCTCGCCTCGGGCACCTTCAAGCGGGGCATGAAGCTGACCCCGTCCGGGCTGGGCAAGGCGATCGCGGTCCACTCGCCGATCATGTTCTTCGCGCAGGACCGCGAAATCGCCGACACTGCCGAGCCGGGCGACATCATCGGCATTCCCAACCACGGCACCTTGCGCGTGGGCGACACGCTGAGCGAGAAGAACAAGATCCGCTACATCGGCCTGCCCAATTTTGCGCCGGAAATCCTGCGGCGCGTGGCACTCAAGGACCCGACCAAGACCAAGCAGCTGCGAAAGGCGCTCGACGACCTCTCCGAAGAGGGCGTGATCCAGGTCTTCTATCCCGAGATCGGCGCGCAGTGGATCGTGGGTGTGGTCGGCCAGCTCCAGCTCGAAGTGCTGATCTCGCGGCTTGAGGCGGAGTACAAGGTCGAGGCCATGCTTGAAGCCTCGCCCTTCGATACCGCGCGCTGGATCAAGGGCACCGACAAGGCGCTGGACGATTTCGAGAGCTTCAACAAGATGAACCTTGCGCGCGACCGCGACGGCGACCTCGTGTTCATGGCGCGCTCGGCCTGGGACGTGAACTACCAGCAGGAGCGCAACCCGGAACTGACCTTCAGCGCGACCAAGGAGCGCTGAGGGCGGAACTCGTGGCCTTCCCGGGGCTTGCTTAGGGAAAGGTCTTGCAAGCAAGCGCTCTGTTCCTAGCTTGGCAAGGCCTGTCCGATGCCGGGAAGGGAGCCCTCGTGCCGCTCACGTTTGCCAGCTACAACATCCACAAGGCCGTCGGTCTCGACCGGCGGCGCGACCACGAGCGGATCCTGCGCATCCTGCTGGAAGTCGATGCGGATATCGTCGCGCTGCAGGAGGTGGACCGCCGGTTCGGGCGTCGCATGGCCGCGCTTCCGCTCGATGCCATTCACGCCGCGACCGACTACACGCCGGTTCCGCTTTCGATGAAGCCCGACAGCCTGGGTTGGCACGGAAACGCATTGCTGGTGCGCAAGGGGATCGAGCTGCTTGAGGCCGCGCCCGTCGACTTGCCCGTGCTGGAGCCGCGCGGGGCGGTGCGCGCCGATCTTGCGGTGGAAGGGCGCAGGGTTCGCGTGGTCGGCATGCACCTTGATCTTTCAGGGCTCCGTCGTCGGCAGCAGGTGCGCCGCGTACTCCATCACATTGCGCAGTGCCGCGAGGAATGTCCCACTGTATTGCTCGGGGATTTCAATGAGTGGTCGCAGAAGGGCTGTTTCCGCGAGTTCGGACAGGATTGGCGGGTGCTGGCACCGGGGCGGAGTTTTCCCTCGCGCAGGCCGATGGCCCAACTGGACCGCATCATTATATCCGAAGGGTGGGAAGTTCGTGGAACAAATGTCCATCGCAGTGCGCTTTCCGCGATAGGATCTGATCACCTGCCTGTATTTGCTGCGCTTGATCTGCCTAAAAAATAGGCAGCTGCACAGGAATCGGGCTTCGCGCCAGCCGAAAATAGCGTTGCCGGTGCGTTAAGCGGCGTAAATCTCCGAATAGGTGAATTGGCATAGAACTTGCTGACCTGTTTTCAGCCGGCGTGGGGCCGGTAGCAAACAGGGGACAGGCATGAAGTTCATCATAGCCATCATCAAGCCCTTCAAACTCGACGAAGTTCGAGAAGCGCTTGGCGCGATCGGGGTCGCGGGCATGACCGTTTCCGAAGTGAAGGGGTTCGGGCGCCAGAAGGGGCAGACCGAAATCTACCGTGGGGCGGAATACTCCACCAACATGCTGCCGAAGGTGAAGATCGAAGTGGCCGCGCCGGACGAACTGGCGCCCAAGATCGTCGAAACCATCCAGCAGGTCGCCAGCACCGAGGCTATCGGTGACGGCAAGATCTTCGTTCTCGACCTCGCGTCTGCCGTGCGCATCCGCACCGGCGAGGCCGGCGATACGGCGCTTTGAGGAGGCTAACCAACATGAACCGCACGATTCTCGGCGGCGCAGGCGCTCTCACCGCGTCGCTGTTCGCCGCCATCCCCGCCTTTGCGCAGGAAGCTGCCGCGGCGGCGCCTGTACCCAACCCCGGCAACAACGCCTGGATGATGACCTCGACGATCCTCGTCCTGCTCATGATCCTGCCGGGCCTGGCCCTGTTCTACGGCGGCCTCACCCGCTCCAAGAACATGCTCTCGACCATGACCCAGGTTGGTGCTGCGGCGGCTGTCGCGATGCTTCTCTGGGTGATTTACGGCTACTCGATGGCCTTTGGCGGCGAGGGCAATGCGTTCATTTCGAACTTCTCCAAGGTTTTCCTTGCTGGCGTGACCCCGGATTCGACCGCGGCGACGTTCAGTGACGAAGTCATCACGGAATACGTCTTCATCAGCTTCCAGATGACGTTTGCCGCCATCACGGCTGCGCTGGTGTTCGGTGCGACCGTGGAGCGCATGAAGTTCTCGGCGGCCATGGTGTTCGTCATCGTCTGGCTCACCATTGTCTATTTCCCGATCGCGCACATGGTCTGGTACGACGGCGGCGAGGGGACCAGTGGTCTGATGTTCGGCTGGGGCGCCCTGGATTTCGCAGGCGGCACCGTTGTCCACATCAACGCCGGCGTCTCCGCTCTCGTGGCCTGCTTCATTCTCGGCAAGCGCAAGGGCTTCCCGACGGAGCCCATGCCTCCGCACTCGCTGACGCTGACCATGGTCGGCACCGGCCTCCTGTGGGTGGGCTGGTTCGGCTTCAACGCCGGCTCCGAGCTCGAAGCCGACGGCACCGCGGGTCTTGCCATGATCAACACCTTCGTTGCGACCGCCGCGGCAGGCCTGTTCTGGATGCTCGCCGAGCGTCTGGCGGGTCACAAGGGTTCGGCCCTGGGCTTCTGCTCGGGTATCATCGCCGGCCTCGTCGCGGTGACCCCGGCGGCGGGCAACTCGGGCCCCTTCGGTGCTATCGTGCTCGGCGCGGTCGCCTCGATCGTCTGCTTCATCATGGTCTCGAAGGTGAAGCCCGCTCTTGGCTATGACGACTCGCTCGACGCGTTCGGCATCCATGGTGTCGGCGGCATGATCGGCGCGATCGGTACGGGTATCGTCTATTCGCCGGCTCTCGGCGGCCCGGGCGGCGACGATTTCGTGATGGCGACCCAGGTCTGGATCCAGCTCAAGTCGGTGATCGTCTCGATCCTGCTGGCGGGCGTTGGCACCGTCATTGCCATCTTCGTCGCCAAGCTGATCACCGGCCTGCGCGTCAGCGAAGAGGTCGAGCACGAAGGTCTCGACATCGGCGAGCACGGCGAGCGCGCCTACAACTGATCTTACCGAATTGGCTGCGGCGGCGCAGGCCGTCGCCGCAGCCTCACTATGTTCCTCCTGCGAACACAACCTTTCCGGGCCGGACGCGTATGCGCCGGCCCTTTTTTCGTGGGGTTTTCCGGGAATTCTGGATGGATTGACGGCTCTCGTGCAGTCCCTAAGCTACCGTGATCGAGCCAGGGCCAAGCAGGATGGGGAACTGCCATGAAATTCGTGACCGCCGTGATCAAGCCGATGAAGTTCACCGAAGTGAAGGCCGCGCTCGACAAGGCGGGCGTGTCGGGCCTGACGGTATCCGAGGTGAGCGGCGTCGGGCGCCAGAAGGGGCAGACGGAAGTCTACCGAGGCGCGGAGTACACCTCGAACATGCTGCCCAAGATCAAGCTGGAAATCGCGGTCTCGGATGCGTTTGCCGACACGGTGATCGGAATCCTGCGCGAAGCGGCCAGTACGGGCGAGATCGGCGATGGCAAGGTCTTTGTGTTCGACCTCGCCGAGGTGCTGCGTGTGCGCACGGGCGAGCAGGGCGATCTCGCCCTGTGAAGCGCCGTCAGGCTTTCGAAAAGCGGACAACCTGAAGGATGTGGTCCGAGAGCCATTGCCCTCGGGCTCCCAGAATCGGCGACCTCACCTGCCGGGCGCTGCGTTGGCGCTGGAAGGTGAGGTCGCCGATTCTGTGGTCAAGGGGCGATGGCCCCTTGAAACCGTGTTCGTGTCCTTTCTGAACTAACTGCGTCAGCCCTTCGCGCTGGCCGCCAGCACGTCGACGATCTGGCGGATCGGCGAGATGTCGTAGCCTGCCGCTGCGGCCTGTGCGGCGATGACGCCAGGATTGTCACCCGACTTGGCGCGCGCGAGCGACCACAGGAGGGTCGAGCGGGTGCCCGAACGGCAGTAGCCCAGGACCGGCCCCTCGTTGCTTTCGAGCGCGGCGATCATCGCGTCGACCTGGCCTTCGCTGAAACCACCGTGGGTGATCGGGATGGCCGTGTAGGCAATCCCCGCTTCCTTGGCTGCCGCTTCGATCTCGCTGCCGGGCGTCTGGTCGTCGCTTTCGCCTTCGGGGCGGTTGTTGACGATCAGCGTGATGCCCAGGGCCTTTGCCTCGGCAATCGCGGACGTGTCGATCTGCGGGCTGGCGTACATGGAATCGGTAATTTTGGCGAACATGGATTCGAGCCTCCGGCCGGCGTTTTGCGCCTCGTAAGACGCGGAAATGATTCGCCCATCAAACGTGAGTCAGGGCTGCTGGCAACCCCCAATTTCGCGCCCAAACGGCGCAGACTGTCGGTGCCGGACCGAATTGGCGCGTAATTCCGTTCGCTATCGGGCCAAGACTCGTGTATGAATCCTAATCGCAGCAGAGCGATTGCGGAAATCGCAGGTAACTCTGGCTGACTCTCGGCACGGTTCGTCCACGTGTACGGGTGACTGCTTACTAGGGCGCATCGAAGGTACGTTCGTAAACATGGGTTTTGATAGAGGTCGTCGCGGAAGGGGACGCGACAAGCGGGATCGGTTCGGAGAGGACGAATTTGATCCCTTCTTTGCCGGACAGGACCGTTTCGGCGGTGGTGACCGTTTCGGCGGGGGCGACCGCTTTGGAGGCGGCGGTGACCGCTTCGGCGGCGGTGGCGGCGGCGGTTTCGACGACCGTGGCGGCTCGCGCGGCGGCGGTGGCGGCG
>NZ_JALHAT010000017.1:0-30878 GCF_022818885.1 Novosphingobium mangrovi | reverse complement strand
CCGCGCGCAGCCGCAGCGCGCACGCGGGCCCCAAGGCGATCACCACCTCAGGGCCGACGATCCCGCTCTGGCCGGGCAAGGCGCCCGGGGCCCCTGCCCGCCTGCCCGAACGCAAGGTCGCGCAAGGGAGCACGGACCCGAGCTTCGATGAGCGCATCGTCACCGGCGTCGGCACGCCCTGGCTCGAAGTGCGCCAGCCTGCCTACCGCAATGGTTCGGCGGTGCTGCTGATCCCGGGCGGCGGCTACGGCTTCCTCGCCTGGGACAATGAGGGTGAGGAGCAGGCCCGCTGGCTGACCCAGCGCGGCGTCACCTGCTTCATCCTGTCCTACCGCCTTCCCGCAGAGGGCTGGGCCAAGCGCGCCCTCGTGCCCTTGCAGGACGCGCAGCGCGCGATGCGCATCATCCGCTCGCGCGCCAGCGAGTTCGCGCTCGACCCGCAGCGTGTGGCCGTGCTCGGCTTTTCGGCAGGCGGCCATCTGGGCGGCAGCCTCGCCACGCGCTTTGCCGAAGAGACCTATGCGCCGCGCGACGCGATCGACGAAGTCTCGGCCCGCCCTGACCTTGCCGGACTCATCTACCCGGTCATCTCGCTGGCCGAGCCCTTCACCCACGCCGGCTCGCGCGACAACCTGCTGGGGCAAGGTGCGCCCGCCAAGGATGCCGAATACGCCTCGGTCGAGAACCGGGTTGGCGCGGACACCCCGCCAGTCTTCCTCACCGCAGCAAGCGACGATGGCCTCGTGCCCATCCAGAATTCGCTCGCGATGTATTCGGCGATGCTTGCGGAGCAGCGCCCGTGCGAATTCCACGGCTTCGACAAGGGCGGCCACGGCTTCGGCGTGCGCCTCGATCCCGCCACGCCCGCCCACGCCTGGCCCGACCTTTTCTACGCCTACGGGCAGCGCCACGGAGTCTTCGCGGCATGAAGCGCCTTGTCCTGCTGCTCGCCGGAGCGGCCCTCCTGATCTCAGCGGACGAGCCCGCCCCCTACCAGTCGAGCCCGGAACGCCGCACGGTCGAGGAGACCCGCGACTGGGGCCCCTGGGCCGGCCCGTTCCGCGACAAGCTGGTCCCCTCCATGATGCGCGACTTCGGTGAGCGCTATCTCTACGCCCCCGCCAACGCGAAGCTGGCCCCGCCCGCGCCGAGCGAACAGCGCGTTGTCTTCATGGGCGATTCGATCACCGACTTGTGGAACCTCGAACGCTTCTTCCCGGGCAAGCCCTATGTGAACCGCGGCATCGGCGCGCAGGTCACCGCGCAGATGCTGGTCCGCTTCGAGCAGGACGTCGTCGCCCTGAAGCCCCGCGCCGTGGTCATCCTGGGCGGCGTCAACGATGTCTCGGGCATGCTTCAGGTGGAGACCACCGAGGGCATTGTCAGCAACATCACCGCGATGGCCGACATTGCCGAGCGCCACGGCATTGAGGTCGTGCTCTGCTCGATCCTTCCGGTCACCAACACGCCCGAGGCGCAGTGGGTCGAGGCCGAACGCAAGCCCGCCCAGTTGCGCGCGATCAACGCGCGCCTGCGCCAGCTTGCCGCCGCGCGCGGCTACGCCTTTGCCGATTACGCCCCGGCGATGAAGACTGAGAAGGGCCTGCTGAAACCAGAATTCACAAAGGATGGCATCCATCCCAGCGCGGCGGGCTATGACGTCATGGCGCCAATCGCCGCAGCGGCGATCGCACAGGCCCTGAACGAGGGTACTCGCTAAGCGATCAGTTCACCCAAATCGGAAATTTTCAAGCACGTTTCCAATAGGAAGCGCGCACCGTGACGCGTTCGCGCAACACTGGACCGACAAATGTTAGCGGTCATCATTTTGTGTTGCGCGGGTATTTCACCGGTGATAGTAGCCAGCGCCACGGCGCGGCAATCGTCAGCATTCGTACCTATAGATTTTGCCGCATCGCAAAATGATAGCGCTATCTAATAGATGCAGCGCAGCAGAGTTGGGACAGGAGGGCACCGAAATGGCAGCGTTCACTCGCATTCGTAACAGTTTCACCGGAATCCGTGGGGATATGCTCCTGCGCGCAGGCACTTCCGCGACCGCACTCGCGATCTGCGCCATGCCCGCGCTCGCCGCGGCGCAGGAGGCGGACACGCCTGCCGAAGCCACGCTCAACGAAGAGCAGGCGATCATCGTCACCGGCATCCGCGCCTCGCTCGAGAGCGCGATCGACCGCAAGCGCGACGCCGAAGTCGTCGTCGATTCGATCACCGCGCAGGACATCGGCGCCCTTCCCGACCGTTCGGTTTCCGAAGCGCTCCAGCGCATCCCGGGCGTCACCCTGCAGCGCACCAGCGAAGCGCGCGACCCGGCCCGTCTGTCGGGTGAAGGCGGCGGCGTCTTCATTCGCGGCCTCTCCTTCGTGCGCTCCGAGCTCAACGGCCGTGACGTGTTCTCGGCCAACAGCGGCAACTCGCTTTCGTTCGAGGACATCTCGGCCGACCTCATGTCGGGCGTGGACGTCTACAAGAACCCCTCGGCGGACATGATCGAGGGCGGCATCGGCGGCACCATCGACCTGCGCACGCGCAAGCCCTTCGATGCACCAGGCTTCGTGGCCGCGGTCTCGGGCGACGTGAACTACGCGGACCTGCGCTCCAAGAGCTTCATGTCGGGCAGCGCGCTCGTCAGCGACCGCTTCGACACGGGTCTGGGCGAAATCGGCGTCCTCGTTTCCTACTCGATCAGCAACATCGGCAACCGCACCGATTCGATCTCGGCCGACCGCTTCCTTCAGCGCACGATGTCCGAGGATGCCAATGGCTATGCCGAAGGCGACACGGTCTACGTCCCCAACTCGGTTGGCTTCCGCCGCATCGACTGGCAGCAGGAACGCCGCGCCTTCGACGCCTCGCTGCAGTGGCGCCCTTCGGGTACGCTCGAGTTCACCGCCGAGGCGCTGATCTCGACCGCCAAGCCGCGTGACACCGAATACTACATCGGCAATTCGACCCAGATGGACCCGACCACCCCGGGCTTCGTCTATGGTGAGCAGAACCAGCTCGTCTCGGGCGTGGCCGACAACCAGCAGCCGCTGCTCGACACGCGCGCGGGCAGCCAGGACAAGAAGAACCAGGACTACTCGTTCAAGGCCCTGTGGGAGCCCGACAGCCACTGGACCGTGACGGCCGACGTCCAGTACTCGAAGTCGACCGCCAGCGTCTATTCGATGACCGCCTTCACCGGCACGGACGTGGGTACCACCTTCGACTTCGACCTCGATGGCAATACGCCCTACATGAACATGCGTCCGACCGATCCCTCGCAGTCGCTGGCGGAAAAGAGCGCGAACTGGTGGGCCGCGGCGATGGACCACCTCGAGGACAACGAGGCGGACCAGTGGGCGATCCGCGGCGATGTCGAATACAAGTTCGACGAAGGCTTCCTGAAGTCGCTCAAGGTCGGCGGCCGCTGGTCGGACCGCACCGCGATCACGCGCCAGACCACCTACAACTGGGGTCTTCTTTCGGGCCAGTACTGGCTTCCGGGCAACGAAGTGCGCCTTGATGAAACCGGCTACCCGGGTGGCCCGCAGATCGCGGACCTGCCCAACCAGTCGACGTTCGTGGACTTCAACAACTTCTTCCGCGGCGAAGCCAGCAACCCGACTTCGGGCCTGTGGCTCCCCGCCCCCAGCCTCGTCAATCAGGGCACGGGCCATGCCTTCGACTACCTGGGCGCCACGCTCTCGAACGGTTGGGGCTGGGCTCCGCTCAGCGACGACTTCTCGCAGACCACCGGCCAGGGCGGCATCAACAACCAGGGCCAGGAAGTTCTCGCCGGCTACGCGATGGCGCGCTTCGGCATGGACTACAGCCCGGTCGGCCGCTTCGACGGCAACGTGGGCGTGCGTGTGGTGCACACCAAGCTCAACTCGCTGGGATCGGCGATCAACGTCGGGACACTGAGCGTCACCTGCGATTCGGCCACGACCGACTGCTCCGACTACGAACGCGCACTCGCCTTCGCCTCGGGTGACCTTGGTACGTCGATCACCTCGGGCAGCAACAGCTACACCGACGTCCTGCCCAGCTTCAACCTGCGCTACTTCGTGACCGACGACTTCCAGGTCCGCTTCGCGGCCTCGAAGGGCATCTCGCGTCCGACCTTCGCGCAGCTGAACCCGTACACCTCGCTGAACTTCTCGTTCGACAACGACGGCAACCCCAACGGCACGGGCGTGGGCGGTGCGACCACCGCCTTCACCGGCACCGCGGGCAACCCGGATCTGAAGCCCACCCGCTCGAACAACTTCGACCTCAGCTTCGAGTATTACTACGGCCGTTCGAACAGCCTGACGCTCGCGCTCTTCTACAAGGAAATCAGCGACTACATCTTCGTCGGTCTCGAGCAGCAGGAGTACACCAGCGGCGGCGAGACGATCGCCTTCGACGTCAACCGCCAGACCAACGGCGCCAAGGGCAAGATCAAGGGCTTCGAGCTGGCCTACACCCAGTTCCTCGACTTCCTGCCCGGACCGCTCTCGGGCCTGGGCTTCACCGGCAACCTGACCTACGTCGACTCGACGGGCGGCGCGAACTCCTCGGTCAACGTCTTCGACACCGCCAACGGCGAGAACGCAGGCCTCAACCTGCCGCTCGAAGGCCTCTCGAAGTGGTCCTACAACGTGGCTGCGATCTACGAGACGCCCGGCATCTCGGCCCGCGTCGCCTACAACTGGCGCAAGAAGTACCTGCTGACCACGTCGGCGGCGAACATCAACTACCCGGTCTGGAACGACGACTACGGCCAGCTTGATGCCTCGATCCTGGTCAACGTGAACGAGCACCTCAAGGTCGGTGTGCAGGGCACCAACCTGCTCACCTCGCGCACGTACCTGCGCGTCGGCGATCCCAGCTTCCAGCCGCGCTACAGCTGGACCGAGACCGACCGCCGCGTCGCCATGGTCGTGCGCACGCGCTTCTGATACCAGCTCCTCCCTGGCCCCGGCTTTTCCTGCAAGGGAGAGGCCGGGGCCGATTTTCAATGGGAGCGTTGTTGCAATGGCCGGACCCGAACCCCAGCCTGTCCATTTCGTCATTGCCGGAGGCGGCAGTGCAGGTTGGATCTCGGCCGCGGTGCTGGCCCGTTTTCTCCCGCCTCCCGCCGCGCGGATCACCCTCGTCGAATCCGAGGACATCGGCATCATCGGCGTGGGCGAGGCCACTGTTCCCCTGATCGGTGAGCTCAACCGGTTCCTGGGCATCCACGAGCCCGACTTCGTGGCCGCCACCAACGGCACCTTCAAGCTCGGCATCGAATTCGCCGACTGGGGCGAGATCGGCAACCGCCACTTCCACGGCTTTGGCGACTATGGCGCCGACATAGCCGGCCTTCCCGTCCACCAGCACTGGCTGCGCCTTGCCCGCGAGGGTCAGGTTCCGGCGCTGGGCGACTTTTCCATGGCCGAAGTGCTGGCCTCCCAGGATCGTTTCGTGCCGCACGAAGCCCTTTCGGGCGAAGCCGCGCAGTTCCGCCACGCCTTCCACTTCGACGCTGCGCTCTACGCCGCGTACCTGCGCCGCCTTGCCGAGGGCATGGGCGTCAAACGTATCGAAGGGCGCATCGAACATGTCACCCGCGATGGCCGGAGCGGCCATGTGCGCGCCCTCCAGCTTGACGGGGATCGGCGCATCGAGGGCGACGTGTTCCTCGACTGCACCGGCTTTGCCAGCCTGCTTCTGGGCCAGACACAAGGTGTCGGCTTCGAGGACTGGAGCCAGTGGCTCCCGTGCGACCGCGCGGCCGCTGTTCCCTGCGCGCGCGCCGGACGCTTCACACCCTTCACCCGCTCCACCGCAAAAGAGGCGGGCTGGCAGTGGCGCATTCCGCTCCGGAACCGCACCGGCAACGGCCATGTCTATTCCAGCGCCCATATCTCGGACGACGAGGCAGTAGCGCAGCTTCTGGATGGTCTCGACGGCGAAGCTCTGGCCGAACCGCGTCTGCTGCGCTTCACGCCCGGGCGCCGCTCCCGTTTCTGGGAGGGCAACGTGATTGCCATCGGTCTTGCCGCAGGCTTCCTCGAACCGCTGGAATCGACCGCGATCCAGCTGATCCAGACCGGCGTCACCCGGCTCGTCGAGTTCCTGCCCGGCAAGGTGCCCGACCCCGCATTGGCGGCGGAATACAACCGCCAGACCGCGCTCGAATACGAGCGCATCCGCGATTTCATCATCGCCCACTACTGCCGCACGCGCCGCACCGAACCGCTCTGGCGCCAGGTCGCGGCGATGGACCTGCCAGGCACCCTTCGCGCCAAGCTCGACGCCTGGGATGCCAGCGGCCGGGTTCCGATGTACGATCTGGAATCGCACCAGGAACCCAGCTGGGTTGCCATTCTGCTGGGTCAGGGCGTGCTTCCCCGCGCGGTTAATCCACGCACGCAGCTGCTCCCCGAAAGGGACCTGCACGCCCTCCTCGACCAGCGCCGCACCACGCTTGCCCGCGCCGCCGAGCGGCTGCCCGACCACGCGACCTTCATCGCAAGGACCTGCGCTGCAAAGCCTGCCCCGGCGACCTGAGGCCCATGCTCAGTCGAGGATGCGCTTCTTGAGGTGGTGCAATCCCAGATACATGCCGATCACCATGACCGGCGTCAGCGCGGCCACGACAAGGTGCGCATGGAAGTGCGGGGCAAGTAGTTCAACGCCCTCCAGCATGTGCGCGATGAGGCTGATCCCGTAATAGCTGAGCGCTACGACCGAGAGGCCCTCGACCAGTTGCTGCAGGCGCAGCTGGCGCGTGCTCGAGCGCTCCATCGAGGCGAGCAGCCGCCCATTCTGGTTCTCGATGCGGGTCTCGACGCGTGTGCGCAGCAGCGAGACCAGCCGCTCGGTGCGCTGGGCCAGTTGCTCCTCGCGGCGGCGATGGGCCGCGCAGGTGCGCACGGCGGGCAGGAAGCGGCGCTGGGTAAAATCGGCAAGCGAGGGATGCCCCGGACAGGCGCGGATGTGGAGCCCCTCCAGCCGGTCCTCGACGATGGTGGCGTAAGCCTGCGTCGCGCTCAGGCGATAGTCCGTCTCAGTCGAATGGGCGATGAGCTCCATCGAGAGACGCGTGACCTCGCTCAGGAGATCATCGTCGCGCACTTCGGGATCGGCGACCTGCGAGGTGAGATCGCTGAGTTCATCCTCGATCCGGTCGAGCAGCTTCCAGCCATCCTGCGCCACCGGCAGGCCGAGCAGCGCCAGATTGCGGTAATTGCCCAGTTCCTGCAGGCGCTGCACCGAGCGCGAGAGATCGCCGCCCGCCATGCCGTTGGCCGCCACAAGGATCTGGCCGTAGCCCTCATCACGAAACCGGAAGTCGGACCACACCCGCGCGGCCTGTTCGCCGTCCTGGCAGGAAATATGGCAGCTGACGAGGTCGAGCGGGTCGTAGCCCATCGCCGGGATCAGCGTGCGGGCGGCGTCCTCGTCGGGCACGATCAGCACGCGGATCGCGCGCAGGACCTTGCCCGGCATCCCCTTGGCCCAGCTCAATGCTTCCAACGCGGCCGGATCGGGCGCGAAGTTGCCCTGCGCGTCCAGGAGCAGGCGGTCGATGAAGAGCGTCGTCGTGCTGGCCTCGCTCTGGCGCTCCCAGCCAAAGGCAATGCCGGGTCCGAGCGAGCCGGCGCGATGGCGCGGGTTTTCGCTGCGCCCGGCGACACCGCCCGAGGGCAGCGTCTCGACGCAGCGCAGTTCGGCTTCGCGCTGCTCGGGCTGGAGCACGCGCACGAACTGTATGATCGTGGAGGGCGCGCAGACGTGGGGCCAGCGCCGCAGGTGCATTTCCCCGACGATACGCCGCCTGAGGTCGTGTTCGTTCAGCATGTCCCCGTGTCCTCCTGCCAGTCCCCATCAAGCCGCGCTGCAGCGACCACCACCTGCCCCAGCGAAAGCCCGCCATCGCCTGCCGGAACGCGGTGATGGACAAGCGGCACAGCGCCCATATCCTCGATCCGCTGCGCCACCGCCTCGCGCAGGATGCGATTGTTGAACACCCCACCGCTCAGCGCCACCCGACCATGGGATAAGGACGCCTCCCCTGCGCTGGCCAGCGCGACAAGCGCATCGGCCAGCCCCAGATGGAAGCGCGCGGCGATCGGTCCGACCGGCACGCCCGCGCCCAGATCGCGCGCCAGCGCCTGCCACAGGTGCGCGAAGTCCAGCCGCGCAAGACCCGCCGCATCACGGGCGAGGCCGAAGGGATAGCCGGTCTCCCCCGTCACGAAAGGTCGGGCCGCGGCCTCCAGCGCCATGGCGGCCTCACCTTCGTGGGAGATGCTCGGTCCGCACAGGTCCAGCGCCGCGGCCACGGCATCGAACAGCCGCCCGCCCGAGGAACAGACCGGGCTGTTGAGCCCCTGCGCAATGGCGCGTTGCAGGACCTGGCGCGATGGTCCTGCGGGCACGCGCTCGGCCAGCAATGGCACCGCGTCGGCCCATGCGTCCCCGAAAGCATGGCGGAGGTGCGCGAGCAGGTTGCGCCAGGGCTGCTTCATCGCCGCTGCTCCGCCCGGGAGCGCCACGGCAGGCAGCGCGCCGGTTCGCGCGGCCCTGCCATAGCCGCCACGCAGCACCTCACCGCCCCACAGCGTACCATCGCCGCCAAGGCCAAGGCCATCGCACACAAGGGCCGTGACCGTCCCGCCCGCCGCGATGCCATTCTCGGCCAGACACGCGGCAAGGTGCGCGTGGTGATGATCGACGGTGACAAGCGGAAGGCCGCGCTCGTGCGCCAGGGCGCTGCCGATCCGGGTGGAGGCATAGTCCGGGTGGCCGTCCACCGCGATAGCGCCCGGCGTGAAGGCGTAGAGATCGCAGAAAAGGTCAAGCATGCGCCGATAGTCGGCGCGCGCGACCGCGTCCTCCAGATCTCCGATATGGGGCGACAGGACGGCCTCGCGCCCGCGCAGCAGGCAGAAGGTGGCCTTGAGCTCGCCCCCCATGGCGAGGATCGGCACGGGCGCGGCGAGGCTTTCGGGCAGAAGGATCGGGTCGGGCGCCAGTCCGCGTGCCCGGCGCAGGACCACGGGCCCGCGCGCATCGAAGGCCATCACGCTGTCGTCGATGCGGTTGACGATGGCCCGGTCATGACCAAGCCAGGCATCGGCGATCCCGGCAAGTTTCGTGCGCGCCTCGCCATCATCGGTCACTTGCGGCTCGTCGCTGCGGTTGCCCGAGGTCATCACCAGAGGCGCCTGCAGCGCATCCATCAGGAGGTGATGGAGCGGCGTGTAGGGCAGCAGGAGCCCCAGGTGATCCTGCCCCGGGGCCACGCGCTCGGGCAAGGCGGCTCCGTCCTGGCGAAGCGGCAGGAGGACGATGGGCGCGGCCGGGCTCTCCAGCGCCTGCGCGGCTTCGTCCGACACTTCGCACAGCTCCCGCGCAGCTGTCAGCGAGGGAACCATGACCGCAAAAGGTTTGGCATCGCGCGCCTTCCGGCTGCGCAGATTTGCCACGACCCCGGCATCTGAAGCGAGGCAAGCGAGATGGTAGCCCCCCAGCCCCTTGATCGCGACGATACGCCCCATGCGCAGCAGGTCCACGCTTGCAGCCAGCGGATCGGGCGCGCCCTCCCCCTCTCCGCTCAGTTCCAGCTGGGGCCCGCAGGCGGGGCAGGCGATGGGCTGGGCGTGAAAGCGTCGGTCCGCAGGGTCTGCGTATTCGCGCGCGCAAGGCTCGCACAGCGCAAAGTCGGCCATGCTGGTGCGGGCACGATCATAGGGGAGCGCGGACATGATCGAGAGACGCGGCCCACAATGGGTGCAGTTTCCGAATGCATAGCCGTGGCGCCGGTCGTCAGGATCGCGCAGTTCAGCGCGGCACGCCGGACAGGTCGCCGCATCGGGCACGATGCCCGTTGTCACGGCCCCGCCCCCACTGCGCGCAATCGCGAAGTCCTCACCGCAGGCGAAGGGCGCAGTGTCCACGACCTCCACCGAGAACACGCGGGCGAGCGGCGGAGCCTCATGCCGCAATCGCGCCTCGAAACGGTCGAGCGCCTCGGATGGGCCTGCGACGCGCACAAGGACGCCCTCGCCATCGTTGGCAACATCGCCCGCCAGCCCAAGCGCGCGGGCGCACTGCCACACGAACGGACGGTAGCCGACCGCCTGCACCTGTCCGCGCACGCGCAAGGTCCGGTAACTGCGATCCACGGTGAGGGGATCGGCGGCGCGCGCCATCAGTGCACCGTGCAGACCATGCAGGGGTCGAACGAGCGAACCACGTGCTGCACGGCCACCGGCTCCTCTTCGCCGGGCCGGATCGGGGTTCCCTCCAGCGCCTGCTCCAAGGGGCCGGGAACACCGCGCCGGTCGCGCGGGCTGAAGTTCCAGGTGGTGGGCGCAATGATCTGGTAATGGTCGAGCCGCCCTGCGTCCGCGCGCAGCCAGTGCCCAAGCGATCCGCGCGCGGCCTCGGTCAGCCCGGCGCCTTCCCCGGCCGAAGCCAGCGCGCTGTGGTCGATGAAGGGCGCCTCGGGATCGATCGCGGAAATCCACGTTTCCATCGCAGGTACGACGAGGGCGAGTTCGAGCATGCGCGCCGCGATGCGCGCGGTGACATGGCCGCCCTTGCGGGCCATATCGAGCGCGAGGGGATGGCCCTCCACAAGCAGGCGGGAGAGCGCGCCGACCTCCACCACCTGCCCACCCAGACGCGGCGCCTTGCACCACGAGTAGGCATCCTCGTTCTGCACGTCGGGCACCGGCGCATCGCGCAGCGGGCCCTTCGCTCCGGGGCCTTGCGCGTACCAGGCATGGCTCACGTCCTCGGCGATGGAGGCGGTCTCGAGCGGCTGCACCGCGCCGGCCACCCACACCCCTTGCCCGAAGAGATGGCCTCTCCCCTGTTCGTAGGCGCCAAAGCTCATGTGCGCGTTGCGCGTGCGCCCGAGCCGGTCCAGCTCCAGCGCGCGCGCCACCTGGAGGAACTGCGCAAAGTCGCTGCTGCGCCCCTCGCTCCAGGCGTGGAGAGCCTCGGCGCTCGCCAGCTCGCCCACGGCTTCCAGGCTGTCCCCGAAGAGCGTGGTTTCCAGGTACTGACGGAAGCGGCGGATGAGGGTAAGCACCTGGACCTTCTCAGGCCGCGAGATGGCCCGGGTCGAGCCGCCAGGCTGGATCGAGAGCGTGTGCGGCCACTTGCCCGCCAGCAGCCCCATGATCTCCATCCAGCTTGCGCGCGCCTGCAAGGCCTCGCGCGCGGCGCTGCCCTTGATCGCGCGGAACCGCGCCGCAACAGGCGTGTACCAGGCTTCCTTGGCGTACACCTCCCGCGCGAAGTCGGGCATGAAGAAGAGGTAGAAATGCGTAAAATGGTCCGCCAGGTTCTCAACCGCGTGGACAAGGTTCACCGCGTAGGCCCCCGCCTCGGGCACCGCAGCGGGACTGAGCCTTGCCAGCGCGCGCGCGGCCGCGACCGACTGCGAGACCGAGCAGATGCCGCAGATGCGCGGCGCATAGACCAGCGCGTCGTGGACCGGCTTTCCCACCAGCATACGCTCGAACCCGCGGTAGAGCGGTGAGGAGACTTCGGCGCTGACCACGGTGTCGAGACTGGTGTCGAGGCGTACTTCCAGGTCGCCCTCGACCCGGTTGAAGGGCCCCATGATGAGGCGCGTGCCCTCCCCGCTCATCGCTTGCCCTTGCCCGGCTTTGGGCCACCGGCGTCCCGCGCCTTGTCGCGCGGCAACGTCACCATGCGGTCGCGCGCGGCGTTGTCCTTGAGGCGTGCAGGCGTAGCTGCCTTCGACAGCGAGGCGAGCGCGACGAACCAGGCCTTGGGCATGTCGGTCGGCAGGCCCACCGGGATACCGGAAATCTTGGGCGTCTGGGTGAATTCATGGCCCGGCTCTTCGAAGCCCGGCGCGGTGCAGTTGATGCAGGGATAGTTGCCATCAAGGCAGGAGCCCGAGCCGTTCCAGGCGCGGATATTGCAGTCCGCGCGCGCCTGCGTGCCCTTGCAGCCCAGGTGCTCCATCATGCAGCCCATGTCGCACAGGTTCTCCGCGCTCGCCTTGAACTCGTAGAACTCGTTGCGCGCGCAGCCATGATGGACAAGATGTCCGGTGTAGGCGAGCGGCCTTTGCCACTCGTCGATATCGCGCTCATCGAAGACCCCTGCCGCAATCTGCTGAACGGTCTGGGTAAACCAGTCGGGGTGGATCGGACAGCCCGCAATGTTGATGACCGGCAGGCCCTTGCCCGAACGGAATTCAGGGCCCAGCAGACCGCCCGCCTGGCGCCCGTCATAGGCAAGCCCCACCGCGCCGACCTCGTTGCCGCCCGCCGCCGTGATCCCGCCAAAGGCCGCACAGCTGCCAACCGCAAGCACATAGTCCGCCCGCAGCGCCACGCGCTCTATCACGCGCATCATCGCCTCGTCGGTTCCCGCCATGCGGTGAAACAGGCCGGTGCCATCAGGGCCGGTCATGACCGAGCCTTCAAGGCAGAAGATGTCGAGAGCTTCGTCTCCTGAGGCGACCGCCTCGATCCGCGCGCGCGCCTCGCGTCCGCTGGCCGCGCTCAGCGACGGGTGCCAGACGATCTCCACACCGGCCAGTTCCAGGGCCGAGACGAGATCGGGCCCCTGCGCGCCGAGCAGCGAGAGCGTGCAGCCCCCGCAGCCCCCCGATTGCAGCCAGAGCAGACGCACGGGCCGCGTCATGACGTGCCCTCGCCAGCTGGGAGCGTCAGAATGAACGAAGCGCCCCCGGACGCGTTCTCGGCGTAGGCAAGGCTGCCGCCCAGCTTAGCGGCCATGTTGTAGCTGACGTAGAGCCCCAGCCCCGTACCCGAACCGATCGGCTTGGTGGTAAAGAAGGGCTCGAAGATCTTGTCCCGGTTGGCGGGCGCGATGCCCGGTCCGTTGTCCGCCACCTCCAGGTAGACCAGCGCGCCCTCGCGCCAGGCGGTCACGCGCACCTCGCCGGCTTCGCGGCCTTCCAGCGCGTCGCAGGCGTTCTGAACAAGGTTCACCGCGATCTGGTGCAGCTGGCCCTTGCGGCTCGTCACGTCGAGCGGATCGGGCAGCTTGAAATGGAACTCGGGCCGCGCGCGCTGGGCCTTGGCCACCCATTCCGCCGCCGTGCGCACGAGGCGGGTGAGGTTGAAGGTCTCGGGCGTCTCCTCCTGGTTGGAGGAGAAACGCCGCAGGTCCTGGACGATGTCGCGCACGCGCTCGGCACCTTCCAGCGTCCCGTCGACGAGGGGGCCGATGTCTTCCAGGATACGGTCGATGCGCAGCTGCGTGCGCAGCGCCTCCAGTTCCGGATCAGAGGGCGCGCGGCCCGTGGCCTCCAGGTAGCGCGCGATTGCCTCGCCGTAGCGCTTGAGCGCGTACATGTTGCCGAAGACGAAGCTGATCGGGTTGTTGAGCTCGTGCGCGACGCCCGCGACAAGGCGGCCGAGCGCGGCCATCTTCTCGCTCATCAGGAGCTGTTCCTGCGTGCGCTTCAGGGTGCTGTGCGCCTCGTCGAGTTCGCGGTAGGCGCGCTGCAGTTCGCCCAGCGGCCTTCCGACGAAGACGAAGCCGCAGGAGCGCACACTTCCCTCGCGGCGCGGGGCGATGTTGGTGGAGATGAGGCCAAGCGCACCGCCGGGCATCTGGAGGTGCCATTCGCGCTGATCGACCAGCGTGCCCGCGCGCACCTCGTTCATCGCTGCATGCACGTCCTTGCGCTCGCCGGGCGCAAAGAGCGCCTCGACCTCGCGCCCGAGCAGCGCCTCCTCGCTTTCGCCCAGGATCCGGACAAGCGCGCGGTTGGTGCGCAGGATGTGCCCCTCGGCATCACAGGCGATGACGACATCGGTCATGGCATCGAGAACGGAACCGATGAAGTCGTGCGCCTCGCCCAGTTCGCGGTGCTGCTCCTCGAGCGCGGTCTGCGATTCCACGAGCTCGGAATAGACCGCGTCCATCTGCTGGATGACCTCGATCCACAGCTCCTCGCTGCCGCCTTCGCCCAAGGCCCCGGCGATCCCGTCAACCCCGCCCGCCAGCAGCGGCGGGGGTGTCGGGGTGCCTCTATGTCCCTGGTTCACCACGGATCAGTGCACCGCGCGGCGGGCGATGGGATGGACGTTCTCGAGCCCGTAGCGGTCGAGCTTGGAGCGCAGCCCCACGCGCGAGAGGCCCAGTTCACGCGCGACCTGGCTCTTGTTCCAGCGGTGGCGGATCAGCGCATCGCGGATCATCTCGGCTTCCAGCGCCTCGACCCGCTCCTTGAGCGTACCGCTCGCCTGTCCGGCCGAACGGGCTGCGGGCGCGGGGCTCTCGGCAGGTGCCTCGTTCGTGGTCTCGACGCGCGGGGAGCCCCCTTCGCCGCCGCGCACGCGCGAGGAGAGGACATCGACATCGAGCCACTCCCCCTCGCGCCCGCGCACCACCATGCGCTGCACCTCGTTCTGGAGTTCGCGCACGTTGCCCGGCCAGGGATAGGCAACGAGCCGCGCCATGGCCGCCTCGCTCACGCCCCGGACCGGCTTGTCCATGGCCTTCGTCGCCTGGGCGAGAATGGCCTCGACAAGGACAGGCAGGTCGCAGGTGCGGTCCTTGAGGTCGGGCAGGCGCACGATCATCCCGGCAAGGCGGTAGAACAGGTCGGCGCGGAAGCGCTTGGCGCGTACTTCCTCGTCGAGGTTGCGGTTGGTCGCCGCGATCACGCGCACGTTGACCTTGCGCGTGACGGTGCCGCCCAGCGGGCGCACCTCGCCCTCCTGCAGCACGCGCAGCAACTTGACCTGAAAAGCAGCCGACACCTCGCCGATCTCGTCGAGGAAGACCGTGCCCCCATCGGCGCGCTCGAACAGGCCGATGTGGTCGGCAACCGCGCCGGTAAAGGCGCCCTTGCGGTGGCCGAAGAGCTCGCTCTCCAGCAGTTCGTCGGGCAGCGCGCCGCAGTTCTCGACCACGAAGGGCTTGTCCCAGCGGTGCGAGCCATAGTGCAGCGCGCGCGCGGCCAGTTCCTTGCCGGTCCCGGATGCGCCGAACAGAAGGACGGGCAGGTCGTACGGCGCGACATCGGCCAGCTGGCGGCAGACACCCTCCATCGGACTGCCCGGCGCGCGCACGATGCCGTCCTCGAAGCTGTAGGCGCGGCGCAGCTTGTCGCGCCTTTCTCCCACCAGCTTGTCGGCCGCTTCGGGCAGCATCTTCAATTCGATGGCCAGCAGATCGTTCTGGCGCTGGAGGTCGAACAGGCGGCAGGCGGCCTTCAGCGTCAGCAGCAGATTGTCGGGGTGCCAGGGCTTGGTGATGTACTGGAAGATGCCCGCTTCGTTGATGCCATCGATGATGTCGTGGGCATCGGTGTAGCCCGAGATGATCATGCGGATCACGTCGGGCCAGCGGGTCTTCACCTCGGTCAGGAAGTCGACCCCGGTGCGTTCGGGCATGCGCTGGTCGCACAGGATGACGTGGACGTTCTGCGCCTCCAGGTGCCGCTCGGCCGCTGCCGTACTGGCCGCGGTCAGAACCTCGAAATCGTGGTCGAGAATGCGGCGCAGCGATTCAAGCGAGCGGATTTCATCGTCAACGACAAGCACCACCGGCAGGCTGGAAACGGAATCGGGCATCAGCAGATCCTCGGCAATTGTTCGCCCGAAAGCCAGTCGACAATGCGCGTGCCTCCGATCGCGGTGGTCATGCGCACGAAGCCGGGCTCCTCGGCCGTGACCGTGCCGATCCGCGCGGCATCGGTGCCCTCGCCATGGCTGCGCATGATGGCCAGCAGCGTCTCGGCGTCGGCCTCCTCGCAGATACAGACCAGCTTGCCTTCGTTGGCGATGTGGAGCGGGTCGAGGCCCAGCAGTTCGCAGGCCGAGGCGACCTCGCCCTTCACCGGGATCGCCGCTTCCTCGATCAACACGCCCAACTGCGTTCCTTCGACCAGTTCGTTGAGCGTGGAGGAGAGCCCGCCGCGCGTCGGATCGCGCAGCAGCGCGATGCCCGGCACGGCGGCCACCATGTCGGCGACCATGTGGTGGAGCGCGGCGCTGTCCGAGGTGATCGTGGTCTCGAACTCCAGCCCCTGGCGCTGTGACATGATCGCGACGCCATGATCGCCCAGCGTGCCCGACAGGAGAATGGCCTGGCCCGCGGCAAGGCGGTCCGGTCCGATCTCGACGCCGTCCGGCACGACGCCGATGCCGGTGGTGGTGATGAAGACGCCGTCGCCCTTGCCCCGCTCGACGACCTTGGTGTCCCCGGTCGCAATGGGCACCCCGGCGCGGCGGGCGGCCTCGCCCATGGAGGCGGCGATGCGTTCGAGGTCGGCAAGCGGGAAGCCCTCCTCGATCACGAAGGCGGACGTCAGCGCAATCGGCTGCGCGCCGCCCATCGCGACATCGTTGAGCGTACCATGGACGGCGAGCGAACCGATGTCGCCGCCGGGAAAGAACAGGGGCGAGATCACGTGCCCGTCGGTCGAGACGACGATGCGCCCGTCCGGACGCTCCAGCCGCGCCGCGTCATGGCCCTGCTCCAGCAGCGGGTTCGCGAAATGGGGCGCAAAGACCGAAGCGATGAGTTCGCGTGTCGCCCGCCCGCCCCCGCCGTGGCTCATCGTCACGCGCGCGTCGGCGGGAAAGCGCTTGGCGCGGATCGGCTGCATCGCGGTCATGCGGCCTGCTCCGCCATGGCCTTGTCTTTTGCCATCTCGGCCAGCGTCTCGGCGCGGCGGTAGGTCCAGTAGGCCGCGCACGAGCCTTCGGAGCTGACCATGCAGCTGCCCATCGGGTTGTCGGGCGTACACACGTTGCCGAAGAGCTTGCAGTCCTTGGGCTTCTTTACCCCGCGCAGGATCGCGGGGCATTCGCACGACTTGACCTCGCGCGAGGTCTTGTCGCTCAAGTCAAAGCGCGCCTCGGCATCGAAGGCGGCATAGGCGGGCCGGATCGCGAGCGCGCTCTTGGCCACCATGCCAAGGCCGCGCCATTCGAAGGCCGGGCGCAGCTCGAAGATTTCGTCGACGAGGTCCTGCGCCTTGGTGTTGCCCTCGCGCGTGACGACACGCGCGTACTGGTTCTCCACCTCGACGCGGCCTTCGTTCACCTGACGGATCAGCATCAGTACCGACTGCAGGACGTCGAGCGGCTCGAACCCGGCGATGACCACCGGCTTGCGGTAGGTCTCGGAGAGGAACTCGTAGGGCTTCGAGCCGATCACGGTTGAAACGTGACTGGGCCCCAGAAACCCGTCGAGATGCACGGCCTGTTCCGGATCGATGTCGGGCGCATCGAGGATGTGGCGGATCGCTGCGGGCGTCAGGACGTGGTTGCAGAAGACCGAAAAGTTGGTGAGCCCTTCGTCGGCGGCCTGCCGGATGGCGAGCGCGGTGGGCGGGGTCGTGGTCTCGAAACCGATGCCGAGGAAAACGACCTGCCGGTCGGGGTTCTGGCGCGCGATTTCCAGCGCATCGAGCGTGGAATAGACCATGCGCACATCCGCGCCTTGCGCCTTCACACTCAGGAGCGAGCGCCGCTTCGAGCCGGGCACACGCAGCATGTCCCCGTACGAGCACAGGATCACACCGTGCCGCTCGGCCAGTTCGATGGCATCATCGAGGCGGCGGATCGGCAGGATGCATACAGGACAGCCCGGACCGTGGACGAACTGGACGTTCGCGGGCACCAGATCCTGCACGCCGTAGCGGAAGATCGCGTGGGTGTGCCCGCCGCAAAACTCCATGAAGTTGTAGCTGCGTACAGCATCAGCCTCGGCCCGGATCGCGGCGGACAGCTTCTCGGCAAGCGCGCGGTCGCGGAATTCCTCGACGTACTTCATGCAGCGTCTCCTGCGATCTCGTCCAGTTCGGCCTGGAGCAATCCGCCTTCGGCCATCATCGCCAGGGTCCGCTCGGCCTCCTCCTCGCTGATCTTGTGGAGCGCATAGCCCACGTGGAGGAGGACGTAATCGCCCACCGCGACCTCGTCGAGCAGGGCGACGGAGACCGTCTTGACCACCCCGCCCAGCGACACGGTGGCCATGTCGTCGGCAAGGACGGCGGTGACAAGAGCGGGAATGGCAAGGCACATGGCGTGAAGGTCCTATTCGGCCGCGAGCGGCGCGTTGGCAGGCAGCGTAGCCGAAGCCATCATCGCCCCGCCCTTGAGCCACTGCATCCAGGCTTCCATCCCCTCACCCGAACGTGCCGAGACGCGCAGCACGCGGGCGCGCGGATTGACCCGGCGCACGTTGGCCTCGGCCTCCTCGATATCGAAATCGAGGTGGGGCAGCAGGTCCACCTTGTTGAGGAGGACGAGGTCGGAGGCGGCGAACATGTCGGGGTACTTCAGCGGCTTGTCCTCACCCTCGGTAACCGAGAGGATCGCCACCTTGTGCGCTTCGCCAAGGTCAAAGCCCGCCGGGCAGACCAGGTTGCCGACATTCTCGATCAGCAGGACCGAGCCCTTCGCCGGCTTCAGGCTTTCCACCGCGTGGCCCACCATGTGCGCATCGAGGTGGCAGCCCTTGCCGGTGTTGACCTGGATCGCGGGAACGCCCGTTGCACGGATGCGGTCGGCATCGGCGCTGGTCTGCTGGTCGCCTTCGATCACGGCAAGATCAAGCGTATCCTTGAGGGCCTCCAGCGTCTTGCACAAAAGCGTGGTCTTGCCCGAGCCCGGCGAGGAGACGAGGTTGAGCACGAACATGCCATGTTGCGCGAACTGCGCGCGGTTGGCCTGCGCATAACCATTGTTCTTGCCCAGGATATCGGCTTCGAGCTGGATCAGACGGGTCTGGCTCATCCCCGGAACCGAGGTCCCTGCGGCGCCCTGGCCATAGTGCAGATCGCCGTGCTCACCATGGTGGTGATGGCCCCCGTGATCGTGGTGATGGCCCCCGTGATCGTGGTGATGGTCATGCGCGTGATGGTGGTCATGGTCATGGTCATGGTCATGGTCATGATGATGGTGGTGATCGTGGCCATGCGCATGGGAATGGGCCTTGCCCTCGATCCGGGTTTCCCCGTCGCTACAGCCGCACACGGTACACATCAGAAGACCTCCAGTTCACGAATGCTCAGGTTCTCGCCGCCCGTCACCTGCAGCTGGTAGCTGCCGCAGTGCGGACAGGCGTCGTAGCGCTGCGCGATCTCGACTTCGCGCGCGCAGGGCAGGCACCAGCCCTGCCCCTTGGATTGGTGTATCTCGAGCCGCGCCTCCTCGGCGAGGGACCCGCGCATCACGACATCGAAGCCAAAGCGCAGCGCCTCGACCTCGACGCCGGAGAAGGCCCCCACATCGAGCGCGACCCGCTCGACCCGGGTAAAGCCCTGGGCCCCGGCCTGCTCCTCGATGATCTGGCGGATGGATTCGCACAGCGCCATCTCGTGCATCAGAGCGCTCCTTTCGCGGCCGGAGAGGCGAAAGTGAGGCGGTACTCCATGCAGGGATCGATCGCGGCCAGAACCTCGCGCATGACCGCCTCGCGCTCTTCGCGTGGCCAGGAAAGCGTGCCATCGGCCACGGTCTGCAACCACATGCGCCCCGGCCCATAGGGCGCGAAGGCGACATCGGTGGGCGAGCGCATCTCGCACCGCGCGATACGCCCCTCGGCCACCTCGACTTCGTGAACAAGGGTTCCGCGCGCGCAGGCAATCTCCGCCCGGCCATGGCCGGACGCGTCGGACTGCGCGGCAAGGAACGCGGCATGGGGTGTACCTGCAATATGCGGCGCAGCCAGCCGGGCTAGCTCGAACAGGCGCGCGGCGTGATGGGAGGCAAGGCTTCCGGGATCGAGCTGGGCGACAAACATCTGCCGGGCACAGCGATCAACCGGACTTCCCGGCGCGGGCGCGGGATGTATCGGAACCGCGCTCGCATCGATGGCGCGCGCCAGCAGCCGCGCGGCGGGCGTTGCGCCTGCGAAGGCCCAGCGCAGCGTGGCCCCGCCGCCAGTCTGCTCGGCGAGCCACTGGCCCGGGGAGCATCCGAAGACCGCCCCCGTCAGCACCTCGTCAAGCGCCCTGGCATCTCCACCGCCCTGGGTTGCCGCCAGCAGTGCCGCGCCCGACGCGTTGTCCGGAGCCTCTTCCAGAAGTGCGGGCCAGCCCAGGAGGATATGGAGCCCGGTCTCGCGCACCGCCTCCAGGCTGACGCCATGGCGGGCCATCTCCAGCTCCGCCCCGTCAATTTCGAGGTTCTGCGCCGCTGCGAGTGCCACCCGTGACGCCAGCTGCTGGGCCTCTGCGCAGATCGTGAAAAGCCGGCCGATCATCGCGGGCATCGCGTCCGCCCGTGCGCCCGTCACCAGCCGCGCGACCGGGCCGGTGCCCGCGTAATCGATGAAGATCGGCTCGGCCGCACCCGATCCGGGCAAGGGTACGTCGATACGAAGGAAGGGCCCCTGCACCATCAGCCGCGCAGACCCTCGCCGCGCCGCAGACCGAACAGCGCGCGCCGGTCGAGATTGCGGGGCGCGTCGGTTTCCGGCTCGGAGCTCTCGACAACGCGCGCCTCGGCCTGAGCCGCCGTTTCGACTTCGGCCTCGCGTGCCTCGATAGCCGCAAGCCGCGCGTCGAGAGTGCCATCGCGCTCGGGGCGCACCATCGCGGCGCGAAATTCCTCCGAGGATCCGGACGGCCCCGCCTCATCCCCACGCGCACCTTCGGGGGCGTCGAACAGCAGGTCGAGCGAAACGTCCGCCGTCTCCACCGCGCCCTCCATGTCGGCGAACTCGAACATCGGCGAGAACAGGGAGCAGCTCCAATGCCAGCCCAGGCCAAGCTCGTGCCCCGCGATGCCCTCGTAGGTCCCCGAAGGCAGGGCGAAGGTGCGCAAACTGCCGATGCGCGGCGGGATCCCGCCGCCCGGCGAACCGGGCGCATTCACGGGAAGGAACAGGAGGTTCATGAACCAGGGCGTGACCAGAATACCGACATGGTTCTCCCCATAGCGCCGCAAGCCGCGCATCGAAACACCGAGACGGGGATTGAGTATGCCGATGTCCGCCATGCGCGTGCGCGCGATGGTCTCATAAAGCCCTTCGATCCGAGTAGAGAGATCGGAAAAAGAGAGGTCAGACATGGGGAGTTGAGCAGGGGCATCCATGAGGTCAGTCCGGAATGACCATGAAGTCGCCCTTGGCGCCGTCGCACTCCGGGCAGGTCCAGTGATCGGGCAGCGCCGCGAAGGGCGTTCCCGCCGGGATCTGCCAGTACGCGCACCCTTGCGTGGGCTCGTAGATGTGCCAGCAGATCTTGCATTCCAGCCGCGTGTCGTCGGACAGCTTGGAGGCGTCGCCGCCATAGCTGCCGGCAAAGAAATGGTCGGTGGAGGGCGGCGGAGACGCGGACATGCTCATGCGTCCGCCGGGGCGTAGATGTCGAGGATCTCGGACAGGCGCTCGACCGAATCCGCAATATCCTCGGGCGCGGCCAGCGCCACTTCAGGGATCGGGCTGATCTCGATCGAGTTGAGGATCAGGGTGTCCTGCGAATTGTAATAGCGCACCCACCAGGTGTCGCGCGTGCCGCTCGCCCGGATGCGGCAGTTGCCATAGCCGCGCGACAGGACGATCAGTTCGCCCGGCCCCAGCACGTTCTCGAGGAAAGCCAGGTCCTCCTCGGTGTGCGGCAGGAGCGAGAGATTGATGATGTGTGGCCCCCGCCCGGCCTCGCGCGCATGGGGCACGTGCTCGTTGATCTCGCTGACGAGCGCGGGCGCGTTGAAGATGTTGGGACCTGCGCTTTCAGGCAGGGCCACATGGGCCTGCGCACCTGCAAAAGCCTGCGCCAGGAGGTCCTGCGGGAAGGCGCCGATCTCGGCGTAGTCGGCGCTGCGGCGACCATCCGCGCCGGCCACACGCACGCGCCACAGCCCGGCCAGGACCGATTCCTGCGCCTGCGCATCGCCGCCTGCGACAATGGAGACCTCCCCCTCGCCCAGCAGTTGATCAACGAAGGTAAGGTCGTCCGGCGCAAGGCCCATGAGGTCGATCCGACCGCCCTCGCCCGTTGCCTCGGCGTGGCGCAGCGCGTCCAGCATCGCGCCCAGAGCGGTCAGCGCAGGGGCGTGCCCCGCCGCATCGTCCGCCTCGGGCACGTGGGCGGCAGAGAAGGTGCTCATGCCGCTGGGCATGATCATGTAATCAAGCTTGGAGCCGTCGAAGCTCTCGGGCTGGCTGCCCGGGCCGACGAGCGCACCGAGACCGGGCGCGCTCATACCAGGCACAGAAGGGAAGGATGTCATGGGATGGGGGCTCCTCAGCGGCTCTCGCCGCAACCGGCGGGCAGTTTGTAGGCAGGCGGATCGCTCGGCTCGCGTCCCAGGATCTCGGGGATTTCAATCAGGTAGTCGGACCAGTCGCGGATCCCCTCGATGGCACCGAGGTAACGCCCCTCGCGCAGGAAGACGAGCGCGGGGAAGGCGGTAAAACGGAAGCGGCGCTGAAGCGCGCGCTCGTCCTCGCGCGCGCAGACCAGCACGCGCGCATGGCCTGCCAGCGCCTTGTCGAGTTCGGGCAGGACCACGGCGACATCGTTGCTCTCGGCCAGACGGCGGTGGTCCCCGCAGAAGAACAGCAGGGCCAGCGGCGTGTCGGCCAGAACGGTGTCGAGATCGGCCTCTCCCACGATAGAGTAACCATGGCGCTGGCAGATGCCTTCCAGCAGCGGCGAGAAATCGAGTACGGGGGTCATCAGGTGGGGGCTCCGCTGCGCAGGTGTTCGGGCAATTGGGGTTCGCGGTCGATGAGGTCGGCAAAGGCCGCCTCGATATCGACCTCACCGCCGTTCATGATGGCTTCGAGCGCGCTCAGGGCATCCCGGCTGCGCAGTGCGCTCACCTCGTCCATCTTCTCGCGCGCGGCGCCAAGGAAGGTCATCAGCCATTCACCGGGGGCAACATCGCCGACGAGCAGCGTGTCGATCTCCACCCAGACATCGCCGTTGGCGCACAGCGCGCGGCCGGGCCCGGCGACCTCGACCACCTTCATGGGAATACCCAGGCACATCAGCGCGCGCCCTCCCCGCCTGCCACGTCGCCCGCATCCAGCGGCATGCGGCTGACCAGTTCGGCCATCTCGGCATCGAAGTCGGCGGGCGGCACGAAGCCTGCGCCCAGAACGCGGTCATCCCCGTGGCGCGGTGCGATCTCGGCGTCGGGACGCTCACCCTCGTAGCGTTCGAGCACCATCTCCAGGCTGCCGATGCTTTCCGCATCGCCGAGAGGAACGGTGCGGCGCTCGCCCACGATGCCAAAGCCCGCGAGGTAGTCGAGCGCCATCGCGATGGCAGGCTCGATCTTGTCCTTGACCTGCGGACGCAGCGAGCCGCCGTAGTCTTCCAGCTCGACCGGCTGCACGCCGATGAGGAGCTGGTGCGCGGGCGGATCGCCCAGCATCTCGGCCATCATCAGCACTTCCTGGAAGCCGGTCTGGTGCAAAGAGACCTTCTTGGCGCCGAGGAAGCGGGGGACTTCCTCGCCTTCCACGCGCTTCATCGTGCCCGGTTCGAGGCCGTAGTCGACAGCATCGAAGACGACGAGGATGTCGGCCTCGCGGATGTTCTGGACCAAGTAGACCCCCTGGGTGCCGCCGTCGATCAGGCGCACGTTGTCCGGGAAGGCCCAAAGGCGGTGCATGTGCTCGACCGCGCGCACGCCGAAGCCTTCGTCGGCCCACAGGAGATTACCGATGCCCAGCACCAGAACGGAAGGTGTGCTGTCAGGGGGGGATGCCATGTCTTGCCGTTTCTCCGTGGGGCTGACCGCGTGCTCCGGCTTCACCCCGACCCGATTGGAAAGTGTCTTGCCAATATGCACAGCAAAGCCTGTGCCAAGTGGCCTTTCGCCATGCAAAGGCGCAGTCCTTCGTGACGGCACGCGCCTTGCGCGCACGCGCCATGGAAAGAAACCTTCCATATCGGAAAGTTTACTTAGAAAAGTATGTTTGCACACAGAAAGGGAAGCGCCGGCGACCTGGGAGAGAGATGGGCGGAAGTTCGGCCGCCGGCGCTTCGAGGGGGAGGACGGGGCGGAGCTCAGTCCGAGGACCCGTCATCCTTGAACGTCCGCCAGCCCGAGAACATCGAGGAGATGATCGACTGGCGGCTCATGATGTCTTCCCGCACGGCGGCGTAGATGTGGACGATGACGAAGATCACGATCACCCACATGCCCATGTGGTGCCAGGTGTGGACGTCCTGACTCTGGCCGAAGAGCGGGATCACCCAACTGGTGAAGAGCGTGTGGATCACGCCCGGCCCCTCGCCCTCGCCGTAGAGCGCAAAGCCGGTCAGGATCATGAAGACGATCCCCCACACGAACAGGATATGCATGGAAATGCGCGCCAGCGGATTGTGCCCGGTGTACTTCTTGGGCGACTTCTCCATCATCGCGTACCACTTGATCTCGTGCCAGATTTCCTTCCAGTATGAAGGACGGGTCAGCGGCACGTGGAAGATTTCACGCGCATGCGCGTTGCCCACGAAGGCCCAGTAGAAGCGGAAGACGAAGCCCACGACGAGGATCTGTCCCGCGACGAAATGCGCAAAGCGGATCTTGCCGAACATGAAGTGGTCGTAGGCCTCCCCGCCGATCGCGGGCAGCGGCTTGCCGATGAGATAGCCGCTCAGGCACAGGACGAGGATCGCCAGCGCATTGATCCAGTGCCACAGGCGCACGGGCGCCTCGTAGACGTAGACCGTTTCCTCGGTATGGGGCTTGGAGGTCGTGCTCGCCATGACGCGTCCTTTCTCCTGGCTATCGCCGCTCAGCCAAAGGCCAGGGCCAGCCCCGCACCGCCGATGCCAAGGCCCGCCGCCCAGCGCCCGAGAGGCGAGGCGAAGAGGTGGCAACCGACCTTCCAGCCGATGAGGTGCAGCACGGCCGATGCGGCCAGGAACCCGGCGAAGTAGGCGGGCACAAGACCGCTCGCCTCACCGCCATGGGCATGGCCATGGGCAAGTGCGAAGAGACCGATCAGGGCAAGCCCTGCGCGGTTGCCGACGAAGGGCGCGGCGACCAGCAGCGCAGCCAGCACGACCAGCGAGCCCGCGACCACGCTCTCCAGCGCGCCGATGGCCCCGGTTGCAAGACCAAGGACGCCGCCGAGCGCAAGGCAAGCAAGGAACACGGCCGGGGCCTGCCAGGCCTGCGCGGCCTTGCGGGTCGCCGCCCAGAGGCCCACCGCCAGCATGGCGAGCAGGTGATCGAGCCCCAGGAAGGGGTGCGCGAGGCCCGCCACCAAGCCATCGCCCAGGTGCCCGGGATGCGCCAGCGCAGGGGTAGCGGCCAGACCCGTAGACAGAGCCACGGCCATTGCAGCGGTGCGCGCAGGCGAGGTGCGTTTGAACATCGTAATCTTCCTTTTCCTCAGCGCACTTTGACTTCGGCCAGTTCCTGCCCGTCAGGCCCCATCACGTGGGTCGAGCAGGCGAGGCAGGGATCGAAGCTGTGCAGCGTGCGCAGGATCTCCACCGGCTCTTCGGCGCGCTCCACCTTGGTGTCCAGCAGCGAAGCCTCGAAGGCGCCGATATTGCCCTCGTTGTCGCGCGGGGTGCCGTTCCAGGTGGTGGGAACCACGCACTGGTAGTTCTCGATCTTGCCGCCCTTGATGCGGATCCAGTGCGCCAGCGCCCCGCGCGGAGCCTCGGTAAAGCCCACACCCTTGACCTCGTCGGGCCAGGTCTTGGGATCGAACTTGGCGGTATTGGCCGTGGCCGTGTCGCCGTTCTTCACATTGGTGATGAGCTTGTCGAGGAAGTAGGCCTGCTTTTCAGCCGCCCACTGCGCTTCAAGCGCACGGGCCGCGGTGCGGCCGAGCGTCGAGAACATCGCTTCCATCGGCAGCCCCAGCGCGGAGAGGCAGCCGTCCACCTGCTCCTGAATGTCCTTGCGGCCCTGCTGATAGCCGATGATGTAACGCGCGAGCGGCCCCACTTCCATCGCGTGGCCGCGCCAGCGCGGCGCCTTGATCCACGAGTACTTGGCGCCCTCGTCGAGCTCCTCGATCCGCGTCGAGGTGCCCTTGGCCTTGGGGCCCAGCTCGTAGTGCGGCTCGGTAATGCCGTCCCAGGGGTGCAGGCCCTTGCTCTCGTCGGGGTACTTGTACCACGAGTGCGGCACGAATTCCTGGATCTGCTCAGGGTCGGTGAGGTCAACCGGGTGGATGTCGGTCAGCTTGCCGTCGACGATGGCGCCGTGCGGCATCATCAGGTTTTCCGGGCTATAGTCGTTCGCGCGGTCGGGAATATCGCCATAGGCCATCAGCGACTTGTT
This sequence comes from Novosphingobium mangrovi, assembly GCF_022818885.1. NCBI lineage: Bacteria > Pseudomonadati > Pseudomonadota > Alphaproteobacteria > Sphingomonadales > Sphingomonadaceae > Novosphingobium > Novosphingobium mangrovi. Next base: position 4,647 of record NZ_JALHAT010000017.1, on the reverse strand, counting down.
CGCGATGCCCCCACCATAGAGCCAGGTCTTGTAGAACTTGCCGATGGCGATAACGTCGGGAACGTAGACGTTCTTCACGAAATCGATGCACTTGTCGGTGATCTTGCGCACGTAGTTGAGCGAGGTCATGTTGACCGGCGCGCCCGCAGCCATGTCGCCATCGATGTTGATCGCGCACGGGACGCCGCCCACCAGCCAGTTGGGGTGGATGTCCTTACCCCCGAAGATCGTGCGCACGGTCATGATCTCCTTCTGGAAGTCCAGCGCCTCCAGATAGTGCGTCACGGCCATGAGATCCGCCTCGGGCGGCAGCAGGTAGGCGGGGTTGGTCCAGTAGCCGTTCTTGAAGGGACCAAGCTGGCCGCTCTCGACGAACTTCTTGAGGCGCGTCTGGATATCGCGGAAGTAGCCGGGCGAGGAGTTGGGGTGCGCGGGCGAGACCATCTGCTGGAGCTCGCTCGTCGCCTTGGGGTCGGCCTTCAGTGCATTGACCGGGTTCACCCAGTCGAGCGCGTGAAGGTGATAAAAGTGGACCAGATGATCGTGCACCTGCAGCGAGAGCTGCATGATGTTGCGGATCGAGTTCGCGTTTTCCGGGATCTCGATGCCCAGCGCATTCTCCACCGCGCGCACAGAGGTCAGCGCGTGGGTGCCCGTGCACACACCGCAGATGCGTTGGGTGAAGGCCCAGGCATCACGCGGATCGCGGCCCTTGAGGATCACTTCCAGACCGCGCCACATGGTGCCGGTGGAGACCGCGTTGCGGATCACGTTGTTGCTGTCGAGATTGACCTCGCAGCGCATGTGCCCCTCGATGCGGGTGACGGGATCGACAACGACGCGCTTGCCGGTGTTGTCGAGGGTGTAGCCGTTAGGGGTTGCCAGCGTGGCCATGCTCAGGCGTCCTCATGGGTGGTCGTGGTGTCGGCGGAGGCCGAGGAACTGCCCGAGCGGGCGCGCTTGACCGCACTCGCCGCGGCATGGGCGATCACGCCCGCGCCCACGGCAGCTGCGGCGGTACCGCCGATCTGGTCGGCGTCGGCCTCGATGCCGAAGCCCTGGATGTCGGAGAGGCGCTCGTAGAAGCTGCCCTTGTCCCAGAAGCCGTCTTCGGAGCAGCCGATGCAGCCGTGTCCGGCCTGGATCGGGAAGGAGAGGCCGCCGTTCCAGCGCACGGTCGAACAGGCGTTGTAGGTGGTCGGGCCCTTGCAGCCGACCTTGTAGAGGCAATAGCCCTTGCGCGCTCCCTCATCGTCGAATTCCTCGACGAACTGACCCGCATCGAAGTGCGGACGGCGGTAGCACTTGTCGTGAATGCGCTGGGAATAGAACATCTTGGGCCGCCCCTGATTGTCGAGCTCGGGGAAGCGCTCGAAGGTCAGGATGTAGCTGATGACACCGGTCATGACCTCGGCGATGGGCGGGCAGCCGGGCACCTTGATGATCGGCTTGTCGGCCAACCCCGGGACCTTGTGGACGGGCGTCGCCTGCGTTGGGTTGGGTCGCGCGGCCTGGACGCAGCCCCAGGAGGCACAACTGCCCCACGAAATGATCGCCTTGCAGTGATCGGCCGCGTGCTTGAGCTGTTCGAGGAAGGGCCGGCCACCGATGATACAGCTCATGCCTTCCTGGTTGAGCGGGGGGTTGCCCTCCACCGCGAGGATGAAGTTGCCGTCGTACTTCTCGATGGTCTCGGCGATGATCGCCTCGGCCTGCTCTCCCGCCGCGGCCATGATCGTGTCGTCATAGTCGAGGCTGATCATGGACAGGATCACGTCCTTGGCCAGCGGATGCGCCGAACGGATGAAGCTTTCGGAACAGCAGGTGCATTCCAGGCCGTGCAGCCACAGCACGGGAATGCGCGGCTTGGTCTCCATGGCGTGGCGGATGTCCTGGGCGTGGGCCGGGCTGAGCCCGAGCGCCGCGGCCGTCAGGCTGCAGAACTTGTTGAAGCTGCGGCGGGTGATGCCCTGCCGGCGCATCACGTCGTAGAATGTTTCGATTGCCATCCGGCTGACCTTTCCCGCGTCCGTGTCGAAATGTGCGGTTCCAATTCCAGAGAGTTAAGCAAGACTCGTGCCAAACCCGGGAAACATACAGGAAAACGAGCATCTTGCTGGGGTGACACCCCACCTCGCGGACACTCTCCTTGCACAGTGGAAAGTAACCTTCCCCACTCCAGTGAAAGCGCGCGCCCAGCGGGCATGCGAACCTTTGCAAGGCCCGCAACCCGAGCCCGCCCCTACGCAACTCTACAAGGAGGCCAGGTCACCGAACGTCCACCACGTCCGGTTATGTCCAAGTCAGATCCCGGGAAGAGCACGAGGAAGCATGAGCGGACTGGAAACCCTGCTGATCAAGGCCAAGGGCGCGGCCAAGCGCGGCGATGCTGATGCCGCGCGCGCGATCTACCATGACGTCCTCGAACGCCACCCCAACAACACCCGTGTACGCGCCGCGCTCAAGGCCCTGGATGAACCCAGCGGTACCTCGGCCCAGCGCCGCTTCGACACCCTGGTCGCGGCCTATCGCGATGGCAACATGGGCCTTGCCGTGCGCGAGGGCGAAGCGCTGGCGCGCGCCTTCCCGCATTCTCACGGTGTGCAAAACCTCTACGGCGCCGCGCTTCTCGCGTTGGGCGACAACCCGCGCGCCGAAACCGCCTTTCGCGCCGCCATCGCCGCGGACCCCAGCGCCCATGCCAGCTGCAACAACCTCGCCATCGCGCTGCGCCGTCAGGGGCGCGACGCCGAGGCGGAAGAGCTCTACCGCGAGGTCATCGCCCGTGCGCCGACCTATGCGGATGCGCGCTACAACCTGGCCAACCTGCTGGAACAGACCGGCCGCGACGAGGAAGCCGGCTACTTCTTCGCCCAGGCCCTCGCCATCGATCCCAGCTACGTCGATGCCTACTACAACCTTGGCAATCTCAACGCGAAGATGGGCCGGCGCGAGGACGCCATCGCCTGCTACGAATGGGCCATCCACCTGCGCCCCGAACACGCCGATGCCATCAACAACATGGGCGGCGAACTTCTCGCGCTCGACCGGGTGGACGCAGCCCTCGAGTGTTTCGAGAAGGCCCTCACCATCTCGCCGGACAACGGCAAGGCTCTCGTCAACCGCGGCAAGGCGCTGGTCCTGATGAACCGCCTGCCCGAGGCCGTAGCTTCATTCCGCGGTGCGCTGGCCCTAGCCCCCTCGGACGCCTCGGCGCGGCTTCAGGCGCTCTTCGAGGAAGCCCACATGTGCGATTGGCGCGCGCGCGGCGAATATGCCCTGACCCTGGGCGCAGACGTGGGCGCGGTGCAGCCTTTCGCCTCCCTGCCCTTCCGCGACGACCCCGCCCACCAGCACCAACGCTCGTGCGCCTGTGCAAAGCACGTCTATCCTGCAAGGCCCGCCAGCCTGCCCGCGCCTGATCCCAGCCGCGACGGGCGCATCCGCATCGGCTACTTCTCAGCCGACTTTCACAACCACGCCACACTCTACCTGATGAGCGGGCTCTTTCGCGAACACGACCGCAGCCGCTTCGAGGTCCATCTCTACAGCTATGGCCCGGAGCGCGAGGAGGACCATCACCGCGCCGTGCTGAAAGGCCAGGTCGATGCCTTCACCGAAATCGGCGGCCTTACCGACGAGGAGGTCATGCGCCGTGCCCGCGCGGACAACCTCGACATCGCGATCGACCTCAAGGGCTACACACGCGGCACCCGCACGCGGATGTTCGGGCACCGTCTCGCCCCCGTCCAGGTGACCCACATGGGCTATCCCGGAACGCTGGGGCACGCCTGCATGGACTATTTCGTGGCCGACGAGGTCGCCCTGCCCGAAGGCGCCGAGGCGCATTTTTCCGAAGCCATCGTGCGCCTTGCCGGAAGCTATCAGGCCAACGACAACCAGCGCGTGATCGTCCCCGACACGAAGGGGCGCGCCGGACATGGCCTGCCCGAACAGGGCTTCGTCTTCGCCAGCTTCAACCACACCTACAAGATCTCGCCCGCCGAATGGGACATCTGGATGCGCCTCCTGAGCCAGGTGGACGGCTCGGTGCTCTGGCTGCTGCGCTCGAACGAATGGGCCGAAGCGAACCTGCGGCGCGAGGCCGAGGCCCGCGGCATCGATCCGGCGCGCCTTGTCTTCGCACCTTCCCTCCCTCACGCCGAGCACCTCGGGCGGCTCGCACTGGCCGACCTCTTCCTCGACACTTTCGCGGTGAACGCGCACACGACCGCGAGCGATGCGCTCTGGGCAGGTCTCCCGGTCCTGACACTGGCCGGCCGCCAGTTCGCCGCCCGGGTCGCCGCCAGCCTGGTGACCGCCGCCGGCCTCCCCGAACTGGCGACGAGCAGTCCCGGCGAATACGAAGCCTGCGCCCTGGCTCTCGCCCAGCACCCGGAGCGCCTTGCCGCGCTGCGCCAGCGCCTCGCCGATGCGCGGATGAGCTGCGCTCTCTTCGACACCCCTGCCTACACCCGCCGCTTCGAACGCGCGCTGGAGATGATGCACCAGCGCCATCTTGATGGCGATTCTCCAGCATCATTCTTCGTGGAATAGAAGAAGACAGGAAGAAGAGTTCCGAGGGCCATCGCCCTCGGGCTCCCCGAACCAGTCGCCCTCGCCTCCCGCGCGCAGACTTAGCTCAAA
>NZ_JALHAT010000016.1:0-137179 GCF_022818885.1 Novosphingobium mangrovi | reverse complement strand
GATGATGCACCAGCGCCATCTTGATGGCGATTCTCCAGCATCATTCTTCGTGGAATAGAAGAAGACAGGAAGAAGAGTTCCGAGGGCCATCGCCCTCGGGCTCCCCGAACCAGTCGCCCTCGCCTCCCGCGCGCAGACTTAGCTCAAAAAGGTGAGGTTGCCCGTTTTGGGGTCAAGGGGCGATGGCCCCTTGTATCATCTGCCTATTTCCACCTGTTCCTCGATCCCGATGGCCTCGAGAAACGCCTGGTCATGGCTGACCACCAGCAGCGCCCCGTCGTAGTCGCGCAAGGCACCTTCGAGCAGTTCGACCGATTCGATGTCGAGGTGGTTGGTCGGCTCGTCCATGACCAGAAGCCAGGGCGCCCTCACTCCACCCAATATGCAGGCGAGCCCGGCACGCAGGCGTTCCCCTCCGGACAGCGTACCCACCAACTGACGTGAGGCTTCGCCCCGGAAGCCGAAGCGGGCGATTGCGGCGCGGGCTCTCTCCTCTTGCGCCCCGGGATTGAGGCGACGGTAGTTGGTCAGAATGTCTGCATCGCCCGCCAGCTGCCCCAGGTGCTGGTCGAACCAGGCCACACGCCCCTCGGCCCTCACGGCAGAACCTGTCTCCGGCATCAGGTCGCCCACTGCAAGACGCAGCAGCGTCGTCTTGCCCGCTCCGTTGGCCCCAATCACGGCGATGCGGCGCGGCCCCTTGATGTCGAGCGACCAGGGGCCGAACGGCCTGCCCTCCCGCATCAGGCTCACCGCCTGCAACGAAAGGACTTGGGCATTCGCAGGGAGGCCCGCGGGAGGCACCTCCATGCGGACGGGAACACGCACCTCCACCTGCCCGCGCGCCTGGGCGAGCCGATCTTCAGCCTCGCCCTTCTGCCGCGTGGCCTGCCGGCTCAGGGTCCCGCCGCTGTTCTGCGCACGCTCGGCCTGCCGCCCGAGCAGGACCTTGGCCTGCGAGCCCCCTGCGGCAAAAGCGCGGCCTGCCTTGTCGCGGGTCGCCTTGGCCTCCTTCTGCGCCTGCGCGGCCCGGCGCACCTGCCCCAGGTCCGCCTCGGCGCGCTCCAGTTCGGCCTCGGCCCGCTGCCGCTCGGCAGCCCGGATCGCGGCGAACTGCGACCAGCCGCCCGTCACCGTGCGCACGCCGGTGGGTGTGAGCTCGACGATCCGGTCCATTCCCTCCAACAGAGCGCGGTCGTGGCTGGCGACGAGCACGCCGCCCGGCCAGTCGCCCAGGACCTGGGCTACAAGGGCCCACCCGTCGGCATCAAGGTTGTTGGTCGGCTCGTCGAGCAGGAGCAGATCGGGCGCCTCCAGCAGCACTCGGGCCAGACCCACCCGGGTCCGCTCTCCCCCCGAGAGGCTCGTCACGCGGCGTTCGAGCGCAAGGCCCGGCAGGCCCAGCCGATCAAGGATCGCCGCGAGGCGCTCCTCCAGCGTCCAGTCGGCCGCCGCGAAGTCCTCCTCACTCCCCTCTCCTGCCAGGATGCGGGCAAGACAGGCGAGCGGCTCGGCCACGCCAAGCACGTGGCCCAGGCTCCATTCGCCCGGCCAGTCCTGCGCCAGAAGTCCCGCGGTGCCGGAAAGCGCGATGTGCCCCGCAGAGGGGCTGCGCCCCTCGGCAATCGCGCCCAGCAGGGTGGACTTGCCGCACCCGTTGCGCCCGACGAGGCCAATGCGCTCGCGACCAATGGAAAGCGAAAGTTCGGAAAAGAGAGCGCGGCCTTCCGGGGTTCGGAACGCCACGCCGTCCAGCGTGAGAAAAGACATGGGATGCACTCGCACGGTACAATGACAGACAGGGTGTATGCTGTGTGTCAGATGTTCACGGCGGTGCGGCTCCTTGTGCGTGCTGGTGGGACCTTTCTACCCTGCGACCGGCATCCGGGCAAGTTCGCGGTCAGGCCGCCTGCGCCAGTTCGCGTCGGCTGAGCAGGGCCAGCAGCGATATGCCATTGAAAAACCACATGCGCTGAAGGTCGAGGTGGCTGTATTTTCGCAGCGTGTTGGCAAAGGTATAGGGCGTGTACCAGACGTTGTGGTCAGGATGGACGCCTTCGAGGAAGGTCTCGGTTTCGGCCTGATAATCGAAATGGCGCGCGCGGCACTGGAACGCGTCGGGCACCGAGATCAGGTACATCTTGGCATCGACGCTCTCCAGCTGGGCCAGGAACAGCTCGACGTCGGGCACATGCTCCATCACTTCCGGAGCCAGGACCACGTCGTAGCTGCCGTACACCTGCGCAAAGTCGGTGAAGAGCTCACCTTTCACATGCGGGCGCAGTTGTTCGAGCGCTTCGCCATGCGGATCGAGCCCGTCGAGGTGCGCGCAGTGTGCCTGCAAGCGGACGTGTAGCGAAGTCGCCGGATCGGTAATCGGCCAGTCCGCGCAGCCCACGTGGAGCACCCGCTGGCCCTGCAGGAGACTGGCAAAGACATCCATGCGCGGCAGGCGCGCAAGCTCCGATCCCACCGGCACGCGCTGGAGGAAATAGGGCGCATGGATCTTTTCCAGCGGGGAGGTCGGTGCGTCGAGCGGTACCGCGGGCGCCTCGGCTTGCGCCTGCGCGACGGGAGCAGGCTTGGGCGCAGATGCAGGCGGCGGCTCTACTGCGGGCGCTTCCTCAACCACGGGGACTGCCTCCTGCGCAGCCTCGCGCCCGATCGTGCTCACGTCCACCTTGTGCAGCGTGTCGTACTGCCGCGCGGTCGTCCCCCACAGCTGGTGCGCGTAGACCGGGTCGTTGCCCTGGTACGTCACGCCGGTGAAATGACGCGGAATGAAGTAGTGGCTGGGGTAGATCCGCAAGGGGGTATAGCCAAAGCTGCGATAGCACTCGGTCAGGCGCAGCGGGCCGACTGTCTTCCAGGCCATGTCCTCGACGACCGAACTTTGCGCGGCGATGGTATCGATGATGCCCTTCACGAACGGATTGCCCTGCTGACAGCCGAAATACCCTGCCGCGATCAGGCCGGGGCGGGCGATCTCACTTTCCCAGCAGGCAAAGGCCGGGCAATCGAGCAGATGGTCGTCAAGCGGCCGGGTGCAGACCGAATCGGCGTCGAAGACGATCCCGCCGTGTTCGTGCAGGATCTCCCAGCGCAGCATGTCGGCAACCCCGTTCCATTCGCGCTCGCGCATCGCGTCCATGTGGGGCTTGTTGATCCACGCGCGCCCGTCGAGATCGGCGTTGCCCCAGAGGCGAAAGCCCCAGTCCGGATGCGCCTTGCGCCAGGTCTCGATGCAGTTGTCGGGACGGCGGCTTTCATCGCCCACCCAGATGAAATGGAATGTCTTGGGTATCATGCGCGCGCCTCCCCATGGCCTCGGCGCCGGAACTGCGGCGCGCCGCGAAGGCTAGGCAAGGACGGTCAAGGAGGTGGAAAAGAGCGTCTAGGTAAGAGCGCGAAAGAGGCCCCCCTTCCCGAACAGGCGCCGCATTCCAGCACGGCGCCATCCGGTTGAAGGGGGCAGGTGTCAGCCGCCCGGGTGGGGGCGTTTCGTTGCGCCGTTTAGACAGGGTCATGCACAAATGGCAATCCTTACCCGCAGCGCGCTGGGGAAAGGCGCTTTGCATCGGGCGTTCTGGCGCGTCAGCTGGCGCCTGCAATCTTCTTCTGCCGGCGGCGCTGCACCGAACTGCCAAGGCCGATCGCCTCTCGGTATTTCGCCACGGTGCGCCGCGCGAGCTCGAACCCCTTTTCCTTGAGCAGTTCAACCAGGGTGTCGTCGGACAGCACCGCCTTGGGATCTTCCGCATCGATCAGCTGGCGGATCGCGGCCTTGACCGCTTCGGCCGACGCCCCGCCCTCCCCGCTCGCCGAAGCGACGCCCGAGGAGAAGAAGTATTTCAGCTCGAAGGTCCCCCGCGCGCAGTTGAGGAACTTGGCCGAAGTGACCCGGCTCACCGTCGATTCGTGCATGCCGATGGCCTCGGCGACGGCGCGCAAGGTGAGCGGGCGCAGCTGCGAGACGCCTTGGCGGAAGAAACCGTCCTGCTGCTTCACCAGCTCGCTTGCCACCTTGAGGATCGTCTTCTGGCGCTGGTCGAGCGCCTTGATCAGCCAGTTCGCATCGCCCAGCTTCTCCGAGAGCCACGCGCGCGAGGACTTGTCCTCGCAGCTTCCCTTGAGCGCGACGTAATACCCCCGGTTGACCACCAGGCGCGGCAGGGTCGCCTCGTTGAGCCGGATATCCCAGCCCCCATCGTCCCGCGCGCTGACCAGAATGTCGGGTGTCACCGCCCCGCCGGGCTCGCCACCAAAGCGCAGGCCCGGCTTGGGATCGTAGGAACGCAGTTCAGAGAGCATGTCGGCCATGTCCTCATCGTCCACCCCGCACATGCGCTTGAGCCGGGTGAGGTCGCCGCGCGCGACAAGATCGAGATTCGCGATAAGACGCGCCATGCACGGATCGTGGCGGTCGGCCTCGATCGCCTGCAGCGCGATGCATTCGGAGAGGCTGCGCGCGCCCACTCCAGTCGGATCGAGCGACTGCACAAGGGCCAGCCCTCCCTCGACCTCGGCCATGTCCGCACCGAGATCGCGTGCCACGTCCTCCAACCGGACCGGCAGGTAGCCCGCCTCGTCCAGCAGCCCGATGATATAACGCGCGATGCCCGCCTGCACCGGATCACCCGTGACGGCGCCGACCTGCGCATCGAGATGGTCGAAGAGGCTCTCCTCGGCGCCCGCGCGTTCGTCGATGCCCGGGCCGTCCTCGCCCGCACCGCCGACGAGCGCCGCGCCCCAGTCGGCCTCGCCGGACGGCGCAGCACCGGATACCGCGCCATCGGACAGGGACAGGCGCTCGCCGTCACCTGTGTCGACATCACGGTCGATGGCGCCTGTATCGATGTCGAGAGGATTGTCCTCGCCCCCCCGCCCTTCGCCGATCAGCCGGTCGGCCGGCGATTGCTCCAGCGAGGTGCGCCGCACGTCCGCCTCGGGAGAAGTCGTCCCGTCATCACCCGCAGGGGCGGGATCGCGGCCGACGTCGAGCAGCGGGTTGGCATCGAGCGCATCGCCGATGAAGGCTTCGATTTCGAGATTGGACAGCGCCAGCAGCTTGATCGCCTGCTGTAGCTGCGGCGTCATGACGAGCGACTGGGTCTGGCGTAAGTCCAGCCTTGGCCCCAGCGCCATGGATCAGGTTCCCGTTGGCAAGGGCCTCACAGCGTGAAACCCTCACCCAGGTAGAGCCGGCGCACGTTCTCATCGGCGACAAGCGCCTCGGGGCTACCAGCGAAGAGGACCTGCCCGCCATAGATGATGCAGGCGCGGTCCACGATGTCGAGCGTCTCGCGCACGTTGTGGTCGGTGATCAGAACACCGATGCCGCGCGTCTTGAGATCGGCCACGAGGTGGCGAATGTCCGAGATCGAGAGCGGATCGATGCCGGCAAACGGCTCGTCCAGCAGCATGATCGAGGGCTTGGCGGCAAGAGCGCGGGCAATCTCGGCGCGGCGGCGTTCGCCGCCCGAAAGCGCCATCGCCGGGCTTCCCCGCAGGCGCGTCAGGCCGAACTCGTCGAGCAGGCGCTCCAGTTCGCTCGCGCGCACGTCGCGGTCGGGCTCGTTCAGTTCGAGCACGGCGCCAATGTTCTGTTCGACGGTGAGGCCGCGGAAGATCGAGGTTTCCTGCGGCAGGTAGCCCAGGCCCAGGATCGCGCGGCGGTACATGGGCAGGCGCGTTACATCGACGCCGTCCATCAGGATTCGCCCGGAGTCCGGCTTCACCAGTCCCATGATCGAATAGAAGCAGGTGGTCTTGCCCGCACCGTTCGGGCCCAGCAGGCCCAGAACCTCGCCCTTGGCGACCGAGAGGGAAATGTCGCTGAGAACCGTGCGCTTGTCATAGCTCTTGGCGATCGAGATCACTTCGAGGCCATCGCCCGCGGCCTCGGCGCGCATCGCCTGCGCGGGGGCGGCGTCCAGATCGGTAGGTGCAGTCATTACTAGCCGGATGTAAGCGGAGCACGGGGGCTCGGCAAGGGCGGTTTTGAACCGTCGCCGTGCAAATGGCAGGATTCGTGCATGTTTGTGGCCGGCGATACGCACAGCGCACTTCCCAACGCACGAATATGTCGAGGCGGCACACTTCCGGCTTGGAAAAGTTCCCGCAATCTTGATTCGCCGCGCCAAGAGTGGTCTAATTGGCCTCTCACGAGGACATATGGGGCTTTCAGCCAATGGACAGCAATTCCCCCAAGGCCAGCGCCGCCTTTCCCGACCGCAAGGCCCACGAGGCTGCCCCTGCCAGCGGCCGTCCTGCCGCCACGCTCGACTGGCGCCGCCGCATGAGCGACCACATTGCCTATGCCCTCCTCGTCTACACCGCACTCCAGATCTTCGTGACCATCGGCGCGCTCAAGGCCGGTGAAGGCTCGCTGTTGCCCTATTTCGCGCTGATCGTGCTTGTTCTTGCCATCATCCCGGCCTGCCGCCGTTTCGAGGCACGCTGGAACAGCCTGACCGACCGCGAGGCCCGCGATCCCGCGCTCGCACCCGCCTGCCGCCGCGACTGCCTGCTCCTGTGGGGGATCGCGATCGGCCTGCCCTTTGCCCTCACCGGCCTGTTCAAGGTGCTCGGCCTGCTCTTCGCCTGAGGCCCTTTCCCAAACCACCTGCCCTCCCGCTTTCGGGTACAATCGCACGGCTTCATTTGCGCTTGGCGCAGGGGCGCACTAACTCCCGGTGACAAAGGCGCGACCGCGCCCGAGCCATTGGAGTACGAACCGACATGCTTAGCCCGCAGCAGGCCCAGGACCGCGCGCAGGATCTGGTGGAGCGCGCCCGCCGCGCCGGAGCGGACGCCGCCGATGCGATCTACGCCGCGAACGCCTCCGAAGGGATCCAGATCCGCCTCGGCAATCTGGAGGACGTGGAGCGTTCCGAAAGCGAGCATATCTCGTTGCGGGTCTTCGCGGGCAAGCGCTCGGCCTCGATCGGCTCGTCCGACATGTCGCCCGCTGCGCTCGACGAACTGGCCGAACGTGCGATCAGCATGGCCCGCCTCGCGCCGGAAGATGCCTACGCCGGGCTTGCCCCCGAGGAACTGCTGAGCCAGGCGCCCTGGCCCGATCTCGACATGATCGACAGCGGCGAGCTCAGCCCGCAGACCCTGCGCACGATGGCCGAGGAAGGTGAGGACGCCGCACGCGCCGTTGCCGGGGTCACCAATTCGGACGGCGCCTCGGCCCACTCGGGCAGCGGCGTCTTCGCGCTCACCACCAGCCACGGCTTTGCCGGAAGCTACGCCTCGACCAACCATTCGCTGAGCGTCTCGGTCGTCGCAGGCGAGGGCAACGCCAAGCAGCGCGACAACGCCTGGCGCCAGTCGCACCACCGCGAGGACCTGCCTTCGGCCGCCGAGATCGGCACGCTCGCTGGCACCCGCGCCGTCGGCCGCCTCAACCCGGGCCGCGTCCGAAGCGGTCCGCTCCCGGTCGTCTTCGACCCGCGCGTGGGCGGCACGCTCATCGGGCACCTGCTGGGCGCGATGTCGGGCAGCGCGATCACCCGCCGCTCCAGCTTCCTCCTCGACCGGATCGAGGAGCGCATCTTCAAGGCGGGCATCGAGATCGGCGACAATCCGCACCTCAAGCGCGGCCTGCGCTCGCGCCCCTTCGATGGCGAGGGCCTTGCCACCCGTCCCACCACGCTGGTCGAGGACGGGTGCGTCACGGGCTGGCTGCTCGACACCGCCTCGGCCCGCCAGCTTGGCCTCGCCCCGACCGGCCATGCCGCGCGCGCAGGCGGCGGCTCACCCTCCGTTTCGGTCGGCAATGTCCACCTCTCGGCCGGCACGCTCTCCCCCGAGGAACTGATGGCCGACATCAAGGACGGCATCTACGTCACCGAACTGATCGGCCAGGGCGTGAACGGGGTGACAGGCGACTACAGCCGCGGGGCCTCGGGCTTCCGGATCATCGACGGACAGATTGCGGGCGCCGTCTCGGAGCTGACGGTCGCGGGCAATCTCATGGCCATGTACGCGCAGCTGACGCCAGCCAATGACCTCGAATGGTACCGCGCGATCAACGTGCCCACGATCCGCGTTGACGGCATGACGGTGGCGGGCGAATAGCCCGCCGCCGCAAGGCGCAGCAAACGCCGCACATACGAAAAACGCCGCAGCAGAAATGCCCGGCGTTGTGCGGAATACCGACGATGTCACTTGAAAAACTGGAGCGGGCGAAGGGATTCGAACCCTCGACCCCAACCTTGGCAAGGTTGTGCTCTACCCCTGAGCTACGCCCGCTCTGGCGTTTTTCCGAAACACTCTGGTGAAGCACCATCGTGTCTGGGGTGGCGGGCCATTAGCAGCGCTTTGGAAGCACCGCAAGACCCAAAAATGTGTTTCGGTGCAACCCCTTGCGAGACGAAGCCAAGACTTCCGAGCTCTTGCCATGCCTGCATGGAAGAGCGCCCTCGCACTACCGATGGAAACTGGAGCGGGCGAAGGGATTCGAACCCTCGACCCCAACCTTGGCAAGGTTGTGCTCTACCCCTGAGCTACGCCCGCTCTGGCGTCCGTTCGAAAGGTTGGAAGCGGATGTCCGCGCCGCCCTTCCGGGGTGGAGGCGGCCCATTAGCAGTGGGTTTCAGGCCCTGCAAGCGCAAAATGAAAGAAAAAATACAAATTGCGGATTCCCGCCGCTTTCCCGCATTCCCCCCTTCACAAACGCCCCCAGAATGTCGATCTAGGCCGCTCTTGAAATCGCGACCGACGGGAGCAGTGCAGTGGCCAGCATGGGTCTGAACATCGAAGAGCAGAAGGCAGCAGAGCGGTTCCGCAAGGAGGTTGCCGAACCCTCGATGACCCAGCTCGTCATTCTCGATTTCTGGGCAGAGTGGTGCGGCCCCTGCAAGGCGCTGACCCCGGTGCTCGAGAAGGTCGCGGCCGAGTACGCCGACAAGGGCGTGGTGCTCGCCAAGATCAACGTCGATGAAGAGCAGTTCATCGCCTCGCAGTTCCAGGTCCGCTCGATCCCGACCGTCTACGCGATGTTCCAAGGCCAGCCGGTCGCCGACCTGACACAGGCGCGCAGCGAATCGCAGCTGAAGGCGACGCTCGACAAGCTGCTCGAACAGCTTCCCGTCCAGCCCGGCGGTCAGCCGCCCAAGCCCGATATTGCCCCTCACCTGGCCATGGCCGAGGAGGCTCTGGCGGCGGGCGATGCCGAACAGGCCGCCGGTGTGTTCATGCAGATCCTCCAGGCCGTGCCCGACAGCGCCGAGGCGGCGTCCGGCCTCATCCGCGCGCTCGTCGCCGCAGACCGCCTGGAAGAGGCCGCGCAGATGCTAGAGACCCTTCCGGTCGAGCTTTCCAGCGACCCGCAGATCGAGCGCGCCCGCAAGGCCCTGGAGCTGGCCAAGGACAAGCCGGAGGACGGCGAACTGGCCGCCCTGCGCAGCGCGGCACAAAGCAACCCCTCCGACATGGAGGCGCAGTTTGCGTTCGCCAACGCCGCTTTTGCCGCTGGCGAGCGTGATATTGCCGCCGAAACGCTCCTGAAAATGGTTGCAATCGACCGCGAGTGGAACGACAGCGCTGCACGTACCAAGCTGCTCGAGATCTTCGAGGCGGTCGGCCTGGAAGATCCGTGGGTTTCGGCAACGCGCCGCAAGCTCTCGACGATCCTGTTCGGCTGAGCTTCAAGAGAGGATACCCACCCCGTGCCGCGCATCACCATCTTCCCCCTCTCCGGCGCGGTGCTCTATCCCAACCTGCAACTGCCGCTGCACATCTTCGAGCCGCGCTATCGCGCGATGGTGAGCGATGCGCTTGCCCGTGACCGGATGATCGGCATGATCCAGCCCCAGCGCCCGACCGAAGGCGCCCCGCTGTTCTCCGTGGGGTGCCTCGGGCGCATCGGTGAGGTCGAGGCGCTGCAGGATGGGCGCTACAACATCATCCTGGAAGGCGAGCGCCTGTTCCGCATGACGCGCGAGCTTGATGTTACGACACCCTTCCGCCAGATCGAAGCCGAACTCCTTCCCGAACCGCTCGATGAAGTGCTTGCCCCCGTCGAGCGCGCCTCGTTCGAACGCGAAGCGCGCCGCTTTGCGCAGCGGCAGGGCTATGCGGTGGATTGGGAACAGGTCTCGCGGCTCGACGACCAGGCGCTGATCAACGGCGTCTCGCAGATCGCCCCGTTCGACCCGGCGTCCAAGCAGGGCCTCCTCGAGTCCCCTTCCCTCGCCGAGCGCTGCGAGATGCTCGTGCAGCTCATGCAGTTCTACGGCAAACACGGCGACAGCGACGAGGACGGCGCCACTCTCCAGTAGGTAGCTCCCCCTAGCGGAGAGCACGGCACCTCAGCGCCGCCCCGAACCGTCCTGCGCCATCGGCGCGTTGACGACGCTGTCCAGCATCGACGCCTGCATACCCATGTCACGCGCCTCCGAAGCGCTCATGCCGCCAGCCCGTCTCTGTGCCCGATTGCTCGCGGCGGAAAGAACGCTGGCCTGCTTGCGAAAGGCCTTTGCCTGACTACGGCTCATGGCCCCATCCCGGCGCATCGTGCGAACATCGCGCCGCGTCTCGCGGACTTGCAGCGAGACCCGCACGTCGTAGCCTGTACCTCTGGTCGCCGGATCCCGGCGATTGGGGTCGACCCGCTCCGCCGTCGTGGGGCCTTCGGCATCAGACTGCGCGGCCGGATCGGCGGACACTGCGTCGGCCGCGTGGGCCTGCACTCCCGGTACAAGCGCCAGGGCGGCAATACAGGAAAGCCAGTTCAGACGGGGCATGACGGACCTCACAACGCTCTCGTGGAGGCGACAGGAAACGGCCCCGGGCCTGAATGCCGAGTGAACTGCTGGACAGATGCCTCTTAACTCAGCAGCGCGGAGTTGATCCCGTCGATCACGTACTGCGTCGCGAGCGCGGCCAGAAGGACGCCCAGAAGACGGGTGATGACCGCTTCCACGTTCTCCCCCAGGATGCGCATCAGGGGACCTGCCGCCGCCAACGCCGCAAAGGTCAGCGCCAGCACCAGCAGCATGGCGCCAAGCACCGCGAAGGTCTGCTCCGAGCCCTGCGCGCGCGACATGAGCAGCATGATCGTCGCGATCGAGCCGGGCCCTGCGATCATCGGCATCGCCATCGGGAACACCGAGACGTCTTCGACCTCGGGCGTTTCCGCGTTCTGCGCCATGATCTTCTCGGCGCGCTCCTCGCGGCGCTGGGTGCGCTTCTCGAAGACCATCTCGATGGCGATCATGAAGAGCATGATGCCGCCCGCAATGCGGAAGGCATCGAGTTCGATATGCAGCGCGCCCAGAAGCTGCTTGCCGAAGAGCGCGAAGACCAGGAGGATCGCGACCGAAATGGCGCAGGCCCGCGCGGCCATGCTGACAGCCTGCTGGCGACTGGCCCCTGCCGTGAGCCCTGCGTAGATCGGCGCGCAGCCCAGCGGGTCGATCACCACGAAGAAGGCGGTGAACGCGCTGATGAACAATTCGATCATGGCCGTGTATCCCCTGTCCGGGCCCCGGCCTCGAACGCAAGTTGCTGGAGCCCGCCGCCCGTCAGAAGCGAAACGGTGAGCACGGTCTTTCCGGAAGGCGCCGTCGCATAGCGCCAGCGCAGCGTGCCGTCGTCCGAGCGCCCCTGCGTGGGGGGCCCATCCGCCGTCACCTTGATCTCGTCCTCGGCCTTTTTCCGCGACGTGCTCCAGGGCTGCGGCGCGGGACAGTCGGTCACCTTACCGGTCAGGAAGTCGGGAACTTCGACGGGCTCGGCGCTGGGAAGGCTGAGATTGAGAACCCAGCGATATTCCGACTTCTTCTCGCGCTTCTTCCAGATCGTGGCGTAGGCCCCGAAGCTGCCGTCCGCGCGCGTCCAGCCGCCCTGCGTGAGGCCGAGCGTGCCATCACAGCTCATCCAGATTTCGGCCGAATCCCACCTCAGGCCGTCGGCAGGCTCCTCCTGGCCCCGCAACCAATCCTCGGCAAGAACCGGGGCTGGCGCAAAGAGTACCGCCTCATCGGCGGCAAACTTGCGCATCGCATCATAGCGCCCCTTCTCGCGCGCCCGGCGGTTGAGCGCGATCTCGGCGGCGACAAGCGCGCTGGGATTGGCCGTACCCGCCCCGGGGCGCCCGGCCGGCATGCGCCGATCCCGCGCGCCCAGAGGGGGCGCGGCGAGCAGCGCTGCCGAAAGGACGGTCAGCGCCAGGAGGCGCCGCGTGGCGCTCAAATCGTGCTCTCGTCCAGTGCGATACCGGCGTTGCGGTGCGCAGCGACGATGGTGTTGCGCAGAAGGACCGCGATAGTCATGGGGCCAACGCCGCCCGGCACCGGCGTGATTGCGCCCGCGACCTCGCTGGCCGAGGCAAAATCGACGTCGCCAACCAGCCTGGTCTTGCCCTCCTCGGCACCGGGCACGCGGTTGATGCCCACGTCGATCACGGTCGCGCCCGGCTTGATCCACTCGCCCTTGACCATCTCGGGACGGCCCACGGCCGCAACCACAATGTCGGCGCGGCGCACGACCTCGGGCAGGTCCTGGGTGCGGCTGTGCGCGACGGTGACCGTGCAGCTCTCCGCAATCAGGAGCTGGGCCATCGGCTTGCCGACGATATTCGAGCGCCCCACCACGACCGCATCGAGGCCCGAGAGCGAGCCGAGCTGGTCCTTGAGGAGCATCACGCAGCCCAGCGGCGTGCAGGGCACGAAACCGGGCAGGCCCGTCGACAGGCGACCGACATTGACGACGTGGAAGCCATCGACGTCCTTGTCCGGGTTGATCGCCGCGATCACCTTCTGCTCGTTCATGTGGCTGGGCAGCGGGAGCTGGACGAGAATGCCGTCCACGGCAGGATCGGCGTTGAGCTTCTCGACCACGGCCAGGAGATCCGCCTCGCTGGTGTCGGCGGGAAGCTTGTGCTCGAAGCTTTCCATGCCGCAGGCCAGCGTCTGCTTGCCCTTGTTGCGCACGTAGACCTGGCTTGCCGGGTCCTCACCCACCAGCACCACGGCGAGACCCGCCTTGCGGCCGGCCTTGGCCTCGAAATCGGCAGCTACCGTGCCGACACGTTCGCGCAGGCCCGCAGCGAAGGCCTTTCCGTCGATGATCTGAGCGGTCATGTTATGCGTAAGCCCTTGCCAGGTTTGCGAGAATGATCTGGAGGATGGTGAGCCCGATAATCAGCACCATGGGCGAGAAGTCGATCGCGCCGGTGTTGGGCATGAACTTGCGAATCGGCCGCAGGAGGGGCTCGAGGATGGCATTCAGCGCCTGGTAGATCGTCGCCACGAACTGGTTGTGCATGTTCACGACGTTGAAGGCGATGAGCAGTCCCAGCACGAACTGCACGATCACGACGAAGACGATGATGTTAACGAGGTAATCGATGATCTGGTAGAGCGTTAAGAAGAGCAAGCCCTGCTCCTTTCCTGCTGGAACTGGCCAGTGCCCGCATGGACAAGAATGCCCGCACGGTCACGCGTTGCCGCGCTGATAGCCGAGGCAGACCGATTCCGGCAAGGGTGGCTCTGCAATGAACCATCCTGCATCGACAAAGGGATAGCGATGGGACGCGCCAAAGCGCGCGCAAGGACGCTTACTGGGTCAGCGTCGAGGTGCGCTCGATGCGCCAGTTGAGCTGTTCCTCGCTGGCACCGGGCACGTCGTTCACGCGGCGCAGCACGATCGTGCCCCGGCGCGAAGGCCGCCCGTCGGCGAAATCGACAACGATCGGCGCCTCGTAATAGAGCGAACCCGCTGCACCCGCGATATCGCCCTTGCCGACCGCGATCTTGGGTCCGGCCTTGCCGCCGAACTCGTCGCGCAGCTTTTCCGGGCTCATCTGCGCATCAAGGCTCCAGGCCTTGGCCGCGTCGATCCAGTCACCCAGGCGAATGGCGCTGGTGTAGTAGCGCAGCAGGCGTTCCGGATCGCGTCGCTCGGTCAGAGCTTCCATGTCGAGGTCATTGGCGATACCGCCACTCACCGCGCCCGTTGCCGCATCGGAGGGGAGCATCTCGGGGACAAGAAGTTCCGAACCCACACCCGTCGCGCCGTCGCTCGGAATGGCTTCGGGTGCATTCGATTCGCATCCCGCAAGCAACAGGGCGGCACTGCACACAGCGGCGGCGATGACGAACTGGGTACGCATGACGGTGGATTTTTGCCTTTTCTTGCCCGTTGTTATCTTCAGATGGCCGCAGGATCCGTGCGGATCAAGGTGCCTGCACCTTCCTGCGTGAATATTTCCAGAAGCATGGCATGAGAGACACGCCCGTCAAGAACGACGGCCGCCTCGCAGCCCGCTTCCACCGCGTGCACGCAGGTTTCCAGCTTGGGGATCATACCCCCCGAAATCGTGCCGTCGTCCTGCAGGCGGGCAATGTCCGAGGGGCGAAGGTCGGTCAGCAGTTCGCCCTCCTTGTCGAGCACGCCGTGCACGTCGGTAAGGAGGAAGAGGCGCGCCGCGCCCAGCGCCGCCGCAATCGATCCGGCCATGGTGTCGGCGTTGACGTTGTAGGTCTCTCCGTCCGCGCCCGTCGCGATCGGCGCAATCACCGGGATCATCCCTGAGGCCGAGATCGATTCGATCACCGTGGTGTCGATCGTTTCCGGCTCGCCCACGAAGCCCAGGTCCAGGACCTTCTCGATCAGGCTGTCCGGGTCCTTCTTGGTGCGCTGGACCTTGCGCGCGGTGACCATCTTGCCGTCCTTGCCGGAAATGCCCATCGCGCGGCCACCAGCCCGCGCGATCCAGCCCACGATCTCCTTGTTGATCGCGCCCGACAGGACCATTTCGGCGACCTGCGCGGTTTCGCGGTCGGTCACGCGCAGGCCATCGACGAACTGGCTCTCCACGCCGACCTTCTTCAGCATGGCCCCGATCTGCGGGCCGCCCCCGTGGACGACGACAGGGTTGATGCCCACGGCCTTGAGCAGGACGATGTCCTCGGCGAAATCCTGCGCAAGCTCGGGATCGCCCATCGCATGGCCGCCATATTTGACCACGAAGGTACGGCCAGCGTAGCGCTGCAGGTAGGGCAGCGCATCGACGAGGGTTTCGGCTTTCGCAAGCATGGCGGGATCATGAGGATTCGGCATGGGCCCGCTTTAGCTTCCCTGACGCGGAATTGAAGGTATTTTGTGCCCTTTTTCGTGGGGCACACGCAACACTTGGTGTGCAGCTGGCTTTGCTCAGGCCGTTTTCGGTCGGTCGAGCCACTGCCCGAAGCGCACGAAGAAGAGGATCAGCGGGGGCACCATGATGGTGGAGAGCACCAGCTTGGAGATGATCTGCCCCTCCATGATCGCCAGCAGCGGCAGGTCCTGGCCGAAGAACGAGATCGAGATGAACAGCACGGTGTCCACCGCCTGCGAAAGCATGCTCGCCAGCCAGGCCCGGAACAGCAGCACCGCGCCGCGCTCATGCCCCAGCGAATTGCCCGCCAGCTTCGAGAAAAGGTAGACGTTGAGCGTCTGCGACACGCCGTAGGAGACGAGCCCTGCAAACTGCATGCGCGCGCCCTGCCCCAAGAGGCGCGCGAAGGCTTCCTGATCCCCCCACATCGCGGCGGGCGGTACCACGTTGATGACCAGCGTGATCAGCACCATCGAGACGATGAGCGGAATGAAGCCATAGCGAATCAGCCGGTTGGCGATCGATCGCCCGTGCAGTTCGGCCACCGCGCTCGACAGGACGACGAGGAAGAGGAACGCGAAGATCCCCGATTCGACCGCCAGTTCTCCCACCACCGGCCACTGCCCGAGCGAGGCGAGCTTGGTGCCGAGCACGCCCGCCAGCACCACAAGCCCGCCGTACAGCAGCGAGAAGATGAACAGGGAGCGCGGAAGCGAGCGGGAAGCGGGATCATGGGACTGCATGGGGATGCTCTAACCGGCCTTGGACAATTGCACTAGCCGTATTGGACATCGCCCTCTAGGTTCCGGCGTTTACTCGATCTTCCCTCGTTTCGGAGCAACGCCGCTCAATGCAAGTCGCCTACAGCCTTCTCGGCATTGTTCTCATCATGGCCGTGGCATTTCTACTTTCCACCAACCGCAGGGCGATCCGTTTGCGCGTGGTGGGAGCTGCCTTCGCGCTTCAGGCCGGTTTCGCCGCGCTCGTGCTCTACGTCCCCTTTGGCAACCGCATGCTGCGCGGCGCGGCGACCGGGGTGGAGAGCCTGCTGGGCTATGCCGCGGCGGGCACCAATTTCCTGTTCGGGCCACTGGCCGATCCCGAGATCGGCGGGGCCAGCTTTGCGATCTCGGCGCTTCCCGTCATCATCTTCTTCGCCTCGCTGATCTCCGTGCTCTACTATCTGGGCATCATGCCGCTGGCGATCCGCTGGATCGGCGGCGCGCTGGAGAAGGTCACCGGGATCAGCAAGGTGGAAAGCCTGTGTGCGGCCTCCAACATCTTCGTCGGGCAGAGCGAGAGCCCGCTGGTGATCCGCCCCTACCTTGCGAACCTCAATCCCTCGCAGCTGTTCTGCGTGATGAGCGTGGGGCTTGCCGGTGTCGCGGGCACAATCCTGGCCGCCTACGCCTCGATGGGCATCCGCATCGACTACCTGGTGGCCGCCGCGTTCATGTCGGCGCCGGGCGGTATCTTCATGGCCAAGATGATCATGCCCGACCCGCGCCACGACGAGGCCGCGCAGCTCGACATCCACGAGGGTGCGACGCCGCCTGCCGGGATGACCGCGGCAGCCCTCAACCGCGACGACGTGACCCACCAGCCCGGTGTCCACATCGACGAGGTCGAACCCGTCGAGCATGAGGAAGAGCGTCCGGCCAACATCATCATGGCCGCCTCGCAAGGCGCGCAGACCGGCGTGAAGCTCGCCGTCGCGGTGGGCGCGATGGTGCTTGCCTTCGTCGCCCTCATCGCGCTGGCCAACGGTATCATCGGATGGGCCGCCGGCCTTTTCGGCTTCGAGGACGTCACCTTCCAGGGCCTCATCGGCTATGTCTTTGCCCCGGTGTTCTACCTCTTGGCGAGCCCCGACTGGGCCGAGGCCATGCAGGCCGGCAGCCTGTTCGGCACCAAGATCGTCCTCAACGAGTTCGTCGCCTTCATCGATCTGGGCACCAACGCGGCTCTCTCGCCGCGCACCGTGGCGGTTGTCACCTTCGCGCTGTGCGGCTTTGCCAATTTCTCCTCGATCGCGATCCAGATGGCGGTGACGGGGAGCCTTGCTCCCAACCAGCGCCCCCACATCGCCCGTCTTGGCGTCCGCGCGCTGGCCGCAGGCAGCCTCTCGAACCTGATGAGCGCGGCGCTCGCCGGGCTCTTCCTCGGGCTCGTCTGAGGCGGGCCATTCTGCAAGTGTGCCACGCCGCTCGGCGAGCGCACTTGCAGCACGCGGGCCGATAGGTCACCTTGCAAGGACTTCGGTAAGGAGAGAGCCCGTGAACGACAGCGAAAACAGGCCCGCAGCCTCGAACTCGAGCTTCGAGCTCAACAACCCGACCGTAATCTGCCTTCTCTATTTCGCCTCATTCCTGACCGGGGTGACCGCCATCATTGGCGTTGTCCTTGCTTTCGTCTGGCGCGGTGAGCCCAAGGCCGATTGGGAACTGTCCCACTACCAGTATCTCATCAACACGTTCTGGATCGGCCTTGTCGGCGGGATCCTGGGCTTCGTGCTGATGATCGTGCTGATCGGCTTCCTCATCCTGCCCGCGGTCTCGATCTGGGTGATCGTGCGCACGGTGATGAGCCTGCTCAAGGCGCAGAAGCGCGAACCGATGCCTGATCCCAACTCCTGGACGATCTGATCAGGTCCCGCGACGCCCGTACCTAACCGCCCCGCCGTTCTCCCGTTTCCAGCTTCGCGCGCGCCATGTCCTTGCGGGGTACACGGCTCGCGAAGTGGTCCTCATCACCACTGGTGTAGGCGTAGATCTCGGTGACGGGCACGCGGTAACGATAGCGGTCATCAACGAGCACCACGGTCGCGCCATCGCGCCCCTCGACCGTGCCGATTACGGCCCCGTCCCCTTCGACAATGGGCGTGCCGGGCACGAGCTCGCTGGGCGAAATGTTGCGCACCATCTTGAGATAGGGGCTTTGCATGGCCTTCGCGATCTCGGCGTCGGTGCGCGCGATGACACCGCTTTGCGCGGCGACCGGAAGCGCAGCGGACATGCCCCCTGCAAACAGGATGGGCATGGCCAGAAGGGCCACCCGGGCAGAGCGGGAAACAGGCAGATGGCGCATGCGGTCACTCCTTCGATGGAAAGACTGTGTTACCCATCTAACACAAAAGGCCCGGCAGGTTTCCCGCCGGGCCTTGTTCATTTCGCATCGGCGGTGCCGAAGGGCGCCTTTGCAGCGCCTTGTCCCGGACCGCTTACTCGGCGGCCTGGGTGTCCTCGAAGAGGCCGGGCTCGCTGCCGTCGTCGGCCTGCGCTTCGTCTTCCGGCTTCACCTTGCGGCGCGAATCGAAGTTTGCCCACACCGTGTTCCAGTCGCCACGGGTCGCGCCCTTCGAGTATTCGGTCGCGCGGGTCTCGAAGAAGTTGGCGTGCTCCACACCGTTCAGCAGCGGGGTGAGCCAGGGCAGCGGGTGCTCGTCGATCATGTAGATCGGCTTGAGGCCCAGCTGGTCGAGGCGCCAGTCCGCGATATAGCGGATGTACTTCTTGATGTCCTTGGCGGTCATGCCCGGCACCGGGCCCATCTCGAAGGCGAGATCGATGAAGTTGTCTTCGAGGCGCACCGTGGTCTGGCAGACATCGGCGATGTCGTCGCGCACGGCCTTGGTCAGGCAGCCGCGCTCCTTGGTGAAGGCGTGGAACATCTTGATGATGCCCTCGCAGTGCAGCGATTCGTCACGAATCGACCAGGTGACGATCTGGCCCATGCCCTTCATCTTGTTGAAGCGCGGGAAGTTCATCAGCATGGCGAAGCTGGCGAAGAGCTGCACGCCCTCGGTGAAGCCGCCGAACATGGCGAGCGTGCGCGCAATGTCCTCATCGTTGTCGACGCCGAAGTTCTGCATGTAGTCATGCTTGTCCTTCAGCTCGGCGTACTCGAGGAAGGCGCCGTATTCGCTCTCGGGCATGCCGATGGTGTCGAGCAGGTGCGAATAGGCCGCGATGTGCACCGTCTCCATGTTGGAGAAGGCGGTGAGCATCATCTTGATCTCGGTCGGCTTGAAGACGCGCGCGTACTTCTCGTGGTAGCAGTCCTGCACTTCCACGTCGGCCTGCGTGAAGAAGCGGAAGATCTGCGTCAGCAGATTGCGCTCATGCTCGGAAAGCTTCTGCGCCCAGTCGCGGCAGTCCTCGCCCAGCGGCACTTCCTCGGGGAGCCAGTGCAGCTGCTGCTGGCGCTTCCAGTAGTCGTATGCCCAGGGGTACTCGAAAGGCTTGTAGGTCTTGCGCGCGTCGAGAAGAGGCATGGGCGACTGACTCCGTTGGATGTCTAACGTGGTGCGTTGTTGGCGAAGGGCAAAAGAGGTGGTCCGTCCTCCGCAATCCGCATGATCTGGCCCGGCGCGAGGAGACTCGCTTCCGGGACCCAAGCGGATAGACGAAATTACCCCTCCTTGTGCAGCCCAACGGCTAAAATTTCTCGAACTTTACACAGCTTTGAATCGCTTGTGAATCATAGATTTGGGGCATGACCGTAGAGCCACACCCCACACCTAGTGCCCAGAGCGCCGTTTTCGCACGTGCAGCACGAACGTGGCCCGAGCCTGTAAACCCCGCCTTAGCCGGGGCTTTCCGGGGAACTGCGCAGCCCCCTTGAGCGTTCTTTCAGCAGGACCATTCCGGCCCTTACCGGGCCCAACAGGAGAGACGCCATGACCACCACCGCCAGCCGCCCCCGCGCTGCCGAAGGGACATTCTGGACGACGAGCCTGGGCACCATTCACAAGGACATGAAGGTGATCGACGCCGAGGGCACCTGCCTTGGCCGGGTGTCCGAAGTCAAAGGCGACGAAGTCATGCTCGCGGGCGATGGCGGGCACTCCTTCATCGCGCTCAGCCAGATCGACGGCGTGGGCGAGGAAGGCGTGCTGCTTTCCGACCGCGGCGACATCACTTTCGGCATGCCCAGCTCGACCTGAGTTTCAGCCACGACCAGCCGATACGAAAAGGGCCCGGATCATGATGACCCGGGCCCTTTTTGCGTTGCGCGCTATTGCCGCCGCAGATTCACTTCCAGAACCAGCGCGGGGCCAGCTTGCGCTTGGACCGGAAGCGCCACATCTGGACGTAGAGCCAGATCCCCGAGATCGAGAAGAACACCAGCGCCAGGCCCGACAGCACCGAGATCACCGTGCCAATGGCGCCGAAGGTCTCGCCCGAGTGCAGGTGATGGAACAGCCCGACCATTGAGCGGATACCACCCGAAGCGCGCGGCGGCATGCAGCGCCAGCCCTCGGGGCACTCGAAACCCTCCGGCGGCGTCGCGAGCGCCTGCACGGCCGGATCGGGGGCCCCTGCCGGCCACAGCACCGCAACCTGGCTGAGGACGCCGGTGACCGCGATCCACAGCATGAAGATTCCAAAGAAGAGCGAGAGCCAGCGGTGCCACTTGCGCATGTGAGAAGGGTGTCCCTTTGAACATTTACGAATCGCTGCAATGCAAAGCGCAGGACGCGCACGCGCTCAAGCCGCAAATTGTCACACGCGGTAACGGGACAGGTAAACACGACCCGGAAGAAGGACGTTTCAAGGGGGTCATCACCCCTTGACCCCATACCGGGCGACCTCACCTCTCTTGGCCATCATGGCGCGCGAAATGTGAGGTCGACAGTTTGGGGAGCCCGAGGGCGATGGCCCTCGGACCTGATCCTTCTACGCCTTACCAGGGCCCGCGCCGGTCGTCGTGACGGCGGTCATGGCGACGGTCGTGACGGCGCTTGCCGTGATGCCCCCGGTCGTGGCGCTTCTCGTAGCGGTCGTGCGGGCGGTGGTGGCCGGGGCGCGGATGGCCGTACTGGTTGCAAGCCGAAAGGCCGACCGATGCGGCGACGGCGAGCGAGACGGCCATGACGGCATTCCTGCGAAACACGTGCGTATTCTCCTGATTAGTCTTTTCAATCAAGAGAATACGCAAGCGGCCCGGGCCGTTCCCGTGCGATCCACGCACGCCCAAAGCCGCCCCACGCACGCCCCGCAGCAAAGCGTGCCGCGCGCACGCGCCCGCCTCCATCAGCCGTGCCCATGATGCGATGGACGCCGGAACGCGCCCCGGGGGGAGGTGCGTTATCAGGGGTAACAACGCAGCAAAACAGAGCGAAAGGAGAGAGATATGCTCGAGAAGCTCCGTATCCGCGAACACATGGAAGTTGCCGATGCCAATGGCCAGCACGTAGGCACCGTCGATGGTATCGAGGATGATCGCATCAAGCTGACCCGAACCGACAGTTCGGATGGCCAGCACCACTTCCTCGACCTCGGCAATGTCGACAAGATTGACGACAACCGCGTCTACCTGAAGCAGGGCACCGCCATTCCGGTCGGCGCCGGCGCCAACTGACGCGCCGCCCGCCCCTCATGCTATGAGGGAATGGCACCATTAAAAAGGCCCCGGACTTCGTGGAAGTCCGGGGCCTTTTCATGTGAACTCGCTCAGCCTTACTGGCAGGCGAGACATTCGTCGTAGTCGGTCGTCTCGCCGATCTCGAACTTGGGCGCTTCGGCTGTATTGTCCGCCTCGACCCCGCCCGAACCGGCAAAGCCCGCGCGCTGCACCGACTTGGAGCGCAGGTAGTAGAGCGACTTGATGCCCTTTTCCCACGCCTGGTAGTGGAGCATCAGGAGGTCCCACTTGTCGACGTCGGCCGGGATGAACAGGTTCAGCGACTGCGCCTGGTCGATGTAGGGGGTACGGTCCCCTGCGAATTCGAGCAGCCAGCGCTGGTCGATCTCGAAGCTGGTCTTGAACACCGCCTTTTCCTCCGGCGAGAGGAAGTCAAGGTGCTGGACCGAACCGCCGTGCTCGAGAATCGAGTTCCACACGTTGGTGGAGTCCTTCGACTTCTCGGCCAGCAGCTTCTTCAGGTACGGGTTCTCCACCACGAACGAGCCCGAGAGCGTCTTGTGGGTGTAGATGTTGGCCGGGATCGGCTCGATGCAGGCCGAGGTGCCGCCGCAGATGATCGAGATCGACGCGGTCGGCGCAATCGCCATCTTGCAGCTGAAACGCTCCATCACGCCCTGATCGGCCGCGTCGGGGCACGGACCGCGCTCGTGCGCCAGCATCATCGAGGCCTCGTTGGCCTTCTGGTTGACGTACTGGAACATCTGGAGGTTGAGGGCCTTGGCCATCGCGCTCTCGAAAGCGATGTTCTTCTTCTGCAGGTAGGAGTGGAAGCCCATGACGCCCATGCCCACCGAACGCTCACGCGCGGCCGAGTACTTGGCGCGGTCCATCTCGTCCGGCGCGCGGTCGATGAAGTCCTGCAGGACGTTGTCGAGGAAGCGCAGCACGTCTTCGACGAAGCGCTTCTCGCCCTTCCACTCTTCCCAGGTTTCCAGGTTGAGCGAGGAGAGGCAGCACACCGCGGTGCGGTCTTCGCCCAGGTGGTCGCGGCCCGTGGGCAGCGTGATTTCCGAGCACAGGTTCGAGGTCGAGACCTTGAGGCCGAGATCGCGGTGATGCTTGGGCATCATGCGGTTCACGGTGTCGGAGAAGACGAGATAGGGCTCGCCGGTGCGCAGGCGCACTTCGACCAGCTTCTGGAACAGCGAACGCGCGTCCACGGTCGAGCGCACCGCGCCGTCCTTGGGGCTGCGCAGGTGGAACTCGGCGCCATCGCGCACGGCTTCCATGAACTCGTCCGACAGGAGCACGCCGTGGTGGAGGTTGAGCGCCTTGCGGTTGAAGTCACCCGTGGTGGTCCGGATCTCGAGGAATTCCTCGATCTCGGGGTGCGAGACGTCGATGTAGCAGGCGGCCGAACCACGGCGCAGCGAGCCCTGCGAGATCGCGAGGGTCAGCGAATCCATCACGCGCACGAAGGGGATGATGCCGCTGGTCTTGCCGTTGAGGCCGACCGGCTCACCAATGCCGCGCACGTTGCCCCAGTAGGTGCCGATGCCGCCGCCGCGCGAGGCCAGCCAGACGTTCTCGTTCCAGGTGTTGACGATGCCTTCGAGGCTGTCTTCGACCGAGTTGAGGTAGCACGAGATGGGCAAGCCGCGGCCGGTGCCGCCGTTCGAGAGAACGGGGGTGGCGGGCATGAACCAGAGCTTGGAGATGTAGTCGTAGAGACGCTGGGCGTGCTCGGCATCGTCGGCGTAGGCATCGGCCACGCGTGCGAAGAGGTCCTGATACTTCTCGCCGGGAAGGAGGTAGCGATCCTCCAGCGTCTCCTTGCCGAACGCGGTCAGCTTGTCGTTACGGCTGTCGTCCGTGACGATGGTGAAGCGACGCGGGTTGATCGACTTGGAGTCGTATTCCTTCGTCGAAGATGCCTGGGCCGCGGCTGCTGCCGAGGCCGCGGCTGCAGCAACGAGGTCCGCGCTGGCCGTATCCGCCTTGTCCATTCCGATTGCCGGGCCTGCGCCCGTCTCCTTGTTCGAGTTTACCGACGGGCTGGCAACGGTTTCTTCCGTAGCGTCCGCGCTGTCGATGCGACTGTCACTTCCGTTCCTGAAATCCACTCGTTCGCCCCATTGGTTGCCGCGCCACCTGCAAGGCAGGCAAGCGCGTAGTGTACCGCGCAGGATCAAGGCGCACCGCAGCGCGGCCGCCGGGGACATCCCAGACTACCACGTTCAGCACGAAAAGGAGACCTTTGCCCCTGCTCTCGACCCTGTGGTGCCTCGCGGAGTCGCCCAAACCTGCCCCGAAATCACTTCCGGGGGCGACGCGGGACATTCCCACGCTGCATCAAGGTTTAGAGGTTCGACCGCCGAAGCGCCACAACCCATAGTGCCGTTTCTTGGCATCGGCGCAAGAGGGGGGAGACACGCAAGCCGCGAGGCCCGAAGTCGCGCTGGACATTTGCCCAGCCTCCGCGACGCGTGGGAAGTCCTGAACCCTCATCGAACGCAAGCGAAATCTGGGGCTCTGCGAGCCATTATTTTTCCACAAAATTTGCCGATGAAACGAATCGGGAATACGACGAGCCGAGTCCCGCATCTCGCACGTCAAGACACAAAAAGCACAAACTGTGCCCCAAGCACTCCGCTGTGGACACCATATGTTGATCTTCCTGCAGCCGCGATGCGCCTTTTCGCAGCGTCCCTCGTCGAGCCGCATGGCCCCTGCGCCGAGCCGCACGTGCACCCGGCCCGCTCCTGTGCAACCCCTGCGCCGATCAGGGCTTTAGTCCCTGCGCGCAAGGGGGACCTGCGCGCCATCCGGTCCTCGCAAGGAAGCCTACATGTTCAATATCATCGGCGCCATCATCGGCGGTCTCATCATCGGCGCTCTGGCGCGCTGGATCTACCCGGGCGAGGTGCCCATGTCCTGGGTCGCGACGATCCTGCTGGGTATCGGCGGCTCGCTGGCCGCCGGCCTCATCACCTCGCGCGGGAGCCGCGACTTCAACCGCGCGGGCTGCCTCGCCTCGATCCTGGGCGCGATGGCGCTGATCTTCATCGGACGTGCGCTGGGCATCGGGATGTAGGCCCGCCCGAACCGGGCAGCCCAGGCGCCGCCCGGTTCCCGCCCGTCAGGGCACCAGCACGGTGTCGTGCGGCTCGCTTTCGGTCTCGGGATAATCGAGCGTGAAGTGCAGCCCGCGGCTTTCGCTTCGCTTGAGAGCCGAGCGCACGATCAGCTCGGCCGACTGCAGCAGGTTGCGCAGTTCGATCAGGTCGGTCGAGACGCGAAAGTGCCGGTAGTATTCCTCGATCTCGGTGTTGAGCAGCTGGATGCGGTGCATGGCGCGCTCCAGCCGCTTTGTCGTGCGCACAATCCCCACGTAGTTCCACATGAAGCGGCGGATCTCGGTCCAGTTCTGCTTGATGACGACTTCCTCATCGGAATCGGTCACCCGGCTCGCGTCCCAGGCACGTACCGGGGGCGGCCCGTCGAAAGCATCCCAGTGGTCGAGAATATGGCTGGCCGCCGCATCGCCGAAGACGAAGCATTCGAGCAGCGAGTTCGAGGCGAGGCGGTTTGCCCCGTGCAGCCCGCTCTCGGTGCACTCGCCCGCCGCGTAGAGGCCCGGCAGGTCGGTCTTGCCATCGAGATCGGTGAGCACGCCCCCACAGGTGTAGTGCTGCGCGGGCACGACGGGAATCGGCTCTTTCGTCATATCGATGCCGAGCGTGAGCAGCTTCTCGTGGATCGTCGGAAAGTGCTCGCGCACGAATTCGGCGGGCTGGTGGCTGATGTCGAGATGGACGTAATCGAGGCCATAGCGCTTGATCTGATCGTCGATCGCCCGCGCGACGACGTCGCGCGGGGCCAGTTCGGCCCGCTCGTCGTAGTCCGGCATGAAGCGATGGCCGGTCACCGGGTGGCGCAGCTGCCCGCCCTCGCCACGCACCGCCTCGGTGATGAGGAAGTTCTTGACGTCGAGGTTGTAGAGACAGGTGGGGTGAAACTGCATCATCTCCATGTTGGAGACCCGCGCGCCTGCGCGCCAGGCCATGGCAATGCCGTCGCCCGTCGCCCCGCGCGGCGCGGTGCTGAAACGGTAGACGCGCCCGGCTCCGCCGGTGGCCAGGATGGTCGCGCGCGCGGTGTGCGCCTCTACCCGGCCCGTCGCCTCATCGAGGGCATAGACGCCCCAGACCCGGCCCGAACCCGAGTAGCGCAGTTCGTGCCGTCCGGTAATGAAGTCGATGCAGGACTGTCCGGGTAGAAGCGTGATGTTGGGGTTCGCCTGCGCGGCGCGCAGAAGCGCGTCCTGCACCGCCCAGCCCGTGGCGTCGTTCACATGGACGATGCGGCGGTGCGAGTGCCCGCCCTCACGGGTGAGGTGCAGTTCCCCGCCCTCGGTGTTGAAGGGGACTCCCAGGTCCAGCAGCCGGGCGATGGCGTGAGGCGCACGCTCGATCACGAATTCGACCGTCTCGCGCCGGTTGAGCCCGGCCCCGGCCACCATCGTGTCGCGGATGTGCTCATCGAAGGTATCGCCCTGGTCGAGGACCGCGGCGATGCCGCCCTGGGCCCATGCCGTGGATCCGCCCGTCAGGCTGCCCTTGGCCAGTACGAGGACCTTGAGCCTCTCGGCAAGGGCGAGAGCGGCGGTCAGACCAGCCGCGCCGGATCCGATGACAATGACGTCATACGAAGTTGTACTAGGGACGTTATCCTGCATCGCGCCTCATTGCCGAGTGCGCGCAACAATCGCAAGATATCTCGCGAAAGCAGTAGACTATTGTTGCAATGCAGTAGCTAGACAATTATACTTAGGCCCGCGCAGTCAGAGACGCCCTCAACTGCGGCTTGGAAGAGCTCCAGCTTTCGGGTTAACGATAAAAAGCACGCTCCTGCAGGTCAAGATGAATAACTAACGAAATAATTTCGTTTGAAACTTGGCGCTACGCACTCCGACACACCGCATCTCGCGATTTCAGGACTCTGGCCTCCGCCAATCCACTTCGCGCCACGGCACAAGAACATGCTTCGTCTAACCCGCTTACTGAGAGCACTCAGGCAATGACAAAGACCACGAAATCCAGGAAAGGCTTATTCACTATGCTCTTTCGCTTTTGCTGGTTGAATCGCCATCAACCCGACCGCCAACACGCCAACTGGGACGGGCACAGCTTCGTCTCCACCTGCACGCAATGCGGTGCCGCGATTCGCCGTCACAAGAAGAATGTCTGGCACAAGGAGTGGATGGAGCAGTCCGACGACGCCCTCCCCAGCCTTAAATAAGCCCGAACCGCGCGAACAGAGGACCTGCCCCTCCCCGTGCGGATTACGCAGTAAGGCTGACGAACACGTCTTCCAGATCCGCCTCGCGGGTCGTAACGTCGACAACAGAAAGCCCCTGCGCCTGAAGGGCTGAGAGAACCTCTC
Source organism: Novosphingobium mangrovi (assembly GCF_022818885.1). Taxonomy (NCBI): domain Bacteria; kingdom Pseudomonadati; phylum Pseudomonadota; class Alphaproteobacteria; order Sphingomonadales; family Sphingomonadaceae; genus Novosphingobium; species Novosphingobium mangrovi. Next base: position 110,250 of record NZ_JALHAT010000016.1, on the reverse strand, counting down.
CTGCGTTCGCACGGTCCTTGTCGTACGTGATCTCGAGCCCCGTATCGCCGACCGTACGGCACTTGATGAAGCCGGGATGCTCGGGAAGCCGGGCCACGGGCTGGTCGAGCGTCAGCATCAGCACCTTCTCGCGCGCCATGCCGATCAGCTCGCTCGTCGGCTTGTTGGCGATGAGTTCACCGTGGTTGATGATCGCGATGCGGTCGCACAGCTCCTCGGCCTCTTCCAGATAGTGCGTGGTGAGGACGATGGTGACGCCCTCGCGGTTCATCTCGGTGACGAGTTCCCACAACTGGCGGCGCAGCTCCACGTCAACACCCGCCGTCGGCTCGTCGAGAACGAGGACAGGCGGCTGGTGGACCAGCGCCTTGGCTATCAGCAGACGCCGCTTCATGCCCCCCGACAGGCTGCGGGCATAAGCGTCGCGCTTGTCAGCAAGGTGCACCGCGCGCAGCAGTTCCTCGGAACGGCGCAGATGCTTGGCGATGCCATAGAAGCCGGCCTGGTTCTCCAGAACCTCGATCGGGGTAAAGAAGGGGTCGAACACGATTTCCTGCGGCACGATGCCGATCGCGCGCTTGGCGTTGCGCTGATCGTGGTCGATGTCGTGCCCCCAGATATCAACCGACCCCGAGCTCTTGCGCACGAGCCCGGCCATGATGTTGATCAGCGTCGACTTGCCCGCACCGTTGGGGCCGAGCAGGCCGAAGATCTCGCCCTGCGGCACGTCGAAGCTGACCCCCTTGAGGGCCAGCTTGGCCTCGGCCTTGCCAACAGGCGCATACCGCTTGACGAGGTCGCGGATCGAAATGGCGGGCGAGAGGGCAGAAGAGGCAGTCATGGCGCACCATGTGGGCCAGCTTTGGCCCAAGGTAAAGAGCGCAAAGCACAAAGAGGACCGCGAGCCAGGCCCTGTCCTGCCCAGATTGCCCCGCATGCAAGCGCGCTGCATCCTGCGCACGCAGCTGCGCGCGTTTGCCGCTGGAAATCGTCCTCGCCCGCTGGTAAAGGCATCGCCCATGAGCAACGTGCCTGAAACCGTCTTCACCGATTCCCACCGCGTCAAGTGCGATGGAGCCACCGACATCCGTGCCGGAGCCGCTCTTGGCCATCCGCGTGTCTGGCTCGAGATCGACGAGAAGGGCTATGTCGAATGCGGCTATTGCGACCGCCGCTTCGTCCTCAAGGGCGGCCCCGCCGACCAGCAGGCGGCCTGAGCCTTCCGACCTTGTCCCTGAACGGCCTTTGCCGCCCCGGGCCAAACTCCTCCCACCTGTAGAGCGGCATAAGGCAGGCCTTGCGCGTGCCGGGACGCAGGCGTTCAACCTGATGGCCTCGCATGTGCGGTGCCAAGGCAGGCTCCTGGGACGCAGCCTCGCGGCGCTTGCCCTGCCGGTTGTGTGGCCCGTGCGAACAGCCAGGGCGCACGCAATGGCTTTCGCCCACCGGACTTGGCGCCTATATGATGGAAATGTCTTCCATCGTTGATCCCCGCTCGCTCCTCTACCGCCACCTCACGCCCGAGGACGCGCAAGCGCTGGCTGCCGAAACGCTGCGCTCGTGCGACGATGGCGAGCTCTACATGCAGTTCATGGCGAGCGAGGCTTTCGGCTTCGACGACGGACGCCTCAAGACCGCCGACTATTCGCGCGATGCCGGCTTCGGCCTGCGCGGTGTCTCGGGCGAGATGACGGGGTTTGCCCACGCCAACGAGATTTCCGCCAAGGCCATCCGGCGCGCGGGCGAAACGCTGCAACTGCTCGATCCCGCGACCGGCCCCAAGGCTGGCCCGCCTGCGAAAAGCAACCGCCACCTCTATACCGATGCCTCCCCGCTCGACCTCGTCGGCTTTGGCGAGAAGGTGAAGCTGCTGGAGACCATCGACGCCGCCGCGCGTGCGCGTGACCCGCGCGTCGCGCAGGTCAGCGCCAGCCTGTCCGGCTCGTGGTCCGTGGTCGAGATCGTGCGCCCCGACGGCTTCATCGCCACCGACGTGCGCCCGCTAGTACGCCTCTCGGTCTCGATCGTCGCGGAAAGCAACGGTCGGCGCGAGACTGGCTCGTTCGGGATGGGCGGACGCTGGCTCTACGACGATCTCTTCCGCCCCGAAAACTGGAACCGCGCCATCGACGGCGCGCTGGCCCAGGCCCTCACCAACCTGGAAAGCATCGATGCCCCCGCCGGCGAGATGACCGTCATCATGGCTCCGGGCTGGCCGGGCGTGATCCTGCACGAAGCGGTCGGCCATGGCCTGGAGGGCGATTTCAACCGCAAGGGCACCTCGGCCTTTGCCGGACGCATCGGCGAACGCGTGGCCGCACCCGGCGTTACCATCGTCGATGACGGCTCGATTGCGGATCGGCGCGGCTCGCTCTCGGTCGATGACGAGGGCACGCCCACCCAGGAGACCGTCCTGATCGAGGACGGCATTCTCAAGGGCTACATGCACGACCGCCTCAACGCGCGCCTGATGGGCGTCGAGCCGACGGGCAACGGGCGCCGCGAGAACTATGCGCATGCCCCCATGCCGCGCATGACCAACACCTTCATGCGCGCGGGCGAGCAGGACCCCGCCGAACTGCTGAGCGGCGTGAAGAAAGGCATCTACACCAAGAACTTCGGCGGCGGCCAGGTCGACATCGTCTCGGGCAAGTTCGTGTTCTCGTGCACCGAGGCCTACATGGTCGAGAACGGGAAGCTGGGCGCGCCCATCAAGGGCGCAACGATCATCGGCGATGGCCCCTCGGTGCTGACCCGCGTGACCGGCATCGGCAACGATCTCGAACTAGACCGCGGCATCGGCGTATGCGGCAAGGGCGGCCAGAGTGTACCGGCAGGCGTGGGCCAGCCCACCCTGGTGGTCGAGGGCCTGACAGTGGGCGGCACCGCCTGAGACAACCGGATAAAAAGTGCCGGGGCCGCGACGAACGGTCAGCCCCGGTTCAGGACCAGATGCTAAGCTTGTCCAGCAACTAGAGATGCGTGATGGAGACCAGAGCCATGAAAGCCCGTTTCGCCGTACTCGCCGCTGGCCTCGCCGCAGCCGCCAGCCTTGTGTCCGCGCCTGCCGCGATGGCCAAGGAAAAGCTCACCGGCGAGGAGGAACTCGCCAAGATGCTCGAAGGGCGCACGGCGGGCGAACCGGTCAAGTGCATCTCCTACTCGCGCCTCAACAACGCCACGATCATCGAGAAGACCGCGATCGTCTACAAGGTCGGCAGCACGCTTTACGTCAACCGCCCGACCAACGCGGACCTGCTCGATGACAACGATATCTTGGTGACGCGCATCTTCGGCTCGCAGCTGTGCAACGTGGATACGATCCAGCTGCGTGATCGGATGACCCCCAACATGTGGAGCGGCTTTGTGGGTCTGCGCGAATTCGTGCCCTACAAGAAGGCCAAGTAAGCCCCCCACCCCTTACCAGTCCCCCGGTCCCTTGCCGAAACGGCCACGAACCATTCGTGGCCGTTTTGCTGTGCCGGATCGACACGAGCCGTCCTCTCGATCCCGGAGCTTTGCCCAAGCATCCGGCATCCGAATACTAAGACCCGCCGCCTAGTGTCCCGTGCAAGGGGGCACGTCTTCATGAAACGATGTATCGCATGGGGCCTCCTGGCCCTTTCGGCCTGTTCCTCCGGGCGGGAGCCCTACCTTCTGGAGTGCCGCGGGACGCAGGACTTCGAGTGGGACCAGACCCGTGCGGTCGGCTTCATGACACTCTATTTCCGTATCGATGAAGAACGCCGGGCGATCTACGGCCAGTCGCCATCGGGGCAATTCGACAATGTGTGCCGCGCGAGTTGCGCGCAGCTGCAGTTCGGCAAGGACGCCATTATCTGGATTGATGCGACATCCGATGACGAGGGTGCCGACACCCGCATCGTCTCGCGCCTCGACAGGGCCAGTGGAGAGCTGCACATCCGCACACTCGGCCAACGCACCGACGCCGCCGGCCTCCACAAAACCCTTCATGGCGACGGCCTGTTCCACTGCCGCGAGGTCACATCCACGCGCTGAGCTCTGCCACAGGTAGGGAAAGGAGCGCCCCAAACGACAAAGGGCGGCCCCGAAGGACCGCCCCATGCCTGGTAATGGTATGTGCGTGACTCTGACGTCGGATCCGAGATCAGACCAGGGTCAGTGCGAAGACCAGGGCGCTGGTGCCCAGAGCCGCCGCTGCACCGACAGTGCGGTGAAGAATGGCCATAATCGATACTCCTGCGAACACGTTTCGTGCTTTTCGTTTTATCGCTCGCTCGCGGCATTTCGTCGCGATCGGCAGGAGTGCGAAATAGGCGCCTCACGAATTATCGCAAATCCAAAAGCAACAATATTGCTTGCATAATTTGCATTAGTGCAGGTTCGAAAATTTCACGGACCACCCTCGAACCTCATGGCAGAGAGAGCCGGAATCCGTCCTTCAGCGGGGATTTTGGGCAAATCGTGTTCGCCTGTCGGAAATCAAACCCCTCCGCGCAGTCGCAAGGTATGCAACAAAATCTATCCGATTGCGGATTCCTGTACCGCACACAGCGCCTTCAGCCGCGGCGCAGGCGCGGCCAGGCCAGCGCGAAGATCGCCAGCGCCACCCCGGTCAGCCCCAGCCCCGCGAGAATAGGGGACCGAAGCCCCCAGCCCGCCTCGACCGTGAGCGCTCCGCCGATGGCGCCCACCGCGTTCGCGATGTTGAAGGCCGCCATATTGAGCGCCCCCATCATCGTCGGCGATTCCGGCGCCATGCGCATCATCTGCACAGTGATGGAAGGGACGGCCGCGTTGAGGAGGAACGAGGCCACAAAGAACATCGCCATCAAGCCGACCGGCATCGCGGCAACAAAGTACATGACCAGCATGGCCACCATTGCGCCGGCCAGCGAAAGGATCAGCGCCCGGAAACGGTAACGGTCCGCCATGCCGCCGCCCCACAGCGCGCCGAGCGCGATGCCAAAGCCGATCAGCATCTGCGCCAGCGGCGTCTTGCCCGCCGACATCCCGGCCACGTCCGTCACCAGCGGTCCGATGAAGGTGTAGATGGCAAAGAGGCTGGAAACCGCGAACGAGCCGAACAGGACCATGATCCACACCTTGATCCGCCGCAACGAGGCCAGTTCCTGCCGGATCGGACCACCGGCCAGATCCTCGCGCTGGGGAACGGCGAACGCCAGCACCAGTCCCGCAACCAGCGCCAGCAGGCCGATGGCGGTATAGGCCGCGCGCCAGTCAAGCTGCTGCCCGATCCACGTTCCCACCGGCGCACCGAGGATGGTCGCGATGGAGATGCCCGAAAAGACGAGCGAGACCGCCCGCCCTGCCCGCTCGGGCCCGACGATCCGCGTCGCCACCACAGAGGCCGCGCCGAAGTAGACGCCCTGGGGCAGGCCGCTGAAGAAGCGTCCCACCACCAGCGAAATGAGATCGCCTGCCATCGCGGTGACAAGGTTGGCCAGGAAGGCGAGCCCGATCAGGGCGATCAGGAGACGCTTCTTGTTGAGCCGCGCCGCCGCAATGGTCAGCACCGGCGCCCCCAGCGTCACGCCGACCGCATAGGCCGTGATCGCATTCGTCGCGGCCGGGATCGAAAGATCAAGGTCGCCTGCAAAGAGAGGCATCAGGCCCATACTGGCAAATTCGGACGTCGAGATGGCGAAGGCCCCCAGGCCCAGCGCCAGCAGAGCCAGCGCGCTTTGCCGCGCGTCGGGCATGGTCGTGTCGGTCATGATCGGCAGATTACCTTGTCGTGCGGAAAGGAGCGGGTCGACGGCGCACAGGCCGCGTCCATGCAGTTCCCGCTATCTAGGGCAGAAGAACAGGGGCGGATAAGCCGCTCATTGCTTCGTGCCATGGTGAGGATCGCTCATTCACGATGTCGCGCGGGGATCGCTTTCGTCGCTGGCAATCCATCACCGCACGGGTTCCGGACAGGGGCAGTGAATTCTGCTCACCACCGCGTCCAACGCACAGGATCTAGTTCCGCCCCCGGCAGCTTCCTACCTTGGTGAAAGCTTCCCATACGCGGCCCGCCACGGCCCTTTCGTGCAAAGGGCCCACGCATGGAGGGCCATAGACGACAAGGATCAAGGAAAGACCATGATCACGAACGAAACCTACACGCTCGGCAACGAGATCACTGTCCCCAAGCTGGGTCTTGGCACCTGGATGATCGAGGACGACAAGGTCGCACAGGTCGTGCGCGATGCGGTCGAGATCGGCTATCGCCACTTCGACACCGCGCAGGCCTATGGCAACGAAAAGGGCGTGGGCGAAGGCATCCGCAGCTGCGGCGTCGATCGCAAGGAGCTGTTCGTCACCACCAAGCTGGAAGCGGAGATCAAGGACTTCGAAGGCGCCAAGGCGGCCATCGAGGGCTCGCTCGAAGCGCTCGGCCTCGACTACATCGACATGCTGCTGATCCACGCGCCACAGCCCTGGGGCGAATTCCGCAAGGGCGAGCACTTCTTCGAGGGCAACCTCGCCGCCTGGAGCGCGATGGAAGAGGCCTACAAGGCAGGCAAGCTGCGCGCCATCGGCGTCTCAAACTTCGAGAAGGTCGACCTCGAGAACCTGATCAAGAACGCCACCGTCAAGCCGATGGTCAACCAGGTCCTCGCCCACGTCAGCAACACGCCCTTCGAGCTGATCGAATATACCCAGTCGCAGGACATCCTCGTCGAGGCGTACTCGCCTGTCGCCCACGGCAAGATCCTCGACAACGAAAAGATCGGCGAGCTGGCAGGCAAGTACAACGTCTCAGTCCCGCAGCTGTGCATCCGCTACGCGCTGCAGCTGGGCCTTCTCCCGCTGCCCAAGTCGGCCACCAAGGCGCATATCGAATCGAACGCCCAGGTCGATTTCGAGATCTCGGCCGAGGACATGGAGACGCTCAAGACCATGGAGCGCATCAAGGACTACGGCGATGCGAGCATGTTCCCGGTCTTCGCCGGCTGACCTGACGCGCGCCGATGGCGCATGAAAAAGGCCCCGCATCTCATCGCGAGATGCGGGGCCTTTTCGTGTGTCCAAGGTCACTGCGCCTTGGGTGTGACGCGCATCGTCGCGGCGCGGGCGCGCTCGGAAATCATGGAGCCCAGGTAGCTGCTGGCGCCGTACTTGGCGCGGTAGGCCGCATCGATGCGGTCCTGCTCGGCGGGCTCGTCGACCGGGGTGAAGGCTACCGTACGGTCCATGCCCGCAGCGGTGATGCGCCCGGCCTTCTCGCGCAGCGCGGCCTGGTACCAGCGCGAACGGATGCCGTTATAGGCACGCACGTAAAGCACCCCGTCCGCCACCACCGACCAGATGAAGGTCAGCGTGCCGGGCGTTGCGCCGTCTTCGCGGTAGGGGGCGATGCGAAAGTCGTCCGAGGCGGCAAGAGCCTCGAGTTCGTCGGATGTCCAGTTCATCGGGCCTGTCTCCTGTCGGCAGCCCCGCCCGCCGGGCAGGCGGAACCGCAATGCGGTTGACGATGCAAGGTCCCGATGCCGCCTGCGAACGATGGGAGGAGGTCGCAAAGCGGCATCGGGAGAACGCAGGCGAGGCCCTCAGGTACCGGGGACGGGCGCCGCCTGCGCGAAGTGGGAGCGCAAAAGGCTCAGTTGATCGAGAAGCCGCCGTCGACGGTCAGCGCAGTCCCGATCACGAAGCTGGCGCCGTCGCTGCACAGCCACAGCACGGCCTGCGCGATCTCCTCGGCTTCGCCCAGGCGGCCGATGACCTGCAGCTTCATGAATTCGTCCATCGCCTCGGGCTGCTCGTTGAGCATCTTGGCAACCATCGGCGTGTTGATCGTACCCGGGCACACCGCATTCACGCGGATGCCCTGCGCGGCATAGTCCATCGCAGCGCTCTTGGTGAGACCCAGGACCGCGTGCTTGGTGCCGTAATAGATGCCCAGCGCCTTGCCGCCGACGAGGCCGCCGACCGAGGAGCAGTTGACGATCGCGCCGTTGCCCTGCTTGCGCATCTGGGCAAGCTCGTGGCGCATGCACGACCACACGCCGCGCTGGTTGATGTCGGTCACACGGTCGAATTCGGCAACGGTCTGGTCGGCCATCTCAGCCGGGGTCGGCTGCACACCGGCGTTGTTGTAGGCGAAGTCGAGCTGCCCCCAGGTCTCCACGGTCTTGGCAACGAGGGCTGCGACGGCATCATCGTTGGCGACATCGCACGTCACGGCGATGGCTTCGGCCCCACCCTCGACGAGTTCCGCAGCGACCTTCTCGGCCAGCTCGGCGCTTACGTCGGAGACGACGACACGCGCGCCCGCAGCGGCGAAGGCCTTGGCGGTGGCGTAGCCCATGCCCATACCAGCGCCCGTCACGAGGGCGACCTTGCCGGCGAAATCATAGTTCACGTTCATGGATCTGTGTCTTTCCAATTGCTGAGAGAGTTTCAGGACACGGCGATGTCCGTGCACACAGGTTTTCCAAGCCATGGGCAGCGCCTGCAGTTCCGCTTGGCTTCGCCCCGATGCACTGCACGGCGCGATGAGAAGAATTCACCTCACAACCAAAGGCGGCTTCAACGTCGCCGCGCGCCTGCAAGGTCACCTGCGAATTTCCACCCACCTACTCCTCGCGCGCGGGCGCGCAAAATGAAGGGATCTCAACGTGGCGGTGAGAGAGCGGCGGACTTAACAAACAGGGGGGCGAAGGCCTATCTGCCTACCATGCGCCCCGATTCCCCCCATTTTCCCGCCGCGACCACCTCGCCTCCCCGTCCCTCCGGCGCGGCGATCACGGCAACCCTCGCCGGGCTCATGGCCTTTGCCTCGCTGTCCACCGACATCTACCTGCCCGCCCTTCCCGACATGAAGGGCGAGTTCGGGCGCGGGGTGGAGCTGACCCTCTCCACCTTCCTCATCGGCTTCAGCCTGGGGCAGATCCTGTGGGGGCCGATCGGCGACCGGCTTGGACGGCGCGGACCGGTGCTGGCAGGCCTTGCCCTCTTCATGGTGGGATCGGCGGGCTGCGCGCTTGCGGACACGCTGCCCCAACTCCTGGGCTGGCGCGTGGTCCAGGCGCTGGGGGCCTGCGCGGGCCCTGTGCTCGCCCGCGCCATGGTGCGCGACCTGCACAGCCGCGACAAGGCTGCACAGATGCTCTCGATCCTGATGCTCATCATGGGCGTGGCGCCGCTGCTGGGCCCGCTGATCGGCGGGCAACTGCTACGCTTCGGCTCGTGGCACCTCTCCTTCTGGCTGCTTGTAGCGGTGAGCGCGGCCATGTTCGTGGCTGTCCTGCGCCTCCCCGAAACGCTCCCGACCGAGCGCCGCAACCAGACGCCGATTGCCCGCTCCTTTGCGGTCTACTGGACGCTCCTGAAGGACCCCGTGGTGCTGGGCTACGGCATTGCGGGCGGGTTCTACTACGCCGGGATCTACACCTATGTCGGCGGATCGCCTTTTGCCTATATCGAGTACTACAACGTCGACGCGCGGGCCTATGGCCTGCTGTTCTCGCTCGGTATCTTCGGGCAGATGGCGCTCGGCTTTGCCAATTCGCGCCTCGTGATGCGCCTGGGCAGCGAGCGCATGGCACGCATGGGCGCGCTCCTCATCGGCGCGGCAAGCCTGGCGACGCTGGCGACGACCTACACGGGCCTTGGCGGCCTGCCCGGCCTCGTCATTGTGCTCCTGCTGTTCATGTCGGGCAATGGCATCTTCATCGCCAACATCGTGGCGGGCGCCATGGACGCCCATCCCGAGCGCGCCGGCGCCACCTCGGCGCTGGTGGGCGCGATGCAGTTCGGCAGCGGCGTCTTTGCCACCGCGCTGCTGGGCTGGATGGCCGATGGCACTCCGCGCCCGATGGGCACGCTCATCGCGACGGTCGGCCTCGGCACGCTCATCGCGACCTTTGCGGTAACCGCCTGGAAGCGCCGCCGCGAAGCGAAGCTGGCCTGAACCGAAGCATCGCTCTCAACGAAAAAGGCCGCCACTGCGAAGCGCAGCGGCGGCCTTTTCGTATAAGTCAGCGGCGGTGGACCCAAGCGTGTCAGCGCGCAGGCCCGGCCGTGCCGATCACTCCCACTCGATCGTGCCCGGGGGCTTCGAGGTGTAGTCGTAGACCACGCGGTTGATGCCCTTTACCTCGTTGATGATGCGGGTGGCAACCCGGCTCAGGAACGCGGCGTCGAAGGGATAGATGTCGGCGGTCATGCCATCGGTGGAGGTCACCGCGCGCAGCGCACAGACATTGTCGTAGGTGCGCCCGTCGCCCATCACGCCCACGGTCTTGACCGGAAGCAGCACGGCGAAGGCCTGCCAGATCGCGTCGTAGAGACCCGCGCTGCGGATTTCCTCAAGGTAGATCGCATCCGCCTTGCGCAGGATGTCGGCCTTCTCGCGGCTGACTTCGCCCGGAATGCGGATGGCAAGGCCCGGCCCCGGGAAGGGGTGACGGCCCACGAAGATTTCGGGGAGGCCAAGCTCACGGCCCAGCTCGCGCACTTCGTCCTTGAACAGTTCGCGCAGCGGCTCGACCAGCTTCATGTCCATGCGCTCGGGCAGGCCGCCCACGTTATGGTGGCTCTTGATCGTGACCGAAGGGCCGCCGGTGAAGGAGACCGATTCGATGACGTCGGGATAGAGCGTGCCCTGAGCGAGGAACTCGGCGCCGCCGATCTTCTTCGCCTCGTCCTCGAAGACGTCGATGAAGGTCTTGCCGATGAACTTGCGCTTCTTCTCGGGGTCGGTGACGCCCTCGAGACCCTTGAGGAACAGCGTCGAGGCGTCGACGTGGACCAGCGGGATCTGGTAGGCGCCGCGGAACAGCGAGACGACCTGCTCGGCCTCGCCCATGCGCATCAGGCCATGGTCGACGAAGACGCAGGTGAGCTGATCACCGATCGCCTCGTGGATGAGGACGGCGGCCACCGCCGAATCGACGCCGCCCGAAAGACCGCAGATCACCCGGCCATCGCCGACCTGCTCGCGGATCTCGTCGATCTTGGCCTTGCGGAACTCCGCCATGGTCCAGTCGCCCGAGAGACCGCACACGTGGCGCACGAAGTTCTTGAGCAGCTTGCCGCCGTCGGGCGTGTGCACGACTTCGGGGTGGAACTGCATGGCATAGATGCGCTTCTCGTCGTTGGCGATCACCGCGAAGGGGGCACCGGGCGACGAAGCCACCGGGCGGAAACCGTCCGCCAGCTGGGTCACCTTGTCGCCATGGCTCATCCAGACCTGGTGCTTCTCGCCGACCTTCCAGAGACCGTCGAAGAGCGCGCACTCGTCCTGGATTTCGATGAAGGCCCGGCCGAACTCACCCGAATCGCCGAGCGTCACTTCACCGCCAAGCTGGTGGGTGAGCGACTGCTGGCCATAGCAGATACCCAGGATCGGGAGACCGCTCTCGAGGATCACGTCGGGAATGCGCGGGCCGTCCTCGTCGAGGACCGAAGCGGGCGAGCCCGAGAGGATGATCCCCACCGGCTTCATGCGCTCGAAGGCTTCCGCCGCGTTGGTGAACGGGGCGATCTCGGAATAGACGCCCGCTTCGCGGACGCGGCGTGCGATCAGCTGGGTCACCTGGCTGCCGAAATCGACAATCAGGACCGATTCAGTGGTCTGGATGCTCATGGCTGGCCGATAGTCGGGCGCGCCCGCGCTGTCCAGACACTCCGAACGTGCGAAAGGAACTTTATGCAGGCCGCAAACCGCCGGTTGCCGCCGAAGAGCGAGCCCCGCCACCCGGGCCGTCACCCGTGATTGTATGCCGCGCATCTTAGACCAAAGAACGTCGTGGCGATGCGCCCCTCGCCTTGTTCGTTGCTGTCAAGTGGCGTAGTGTTGCTGACGAGCCGGGAAAACCGGCCGCTTTTGGGAAATCTTGAGGAGGATGTCATGACACTTGTCGAAAAATCGATCGGCTTTGCCGCTGCACTAGGTATCTGCGCACTGGGATTCGCGCTCACCCTGGCCTGAGGACACGCCTCGGCCACCACGTGGCCACCGCGCCGCGAAAGCCTGACGCAACCACCAACGGGCGGCCTCGCAAGGGTCGCCCTTTTCCATGCCCGATCGCCGTAGTCTGGCCCCCGAACCGCGCCCTGCCGCTGCCTTGTGGATAAGGACAGCCCCCGGCTTGCGGTTTTGCTTGGGTTTGACCGTCGCGATGCTATAGCCGGAAACATGGCTACCGATCCCGAAAACCAGAAGAACAGCAACGCCTACGGCGCAGATTCGATCAAGGTCCTCAAGGGGCTGGACGCAGTCCGCAAGCGTCCCGGCATGTACATCGGCGATACCGACGATGGCTCGGGCCTGCACCACATGGTCTTCGAGGTCTCGGACAACGCGATCGACGAAGCGCTCGCAGGCCACTGCGACCTCGTCCTGATCGAGCTCAACGCCGACGGTTCGGTTTCGGTGGAAGACAACGGCCGCGGCATCCCTGTCGACATGCACAAGGAAGAAGGCGTCTCGGCGGCCGAGGTCATCATGACCCAGCTCCACGCGGGCGGCAAGTTCGAGAACACCTCGGACGATAACGCCTACAAGGTCTCGGGCGGCCTCCACGGCGTGGGCGTCTCGGTGGTGAACGCACTCTCGGAATGGCTCGAACTCACCATCTGGCGCGACGGCAAGGAGCACTGGATGCGCTTCGAGCACGGCGATGCCGTGGCCCCCCTCATCGTCAAGGGCGACGCGCCCCGCACGGACCAGAACCCGGACGACAACGGCTTCAAGAAGGGCACGCGCGTGACCTTCCAGGCCAGCCACGAGACGTTCAAGAACGTCACCGAGTTCGATTTCGACAAGCTGGAACGCCGCTACCGCGAGCTCGCCTTCCTCAACTCGGGCGTGCGCATCCTGCTGCGCGACCTGCGCGGTGAGGAAGTGGGCGAGCACGACCTCTACTACGAAGGCGGCATCGGCGCCTTCGTGCAGTACCTCGACCGCACCAAGAGCGCGCTGATGGAAGCGCCCATCGCGATCACCGCGGACAAGGACGGGATCGGCATCGAGGTCGCGCTGCAGTGGAACGATTCGTATTACGAGAACGTCCTCACCTTCACCAACAACATCCCCCAGCGCGACGGCGGCACCCACCTTGCCGCGTTCCGCGCCGCGCTGACGCGCACCTTGAACGGCTATGCCGAGCGCGCCGGGCTGCTGAAGAAGGAAAAGGTCACCCTTTCGGGCGATGACATGCGCGAGGGCCTGACCGCGATCGTCTCGGTCAAGCTGCCCGACCCCAAGTTCTCCAGCCAGACCAAGGACAAGCTGGTCTCCTCCGAAGTGCGCCAGCCGCTCGAAAGCCTGATGGGCGAGAAGATGAGCGAGTGGCTGGAGGAAAACCCGGCGACCGGCAAGGCCATCATCCAGAAGGTCATCGATGCCGCGGCCGCACGTGAAGCGGCCAAGCGCGCGCGCGAGCTCACGCGCCGCAAGGGCGTGATGGACATCGCCAGCCTGCCCGGCAAGCTTGCCGACTGCCAGGAGCGCGACCCGAGCTTGTGCGAACTGTTCCTGGTCGAGGGCGACTCCGCAGGTGGTTCGGCCAAGCAGGGCCGCGACCGCAAGACCCAGGCCATCCTCCCGCTGAAGGGCAAGATCCTCAACGTCGAGCGCGCGCGCTTCGACCGCATCATCTCCTCCAAGGAAGTGGGCACGCTGATCCAGGCCATGGGCACGGGCATCCGCGATGACTTCAACCTGGAAAAGCTGCGCTACCACAAGATCGTCATCATGACCGACGCCGACGTCGACGGCGCGCACATCCGCACTCTGCTCCTGACCTTCTTCCACCGCCAGATGCCCGAGATCATCCGCTCCGGGCACCTCTTCATCGCGCAGCCCCCGCTCTACAAGGTCGCCAAGGGCCGCAGCGAGGTCTACCTCAAGGATAACGCCGCGCTCGACCGCTACCTCGTCGAGGCCGGACTCAACGGCCGCGTGCTGGAGACCGCCGGCGGTGCGCGCACGGGCCAGGACCTGGAAGGCCTGGTCGAACACGCGATCCGCATGCGCAACCTGATGGCCTTCGTGCCGCGCCGCTACAACGCCTCGATCATCGAGGCCCTGGCGCTGGCCGGTGCCTTCGCGCCTGATCTTTCGACCGAGGAACGCGCCGCGGCCTACAAGAAGACCGCCGAGTGGCTTGAGTTCGCGGACAGCGAAGCCAAGTGGAGCGTCACCCCGACCGAGGGCGGCGCGCTCGACATCAACCGCCTGTGGCGCGGCGTGACCGACAACCACAAGATCGAGGCCGCCTTCCTCACCAGCGCCGAGGCGCGCAAGCTGGCCAAGCTCGCCGCCGAGCACGCCGATGTCTATTCCTCGGTCAGCCGCCTGGTGCGCGCCACCGCGGTCTCGACCGACGACGGTGAGACCGAGGGCGACGAGGACGTCCAGCGCCCCACCGCTGATGCGGATGCCATTGCGCGCCCCAGCCAGCTCCTCGAAAAGGTGCTCGCGGCCGGACGCAAGGGCCTCTCGATCCAGCGCTACAAGGGCCTTGGCGAAATGAACGCCGAGCAGCTCTGGGAAACGACGCTCGACCCCGAGAACCGCGCCCTGCTCCAGGTCAAGGTCGAGGATGCCGACGTGACCGACGAAATCTTTACGCGCCTGATGGGCGACGTGGTCGAACCGCGCCGCGACTTCATCCAGGAAAACGCGCTCAACGTCGCCAATCTTGATATCTGATCCGCCGCCGATCCGGCGGACGATCACCGGCATGGCGCAGGCCCTCCAGGCGGCGCCATGCTGAAGTTCCTGACAGGCGGCGGCCGCATGGCCGAAGCCATTCGCACTCACGATTGGACAGACCATCCCCTCGGCCCGCCCGAGGGATGGTCCGCAACGCTCAAGACCACGGTGGCGACCGCGCTGGCCTCGCGCTTTCCCCAATGCGTCGTCTGGGGCGAGCACCTCACCACCATTCCCAACGACGCGTTCCTGCCGATCCTGGGCAACAAGCCCCCGGCACTGGGGCTCCCGTTCAGCACGGTCTGGGCCGAAGCCTGGCCGACGATCGGCCCCATCGCCGACCGGGCCTTTGCAGGCGAGCCGACGTTCATCGAGGACTTTCCCCTTGTGGTGGAGCGCCAGGGTACCCCGGAGGATGCCTGGTTCACTTTCTGCTACGGCCCGGTGCGCGACGAGCGCGGCACCGTGGTGGGCATGCTCGACACCGTGATCGAGACCACCGGCGCCGTCCTTGCACGCCAGCAGGCCGAGGTAGTCGCGCAGGAACTTGTCCATCGGGTCAAGAACGCGCTCTCGGTCGCGCAGGCCATCGCCGCCCAGACCCTGCGCGGCGACATCTCTCTCACCGAAGCCCGCAGGCGCCTGGAAAGCCGCCTTCAGGCCATGGCCCGCACCCACGACGTACTCATTCGCACCGACTGGCGCGAGGCCGATGTGGAGACCATCCTGGAGCACATCCTGGCGCCCTACGTCGACCGTCCGGACCGCATCGCACTCTCCGGCCCGCGCCATGTCGTGACCGGGCGCCAGACACTCTCGCTTGCGCTGGCCATCCATGAACTCGCGACCAACGCCGCCAAGTACGGGGCGTTGAGCCGGGACGAAGGGCATGTGGCGCTCAGCTGGACCGCGGGCCGGGACCTGCCCTTCGTGCTCAGCTGGCGCGAACGGGGCGGCCCCGACGTCACCCCACCTACCCGGCGCGGGTTCGGCACCCAGATTCTGGAGCGGATGCTTCCGGGCGATTTTGGCGGGAGAAGCGAACTCGAATACGCATCGGAAGGTTTGCGCTTCACCCTCACGGTCCCGCAAACACACCGAACTTGAAGCGCAGCGCCTATCGAAATACGCGTATCCGCGCCGCTTGCGCAATCCGACACGCGACCATAAGTTGCCGCGATGCGTAAACTTCTTGCCCCCTCCCTGCTCGGTGTCCTTCTCGCCGGAACCGCCCCTCTTTTCAGCGTCCCGGCCCTGGCGGCCGATGCGCGCGAGGCCACTGCCCCCGCCCCGATCCTGACCACGCCCGAAGCGCGCGATGTCTGGACCCATGCCGAGCCGGAAGCCGCGCGCGTGACCCACGTCTCGCTCGATCTCGACGTCGATTTCGCCAGCAAGACGCTCGCCGGAACGGCCACGCTCGACGTGCTGGCCGACGCCGATGCCAAGGAGATCGTGCTCGACGTCAAGGACATGACGATTGCCTCTGTCACGGACGGCAAAGGCACGCCGCTCACCTACACACTGGGTGAGCCCGACAACGACGAGCTTGGTTCGGCCCTCACCGTCCAGTTGAACCGCGCAAAGCAGGTGCGCGTCACCTACCGCACCTCGCCCAAGGCCTCGGCTCTGCAGTGGCTGCCGCCCGAGATGACCTTCGGCAAGACCCAGCCCTACCTCTACAGCCAGGGCCAGGCGATCCATAACCGCTCCTGGGTGCCCACCCAGGACAGCCCCGGCATCCGCCAGACCTGGGACGCCACCTTGCGCGTGCCGGGCGACCTTGTCGCGGTGATGAGCGCGGAGAAGCTCTCGGGCGACAAGGGCGAGGCTCTGCCCGACGGGCGCCGTGCCTTCCGTTTCCGCATGGACAAGCCGGTCCCGCCCTACCTCATCGCCTTTGCCGTGGGCGACCTCAAGTTCAAGTCGCTTGGGCCCCGTTCGGGCGTGTGGACCGAAGCGCCGATGCTGGAGAAGGCAGCTTACGAATTCGCCGATGTCGAGAAGATGATCGATGCGGCGAGCGCGCTCTACGGCCCCTACCGCTGGGGCCGCTACGACATGCTGCTGCTCCCGCCCGCCTTCCCCTACGGCGGCATGGAAAACCCCATGCTCACCTTCCTGACGCCCACCATCGTGACGGGTGACCGCTCGAACACGGACGTCGTCGCGCACGAACTGGCACACTCCTGGTCGGGCAACCTTGTCACCAACGCGACCTGGTCGGATTCGTGGCTCAACGAAGGCTTCACCACCTACTTCGAGAACCGCATCATGGAGGCGCTCTACGGCAAGGAGCGCGCCGCGATGTACGCCGATCTCGACTGGGATTCGATGATGCGCGACATCACGGCCATGGGCGATGACATGAAGCCGGGCATGACGGCGGCGCCTTCGCGCCTCCACGGCAATCCCGGCGAGGGCGAGCTGGACTACACCAAGGGCTCCAACTTCCTGCGCATGCTGGAAACCCGCCTTGGCCGCGAGGCCTGGGATGCCTATCTCACCTCCTACTTCGACCGTCACGCCTTCCAGCCGCAGACGACCGCCGGTTTCCTCGCCGACCTGCGCGAACGGATACTGAAGGACCAGCCGGACACCGAACTGGCACTCCAGCTCGACCGCTGGGCCTATGGAGCAGGCGTTCCCGACAACGCGGTCCACGTGAAGAGCGAGACCCTCGCACAGGTCGACGAGCTGCTGAGTGGCTTTGAAGCGGGCGGCCCGGTCAGCGCCATCGACACACAGGGGTGGAGCACGCAGCAGTGGCTGCGCTTCCTGAATGGCTTGCCGCGCGAGCTCAGCCAGGAGCGCCTGCGCGAACTGGACGAAGGGCTCACGCTCTCCAATTCGGAGAACGCCTACGTGCAGTCGGCCTGGTTCGAGCTGGCCATCGTCAACCGCTACGAGCCTGCGTTCCCGGCCATGGCCGAGTTCGTCGGGCGGATCGGGCGCGGGCTGCTCGTCTACCCGATATACCAGCGCCTGATGCAGCAGGAAGACTGGGGGCCGGAGAAGGCGCGCGCGATCTTCGCCACCGCGCGCCCCACCTACCACCCCGAGACCGCCGCGGGCATCGCGCGCATTCTCGGCGAGTAAGCCCGAACAGGAGAGGACACCGGCCATGCCCCATCGCATCGGACCTGCCCCGAGCCCTCAACAGTTCGAGGCGATGGCGCTGGCCGCCTTCACCCGCATTCCCGCCCCCTTCGCCGAGCACCTCGAGGGCATCACCGTCCACATCGAGGAGTTTGCCGATGCCGAGACGCTGCAGGCCGTCGGCCTTACCGAGCCGTTCGACCTGACCGGCCTCTACCACGGCCATCCGCTGGGCGATGAGAGCATCTGGACCGGCGGAGAGCTGCGCCCGCGCATCACCCTCTACCGCCAGCCGCTCCTTGCCGAATGGTGCGAGACGGGCGTCAATCTCGAAGACCTCGTCACCCATGTCGTCATCCACGAGGTCGGCCATCATTTCGGTCTTTCGGACGACGACATGCACGCGCTCGAAGCGGGCGCACGTTGAATTTTCGTCACTTTCCCGTCATCGCCCCGCTGGATAGAAGCCCCATGACCCGTCTTTCGACGCGCACGCGTGCGCTGTGCGCCGCCGCCCTTCTCGCCCCGCTGCTGGCCGCCTGCGCCACGCCGCAGGGGGCATCGCTCTCCTCCACGAAGGCCCAGCCCCCGGTCGAGGTCGGCATCCTCGCTTTCAACGATTTCCACGGCAACATCGCCGCCCCCAAGGCCACGGTCAGCTGGCCCGACGGCGAGGGCGGTACGGTCAAGGTCCCAGCAGGCGGGGCCGCGCATCTGGCAAGCGCGCTCGATGCCCTGCGCCACGAATTCCGCTATTCTGCTACGGTTTCGGCGGGCGATCTCATCTCGGCCTCGCCGCTTGCCTCCTCGCTCTTCCTCGACGAGCCGAGCATCGGGGTGATGAACCGCATCGGGCTCGACTTCAACGCGGTGGGCAACCACGAATTCGACCGGGGCCGGACCGAGCTCCTGCGCGTCCAGAACGGGGGCTGCGAGAAGAACACCCAGCGCGAGCCCTGCCAGCTGGAACAGTTCGTGGGCGCCAACTTCCGCTACCTATCGGCCAGCACCTACACCGAGGACGGCACCACGCTGTTCCCCGCCACGGGCCTCAAAAGCTTTGGCGAAGGTGCCGCGAAAGTGACGCTGGGCTTTGTGGGTCTGACGCTCAAGGGCACGCCCTCGCTGGTCTCGCCCGGCGGCATTGCGGGGCTGACCTTCGGCGACGAGGCCGAGGCGATCAACCGTGCGGTCCCGGTGCTGCGACGCGAAGGGGCCGATGCCGTCATCGTCCTCATCCACCAGGGCGGCGCGCAGGCCGACACCTCCGATCCCAACGCCTGCGACGGCTTTACAGGCGACATCCAGCCCATCCTCGACAAGCTCTCCTCCAAGGTCGATGTCGTGATTTCCGGGCACACCCATCAGGCCTACATCTGCGAGATGCCGCGCGAGGGCGCCGCCCCGCTGCTGCTTACCAGCGCCGGGTCCTACGGGCGCATGGTCACGCGCCTGACGCTCGATATCGACCCGGCCTCCAACCATGTCGTCTCCGCCCAGGCGCGCAACCTTCCGGTCCAGTCGGAGGGCTACACGACCTCGCGCGGGGAGGTTGTCCAGACCGATCTCGTGCCTGTCTACCCGGCCCGCGCGGACATCGCACAGTACGTCGGGCGCTATCTCGATGCCGCGAGCGCCTATTCCGAGCGTACGGTCGGCCATCTCTCGGGCGGTGCGCCGCGCGACTGGAGCGATGCGAAGGAAGACCGCAAGGGCGGCCCTGTGGACCAGCTCATCGCCGATTCGCAGCTGGCCGCCACCCGCGCGGCGGGCGCTCAGATCGCCTTCATGAACAGTGCAGGCGTGCGCGCGCCCATCGAGCCTGGCGCCGATGGCGCGGTGACCTTCGGCCAGATCTTCACCGTCCAGCCCTTCGGCAACACGCTGATGACGCGCACCTTCACCGGCGCGCAGATCAAGGCGATCCTCGAAAGCGGCATGGGTGCGACGCCGTCCGCCAGCGTTCTGGTACCCTCCTCCACCCTCACCTACACCATCGACACCACGCGGCCTGCCGGAGATCGGATCACCCAGCTCGCCTTCAACGGTCAGCCGCTCGACCTCGACGCAAGCTACCGGGTGACGGTGAACTCGTTCCTCGACCAAGGCGGGGACGGCTATGTCGGGCTTGCCGAAGGCACCGATCCCACGGTCGGCGGGCTCGATCTCGATGCGCTCGAGGCCTGGCTTTCCGCCGTGCCGGTGCGCGAGGTACCCGAGACACCGCGCGTGCGGGTCATCGAGTAGCACCTACCTGTCGGCTCATCCGAAGAGCCAGTGGCCCAGCAGGCGGTGGAACGGGAAGGTAAAGAAGCCCGCGATCAGCAGCGCCCCGATGATGAGCCCGCGCACCGTTCGGCGGTGGCGGTAGACATCGTGGCGCCGGGCGGCGAGGACCAGCACCGGCACAAGCACCAGGGTCAGAAATGAAAGCGCGTGGATCGGGCTGAGCTGGCCCGGCTGCTGCAGGCGAATGAAGAAGCTGTCGATAGCCGTCGCCAGCATCGCCGCGCACCAGGTGTAGCCCAGCACGCGGTGCCCTTTCGTGCCGCGCATGCGCCACAGGAGTACCGGCGTCAGGACCAGCGCGAGGGCGATGGTCGCAAGGTGCAGCCAGACGACGCCGGGGACCCGCCCCCACTCGTCCATGCCGCGCAAAACAGCGGCCGTGACGAAGGCGAGCATGACCAGCGCCAGCGCGCCCAGCAGTTTTTCCAGCTTGTCCGGTCCGGTCGAGCCGAATTCGCCGCGCGCGCGCAGCGCCTCAGAAGCTCGCGCCATCGGGCCACTCCGGCGAAGCAAGCCCCATGACCTTGAACAATGCCCCCATCTGGCCCTCCTCGATCAGGCGATCCTTGGACGCATGTAAAGCCGCTTCGTGCTGAGGCGCAACCTTGGCGAGCGCGGCCGCGCGCGCCTCGATGCCTAGATCGCGCAGGAAGCGGCCCTGCGGCACCGTGCCGAGATGTTTGCAGCCGTGCGAAAGCGCGACATTGGCGAGGGTCACGAAATCAACGTGGCAGGTAAGGTCGGCCTCGCCGGGCATCGTGAAAGGATCGACCTTGGTGTGGGCCCGCAGCGCCTGCAGCGTGGAGCCGGTGCGCGGCTGATCGTAGCCATAGTCGATAAGAAGCGCCGCGCCGCCCTGCTGGGCAAGACGCCCGGCGAGCTCGTAAACCGCCGCCGCGGCCCCCGGGCAGGTTTCGATCAGCGTCCCTTCGGGGCTGTCCTTGAGTTCCGCCGGGATCGCCGCGTCCATCGGCTTGGTGCCCGCCACCGGCAGGAAGCGTCCGTCCTGAAAATCGACGCAGCGCTCGCGCCAGCCATCGGCCATGCGCACCAACTGGCGTACGGGCAGCGCGTCGAGGAATTCGTTGCCCACGACCAGCAGCGGCCCGTCGTTCGGCAGGCTCGAAAGGTCATGGTGAAAACGCGCCTGCGGCACGCCGGCCAGCTGGATGTCCTTGAGCGTGGTCGAGGTCTCCACGAAGTGGACGCGCGGCTCCAGACCATAGCGCTTCATCGCCCGCAGCGCGTCCTTGGCCAGTGTCCCGCGCCCCGGCCCCAGCTCGACATAGTGGACGTCGGGATCGCGCCCCGCGCGGATCCAGATGTCGGCCAGCCACAGCCCGATCAGCTCGCCGAACATCTGGCTGATCTCGGGCGCGGTAATGAAATCACCGGCGCTGCCCAGCGGGTCCTTGCCCGCGTAATAGCGCGCGTTCGCCTCGCCCATGTAGTGCTGGAGCGTGATCGGCCCGTAGTTGGCGATCAGGCGCTGGAACATGCTGGCGAGGGTCTCGCCGTCCGTCGCCCCTCCGGTCATTGGCTCGCCTTGGCGCTCGGTGCCGTGCCCAGGGCCGGACGTGCCAGCGCGCGCCCGACCAGACCGAGGCCCAGCAGGATGAGCGGGATCGTCAGCCACTGGCCCATCGAAAGGCCGGTCTGGTGGGCAAATTCGGCCAGCTGCGCGTCGGGTTCGCGGTAGAACTCGACGATGAAGCGCGCACAGGCAATGCCAGTCACGAAGACCCCGACAAGGAGGCCCGGACGGAAGCGCGCGCGGCTCTTCCAGAACAGCGGCAGCATGATGAGGATCAGCATCAGGCCCTCAAGGCCCGCTTCATAAAGCTGGCTGGGATGGCGCGCAAGCTGGTCGGGCGCGTCGGGGAAAACCATCGCCCAGGGCACCTCGGGTCCGGCCACCCGGCCCCAGAGCTCGCCGTTCACGAAGTTGGCAAGGCGTCCAAAGAACATGCCGAAAGGCACACAGACAGAGACATAGTCGGCCACGCGCACGAGGCTGAGCGCATTGCGCCAGGCGACGAAGGCCATGGCCAGCGTGACGCCGATCAGCCCGCCGTGGAAGCTCATGCCCCCGTGCCACAGCTTCACCATCTCGCCCGGATGCAGCCAGAGGCTGGGAATACCGGTATCGCCGCCGGTGTAGAACGTCGCGTAGCCCAGCCGCCCGCCCAGGATCACGCCCAGGGTGCAGTAGAAGAACAGGTCATCGACATGGCGCTGCGCCATCGGCGCACCGGGCTCGCGGATCATGCGGCTGATGTGCCAATAGGCCAGCAGCAGACCGGCGAGATAGGCCAGCGAGTAGTAGCGCAGAGTGAAGAAGCCCAGGTCGATGCCATTCTTGAGGCCCAGATTGACCCAGTAGATCGGTTCGTGCGCCTGCGTGGCGACAGCGGCGGCCAGAGTTGTCAGAGACAAGTGCCTTGGACCCTTTTTCGATTCGTCAGGTAGCGCGGGGCCCTTTCTTCCGCGCAAAAGCGCAGGAGATCGGGCCATTTGGCTGCCTTCTGGCATAGCCGCCCCTTTGATGGTAGTCGCGATTTGAAACCAGACCTGCAAAAATCGCAGCACCACGGGAGAAGTTCGGCGCACATGATGCCTTGTGCCGACTTCCTCTTGTCGTTTGCGACGTTTAGAAGCTTCCCGTCATGAGTGTCATTCGTATCCCTTCCCCGCGTTCCGTGATCGACCGGCGCGAACTCGTCCAGACCATCGACAAGCTGGTGGCGGCCTATGGTCCGTCCAAATCCCGCCAGTTCGTGGTCGAGACCATGCGCACCGCGCTTGCCGAGGGGCGTGCGGAGATCGAGAGGCGTCTAACCGAGAAGCCCTCGGCCGGGCACGAAATCGCCGAGGCGCAGGCTTTCCTCACCGACCAACTGCTGCGCGTCATGCACGACCACGTGGTCAAGCACGTCTACCCGGCGGTCAACCGTTCCAAGGGTGAGCGGCTGTGCTTCATGGCGGTGGGCGGCTACGGGCGCGGCGAGATGGCGCCGCACTCGGACGTCGACATCGCCTTCCTCACCCCCATGAAGCACACGCCCTGGTGCGAGCAGGTCATCGAGGCGATGCTCTACTTCATGTGGGACCTGGGGCTGAAGGTCGGCCATTCGAGCCGCTCGCTCGACGACATGGTGCGCATGTCGAAGTCCGACCTCACCATCCGCACCGCGATGCTCGAAGGCCGCTACGTCTGGGGCGACCAGGACGTCTACGAGGAAGCGCAGGCCCGCTTCTGGCGCGATGTCGCGCAAGGGACCGAGCGCCAGTTCGTGGTCGAGAAGCTGGCCGAGCGCGACGAACGCCACAAGCGCATGGGCGACAGCCGCTACGTGGTCGAACCCAATATCAAGGAGGGCAAGGGAGGCCTGCGCGACCTTCACACGCTCTACTGGATCGGCAAGTACCTGCACCATGTGCGCGATCCGGGCGAACTGGTCGACGCCGGGCTCTTCACCCGCAAGGAATACCTCGCCTTCCGCCGCGCGGAAAACTTCTTCTGGGCGGTGCGCTGCCACCTGCACACCATCGCCAATCGCGCCGAGGACCGCCTGACCTTCGACCTCCAGCGCGAGGTCGCGGCGCGGATGAACTACACCGACCGCCCGGGCAAAAGCGCGGTCGAGCGCTTCATGCACATGTTCTTCCTTCAGGCGAAGACGGTGGGCAGCCTGACCGGCGTGTTCCTCGCCCAGCTTGATGAGCAGTTCGCCAAGAAGCAGCCGCGCGGCCTGCTCGCCGGGTTCAAGGCCAAGGAGCGCATCGTCAAGGGCTACAAGGTCTTTGGCGGACGGATCAAGGCGCCGTCCGACGACTGGTTCACCAAGGACCCGGTGCGCATGATCGAGATCTTCGTGATCGCCGACAAGGAGCGTCTCGAAGTCCATCCCGAGACGATGCGCCAGATCCAGCACGACGCCGCCCTCATCAAGGAGGAGGTGCGCGAGGACACGCGCGCGAATGCGCTGTTCCTGGAACTGCTAACCAGCCGCAACGACCCCGAGACGGTGCTGCGCTGGTTCAACGAGGCGGGCGTCTTCGGGCGCTTCATCACCGAGTTCGGCCGCGTCAACGCGCAGATGCAGTTCGACATGTACCACCACTACACGGTCGACGAGCACACCATCCGCGCCATCGGCCTCTTGGCGAAGATCGAGCGGGGCGAGCTCAAGGACGACCACCCGCTCGCGCATGACATCGTCCACAAGGTACGCTCGCGCCGGGCGCTCTACGCCTCGGTGCTGCTCCACGACATCGCCAAGGGCCGCGGCGGCGACCACTCGATCCTGGGCTCCGAGATCGCGCTCAAGCTGTGCCCGCGCTTCGGCTTCGACGAGGAGGAGACCGAGCTCGTCTCCTGGCTGGTGCGCTGGCACCTGCTCCTCTCGGCCACCGCCTTCAAGCGCGACCTTTCCGATGCGAAGACGATCTTCGATTTCGTCGAGAAGATGGAATCGCTCGACCGCCTGCGCCAGCTGACGCTGCTCACCATCGTCGACATCCGCGCGGTGGGGCCGGGCACCTGGAACTCGTGGAAGCGCCAGCTCATCGCCGAGCTCTACAACGCCTCGGAAGAGCGTCTGCGCCTGGGCCATGCGCAGTTTGGCCGCGAACAGCGCGTCGAGGCCAAGAAGGAGGCCGTGCGCGCCCTCGCCCCGGAAAACGCCGAACTGGTGGAGAAGGTCGGCGGCAAGCTGATCGACGCCTACTGGATCGCCGAGCCCGAGGACGTCATCGCCAAGAACCTGGCGCAGCTTCTCGCGGCCGACGACGATCCGCTCTCGATCCACACCGAATACGACCCCGCGCGCACCGCCACGCTGGTGACCGTGATCGCCTCGGACCACCCGGGCCTGTTCTACCGCATCGCGGGCGGCATCCACCTGGCTGGCGGCAACATCATCGATGCGCGCATCCACACCACGCGCACGGGCCGCGCGGTCGACAACTTCCTCGTGCAGGACCCGCTCGGGCGCCCCTTCAGCGAGGAGGCCCAGCTCGACCGGCTGCGCGAATCGATCGAGAACGCGCTTGCCAACCGCATCAAGATCCTGCCCCAGCTTGTCGCCAAGCCCGAGGTGCGCCCGCGTGCCGACGCCTTCGACGTGCGCCCCCGGGTCATCTTCGACAACGGCGCGTCCAACCGCTTTACCGTGGTCGAGGCGACCGCACGCGACCGTCCCGCGCTCCTCAACCGGCTTGCCCACGCGCTCTTCGAAGCCAAGCTCATGGTCTATTCGGCGCATATCGCGACCTATGGCGAGCGCGCGGTCGACACCTTCTACGTGACCGACCTCCTGGGCGAGAAGATCACCTCGGCCAACCGCCTCAAGGCGCTGGAACGGCGCCTTCTTGAAGCGGCGAGCGAGGCGGTGGCCGAAGCCGAGGCGGAAGCGCAAGGCTCCTGACGCGAGGCCGGCTCTCCCCGCCGATCCCGGGACTGTGCGTGGGGCCTGTTGCCTCACGCGGCGTTGCAACCGGGCCGATCAAGGCCCATATGTTGCAACGCACCATGCCCTGATCGCGAGGGAAAGCCGCCATGAACTACCAGGATACGCCGATCCGCGCCCCGTGGGGCCCGGTTGCCAGCCGTTCCGGACGCGAGGCGGGCACCTACACCGCGCTTGTCCTGCAGGGCGGCGGCGCGCTCGGCGCCTACCAGGCCGGGGTCTACGAGGCGCTCGCCGCCGAGGACATGCGGCCCGACTGGATCTCGGGCATCTCGATTGGCGCAATCAACGCCGCGCTCATTGCCGGTAATCCCTTGGGCGAGCGCGTGAAGGCGCTGCGCACCTTCTGGGAGCGTGCCTCCTCGGAACTGCTCTACAAGCTCGATGAACCCATCGGCTTTGCCCGGCGCACGTTCAACGAAGCCTCCGCACTCTTCGCCTCGACGCTTGGCATCCCGGGCTTCTTCAACCCGCGCTTTCCCGTACCGCTGCCCGAATGGCCTGCCGAATTTGGCGAACTCTCCTACTATGACACCGCCCCGCTGCGCACGAGCCTCCTCGAACTTGTCGACTTCGATCGTATCAACCGGGGCGAAACCCGGCTCAGCGTCGGCGCGGTCAACGTGCTCAACGGCAACTTCGTCTACTTCGACAACCTGGAACGCCCGATCGGCCCCGAGCACATCATGGCAAGTGGCGCGCTACCGCCGGGCTTTCCGCCGGTCCAGATCGACGGCGAGTGGTACTGGGATGGCGGCCTCGTCTCGAACACGCCGCTGCAGTACGTGCTCGACAACCGCCCGCCTTGCGCGATGGAAGTCTTCCAGGTCGACCTTTTCGCCGCGCGCGGCGATGTGCCCCGCACGATGGCCGACATCGCCCAGCGCGAGAAGGACATACGCTTCTCCAGCCGCACCCGCCAAGGCACCGATATGTCGCGCAAGCTGCAGGCCCTGCGCGCCGCCGCGCACCGTCTGGCCGACAAGCTGCCCGAGGAGCTGAAGGACGATCCCGACCTTGCCAAGCTACTCTCCTGCCGACCAGAAGGGCCGGTCGCGATCATGCACCTCATCAACCGCCCGCGCGGCTATGAAACCAATTCGAAGGACTACGAGTTTTCCCGGATGACGGTCGACGAGCACTGGCAGGCGGGCAAGGCCGACGCGATCTTCTCGCTCGAACATCCCGAGTGGCTGGAGCGCGCCATTGAACCGGACGAGATCGCCACATTCGACCTTGCCTGCGAGCGCGAACGCGGCTGAATACGCGCACAGGGAACGCCCAGCAGGCTCCACACAGACGGGCAGGCCGGGGCGTCGATGAGATAACTGGAGAGAGCACGCACATGAAACTGAAGGACAAGGTTTGCATCGTCACCGGCGCGGCCAGCGGCATTGGCCTTGCCATTGCCCGCAAGTACGCCGAGGAAGGCGGCAAGGTGGCCATCGCCGACCTCAACCAGGAGGCCGCGCAGAAGGCCGCCGACGAGATCACGCAGACCTACGGAACCGATGCCATGGCGGTCGCCATGGACGTCACCAGCGAGGAGCAGGTGGAAGCCGGGGTCCACGCCGTGGTCGAGGCCTGGGGCACGGTCGACGTGCTGGTTTCCAACGCCGGCATCCAGATCGTGAACCCGATCGAGCAGTTCAAGTTCGATGACTGGAAGAAGATGCTCGCGATCCACCTCGACGGCGCGTTCCTGACCTCCAAGGCGGTGATCCCGCACATGTACAAGCAGGGCTCGGGCTCGATCATCTTCATGGGCTCGGTCCACTCCAAGGAGGCGAGCAAGCTCAAGAGCGCCTATGTCACCGCCAAGCACGGCCTGATGGGCCTCAACCGCGTGATCGCCAAGGAAGCGGGCCCCAAGGGCGTGCGCACCAATGTAATCTGCCCGGGCTTCGTGCGCACCCCGCTGGTCGAGAAGCAGATCCCCGAGCAGTCCAAGGAACTGGGCATCTCCGAAGAGGAGGTCGTCAGCAAGGTCATGCTCGGCCAGACCGTCGACACCGAGTTCACCACGGTCGAGGACATCGCCGAAGTCGCGCTATTCTTTGCCGCCTTCCAGACCAACGCGCTGACCGGCCAGTCGCTGCTCGCCAGCCATGGCTGGGTGATGGAATAGGAAGAAGACAAGGTACTGCGGACGCAGCCGCGCGAAGCCTTACCGGCAGGCGCTGGCTGCGTCCGCAGCCCCCTCAGGGCCGACGCAGAGGCGCCGCGCCCTCATCCCGGATCGCCACCGCGCCGCCCAACATGCGCAGCACTATCCAGGTAACCGGCAGGGCCGCCACGAAGGCCAGCGCGATCACGGCGAGGAACACGTAGCCGTCGACCAGCCCCGCGCCAAGCACGGCGACAAGACCGATCCCCATGAGGACCGTTGTCGCCAGCGAATGTACCGCCATCATCATCACGAAGCCCATCGCGTAAGTCCCTTGCGACCTGCTGACGCGCGGGAAGTAGGACGGACGTGCGATGCCGTCCTTGACGCACGTCAAACGGCGCGCAGACGCTCCAGCGCGGCTGCGCGGCCGATCAGGGGCAGCATCGCGCCCATGTCGGGGCCGTGCTCCATGCCTGTCAGCGCGAGGCGCAAGGGCAGGAACAGCGCCTTGCCCTTACGGCCCGTCGCCTCCTTGAGCGCGCCGGTCAGCGCCTTCCAGACGCCCGGCTCCCAGTCGAGCCCCTCCAGTACCTCGCCAGCCGTCGCGAGATAGGCGCGGTCCTCCTCGCCCAGCTCCGGCGCGGCAACGTGGCCGGTGACGACCTGCCACCAATCCGCCGCCTCGTGGACGTGCGCCAGATTGGGACGCACCGCCTCCCAGGCCGCCGCGTCCATTCCCTCCGGGAGACGCGCCGCTACGGCCTCATAGGGCAGGGTGTGGACAATCGCGGCGTTGACGCGCGCCAGTTCGGTCTCATCAAAGCGTGCCGGGGCGCGGCCGAAGCGCGAAAGATCAAAGCTCGCCGCCAGGTCCGCGAGACGCAGCGCCGGATCAACCGGATCGGACGTTCCCAGGCGCCCCAACAGGGCAATCAGCGCCTCGGGCTCGATCCCGTCCTCGCGCAGCTGCGCCATGCCAAGCGAGCCCAGCCGCTTGGACAGCTTGCCCTCGGTGCCGACCAGCAGCGCCTCGTGGGCAAAGCGCGGGACCGTGCCGCCCAGCGCCGTGAACATCTGCACCTGCGCTGCTGTGTTGGACACGTGGTCCTCGCCGCGCAGAACGTCGGTCACGCCCATTGCGATATCGTCGATCACCGAGGGCAGCATGTAGAGCCAGGAGCCATCGGCGCGCCGGATCACCGGGTCCGACATCATCGCCGCATCGAAGGACTGGGGCCCGCGAATGCCGTCCTCCCAGGCAATCGGCTCATCGCGGTCGAGTAGGAAGCGCCAGTGCGGGACTTCTCCTGCGGCCACTTTCTGTGCCTTCTCCTCCTCGGAGAGGGCAAGCGCCCCGCGGTCATAGATCGGGGGCAGCCCGCGGCCCAAGAGGACCTTGCGCTTGAGTTCAAGTTCCTGCGGGCTTTCCCAGCACGGGTAGACGCGGCCCTCGCCCTTCAGGCGCTCGAACTCGGCCTCGTAGAGGGCAAAGCGCTGCGACTGGCGCTCCTCGCCCTCGGGTACGATGCCCAGCCAGGCAAGGTCCGCCCGGATCGCCTCCACATAGTCCTCGCGCGAGCGCGCGGCATCCGTGTCGTCGATACGCAGCAGGAAGCGCCCGCCTGCCCGCTTGGCCAGCAACCAGTTGTGCAGGGCCGTGCGGATGTTGCCGACGTGAAGGAGGCCCGTGGGCGAAGGGGCAAAGCGCGTGGTGGTCATAGCCCTGCGCGATTACGCGCAGGCGACCGCGAGGTCAAAGCCCTCTTTGCCCGCCCATGCGCGGCGGCGTCCACCTAGTCGGCAAGTCCACCCATGCCCTCACGGCCATGCGGCGCGGCCAGGTCCATGAGGGGCCCGGCCGGCACGATCCCGGTCGGATTGATGGTGCCGTGGCTCTGGTAATAGTGGCTCTTGATATGCCGGAAATCGACCGTCTCGGCGACACCGGGCATCTGGTAGATGTCACGCAGATACCCGAAGAGATTCGGATAATCGGCGAGCGAGTGCAGGTTGCACTTGAAGTGGCCGCGGTAAACCGGGTCGAAACGCACCAGCGTAGTAAAAAGGCGGATGTCGGCCTCAGTCAGGGTGTTGCCGACAAGGTACCGGCTCGACGAAAGACGCGTCTCGAGCCAGTCGAGCGTGCCGAAGAGGGGATAGACCGCCTCCTCGTAGGCCTCCTGGGTGGTCGCGAAACCGGCCTTGTAGACGCCATTGTTGACCGTGTCGTAGATCCGTGCGTTGAAGGCATCGATCGCCTCGCGGTGCGCCTCGGGATAATAGTCGCCCGGTCGCGCGCCCAGGTCGTCGAACGCGGTGTTGAACATGCGAATGATCTCGGCCGATTCGTTGCTGACGATCGTGCCCCTCTTACGATCCCAGAGCACCGGCACGGTCACGCGGCCCGAATAGTCCGGCTTCGCGGCGGTGTAGACCTGATGCATGTACTGCGCGTGGTGGATCGGATCGGGCACCACGCCCGGCCCTTCGGCGAAGGTCCAGCCGTTCTCGGCCATGTGCCAGTGCACGACGGAGACAGGGATCATGGCCTCCAGACCCTTGAGCGCGCGCATGATGAGCGTGCGGTGCGCCCAGGGGCAGGCCAGGCTAACGTAGAGGTGATAGCGCCCGGCTTCCGCCGCGAAACCGCCCTCGCCCGAAGGCCCGGGACTCCCGTCGGCCGTCAGCCAGTTGCGGAAGGCCGACTTCTCACGCTCGAATTTCCCCTTGTTGGCCTCGGTATCGTACCAGACATCGTGCCACTGGCCGTCCACCAGCATTCCCATAATTCATCTCCATTCGCCGGTTTCGCGAGGCCGCGGACCGGCTCGTCGTTCATCCCTCAGCTGCGAAACGCATGAGTGATCGGATAGCGCCGATCCCGTCCGAAATTTCTTGGGGACAGTTTCACGCCCGGCGGCGACTGACGGCGCAGCCCCTCACTGGCGTGCAGGCGCTCCTCGATATGGCGCAGCGCCGCGCGCGGAAATCCGTCGGCGACCATCTGGTCGATACTCTTGTCGTGTTCGACAAGGCCGAACAGCATGGCATCGAGGCGCTCTGCATCCTCCACGCCTGCAGGAAGCGGCGGCGTGCGGGAAAGGATCGAGGCGGGAAAAATCGTTCCTTCCGGGCCCAGCCCGATATGCGGAACCGCGCCGTTGCGCCAGGAGGCAAGCGTGGCGACCGTCGTCGCGTAGGCGTCCTTGAGCGGGCTATAGCCGCCCGTCGCACTGGCGCAGGAGGGCACGCGGCCAAGGCTGAAATCGCTCTTCGTTGCCGAGGAGAGCAGCATTGCCCCCTGGCTCTCGGCAAAGGCGCAAAGCACCAGCGCGCGCATGCGCGCGGCAAGCCGCTCGCCCGCTTCCCGCTCATCGCCGGCGAAGCAGACGTCCAGGGCCTCCAATGCCTCAGCGATGCGCGAATCGAGCGTGATTTCCCGGCAGGTAACGCCAAGTTCCTGCGCGCAGGCGTGCGCGTCCTCCAGCGCCTGCGCGCCACCTGCCAGGGGCGGGACCAGCGCCAGGGTCACACACTCGCTCCCCAGCGCATCGACTGCGAGCGCGGCAACCAGCGCCGAATCGCGCGCGCCGTCGAGCCCCACCACCACGCCCTCGCACGCGCTGCGTTCCACGAAGTCGCGCAGCGCCAGCACCATGGCGCAATAGATCGTCTCGGGCTGGGGCGTTTCCTGCGCCAGATCGCCCCGGTCGCAACGCCAGCCGCGCGCGGTACGCGTCCACGAGGTCTGCAGCACCTGCTCCTCCCAGTCCCGCGCACGCGCGGCAAGCTGGCCATCGCCGTTGACGACGAAGCTGCCGCCATCGAAGACGAGTTCGTCCTGCCCGCCCACGCGGTTGAGATAGGCAAGCGGAATACCGGTATCGCTGGCGCGGCGCCGGGCGATGCCTTCGATTCGCAGGGCTTCCTTGTTGAGCTCGTAGGGGCTGCCGTTGATGCAGATGAACATCTCGGCCCCGAAGTCGGCGAGGTGTCGGCACACTTCCGGGCGCCAGATATCCTCGCAGATCGGCACCCCGATCATGGTGCCGCGCAGGATCACCGGCTCGGGCAAGGGCCCGGGCTGGAACAGGCGCATCTCATCGAACGTGCCGTAGTTGGGAAGCTCGTGCTTGAAACGCACCGCCGCGATCCGCCCCTGGTCGAGCAGCGCCACGCCGTTGTGCAACGCACCATCGCGCACGAAGGCCGACCCCACCAGCATGGCCGGACCGTCATCGCCGCTGGCCTCGGCCAGCCGTTCGAGCTGGGCAGCCGCCTTTTCGACCAGCGCGGGCTTGAGCACCAGGTCCTCGGGCGGGTAGCCGATTAGATGGAGTTCGGGAAAGACGACCAGATCCGCGCCGCTCGCTTCACGCCGGGCCGCCAGAATCGAATCCGCATTGGCGCCGATATCGCCGACCGACTGGTTGAGCTGACCAAGCGCGATCCGGAAAGCATCGGGCATGGGGTCAGGTGATGCCGCATTGCAGCGCATCGCGCAAATGTCTTTAAAGTTCGGCGCGCATCGTTTGCAAAAACATGGGCCGAAAACGAAAAACCCTCCCCGAAAGGGGAGGGTCTTTGTCCACTTGGCTTAAGTGGGTCTTTCCGATGTCCCGGCCGAAACCGGGTGGAAAGCCGTGGAGGGCCGCCGGAACACGAGGCGCCGGCCAGCCCTCCTAACGGATTACATCGCCTCGGTCGGAACCTCGGTCGGAGCGTCCGTCGCCATCATGTCACCGGGCACGGTCTCAACCGACTCGGTAGCTTCCGGAGCCGGAGTCTCGCCACAAGCAGCGAGAGCCAGAGCGGCAGCCGACGCGAACGCGGCGAAAGCAATCTTCTTCATGCGAATCCCCTTGCATTGTTTGGCCCACGGGCCAACGCTTGCAGGCAAGCCTGCGGACGCCTCTTTAAACGAGACGATGGTGCAACGCAAATAGGAAGTATGGGGGGTGGAAGCCGCCTCAAACCTTGGGGTTGCACGCATATAAAGATATCTTTATATCCAACCCCATGCAAATCGACCCACTTCTGAGGGCCCTTTCGGAGCCAACGCGCCTGCGCATCATGCGTTTGCTGGCGCACATGGAGCTTTCCGTGGGCGAACTTGCGCAAGTGCTGGGCCAGAGCCAGCCGCGCGTTTCGCGCCATGTGCGCATCCTGTGCGATGCGGGGCTGTCCGAACGCCGCAAGGAAGGCAGCTGGGTATTCCTGCGCACGGCCGTGAACGAAACCTCCGAGCCCGAGATGGGCGCGGCCGCCGCGCGCCTGCTCACCATTGCCGAGCGCGACGACCCCGAATTTGCGCATCGCTGCCGCGATGACCGCCGCCAGCTCGCCTCCATACGCGAGGCACGCGAGGCCAACGCGCAGGCCTACTTCGCGCGCCACGCGCCCGAATGGGATACGCTGCGCCAGCTCCACGGCGCCGACGAGCCGGTCGAGGATGCGCTCATCACAGCGCTCGGCTGCGCGCCGGGAAGTCTCACCGGGAAACTGGGCGCCCTGCTCGACATCGGCACCGGGACCGGCCGCATGGCCGAGCTCCTGGCCGACAGCGCAAGCCACGTCACCGCGCTCGATCGCAACCCGGAGATGCTCCAGATTGCACGGGCCCGGCTTCAGGCGCTGCCCGCCGACAAGGTCGATCTGGTGCGCGGCGATTTCGTCGACCTGCCTTTTGATTCGGGCAGCTTCGACACCGTGCTGTTCCATCAGGTGCTCCACTTCGCACCCTCGCCCGGTCCTGTCCTCGATGAAGCCGCGCGCGTCACGCGTGCAGGCGGGCGCATCGCCATCGTCGATCTGGCCGCGCACGAGCGCGAGGAACTGCGCGAGCGCCATGCCCACGCCCGACTCGGGTTTTCCGATGCGCAGATGGCCTCGCTCATGGCCGACGCCGGTTTCGCGCCCGCACCGCCCATAGCCCTTCCGGGTGACACCCTGACGGTGAAGATCTGGACCGCCGAGCGCCTGCCCTGCCCTGCTCCCACGCCTGCCCCGGCATCTGCCTGAGACGCCGGTTCACCTGCCCTTTGCCACGACTGTGCCCTTGAAGAAGCGCCCTAGCCCCAAGCGGCCCAAGCGAAAGATTGCGAAGCGATGACTGTTACGACCCGACCCGCCGAAGCTGCCACGTCCGCCCCCTGCGGCGATACGCCGCTGTTCGGCGAAATGGCCGGAGACATTGCGGTCTCCTACGAATTCTTCCCGCCCAAGACCGAGAAGATGGAGGCCCAGCTGTGGGACGCCATCACCGAACTGGCCCCGCTGGCACCCAAGTTCGTTTCGGTCACTTACGGTGCGGGCGGCTCGACGCGCGAGCGCACCCACGCGACGGTCGCACGCATCCGGCGTGAAACGAATCTGGTCCCCGCCGCGCACCTCACCTGCGTTGCGGCCAGCAAGGGCGAGATCGACGAGATCGCCGATGAATACTGGGAGGCAGGCGTGCGCCACATCGTCGCCCTGCGCGGCGATCCCCAGCCCCAGGACAACGGCGTCTTCCGTGCCCACCCCGAAGGTTACGCCAGCGCTGCAGCTCTGGTGGAAGGGCTGAGAAAGCGTCACGATTTCGAGATCTCGGTCGCTGCCTATCCCGAAATGCACCCCGAGGCCTCGAGCGCGCAGAGCGATCTCGACAACCTCAAGCGCAAGATCGATGCGGGCTCCACCCGTGCGATCACGCAGTTCTTCTTCTCGGCCGACGCCTATTTCCGCTTCCTCGACAAGGCATTGGCCGCAGGCATCACCGCGCCGATCGTGCCCGGCATCATGCCCGTCACCAGTTTCGCCGCGATCCGGCGCATGTCCGCGAACACCGAGATCCCCGCCTCGCTCGAAGCGCTCTTTGCCGATCTCGACGCGCGTCCGGGTCCGCGCGCGCTGGTCGCCGCGGTTGCAGCCGCCGACCTGTGCAAGCGCCTCTATGACGGGGGCGTGCGCAATTTCCATTTCTACACGCTCAACAAGGCCGACCAGACCTACGCGATCTGCCAGCTGCTCGGCCTGCGCCCCAAGGAGACCGTCTGATGACGCCCCGTGAAGCCTTCGAGGAGCAGGCCCGCCGCCGCATCCTCATTACCGACGGGGCCTTTGGCACCGAGATCCAGAACTGGAAGCTCTCCGAGGCCGACTACGCGGGCGATCTGGATCTGGGCCACGACCAGAAGGGCAACAACGACATCCTGGCCCTCACCAAGCCCGAGGTGCCCGAGGCCATCCACCGTGCCTACTTCGAGGCCGGCGCCGACATTGCCGAGACCAACACCTTCTCGGCCAACCGCATCAGCCAGGCCGACTATGGTGCACAGGGGCTCGTGCGCGAGATCAACGTCGCCTCCGCCCAGCTTGCCCGCAAGGTCGCCGACGAGTTCACCGCGAAGGACGGGCGCGCCCGCTTCGTTGCCGGCGCCATCGGCCCCACCAACAAGACCCTCTCGCTCAGCCCCGACGTCAACGACCCGGGCTACCGCGAGATCGACTGGGACACGCTTGTCGATGTCTACAAGGAGCAGGCCGTGGCCCTCGTCGAGGGCGGTGCCGACTTCATCCTGATCGAGACCGTGTTCGACACACTCAACGCCAAGGCCGGGATCATGGCCGTGCGCCAACTCGAGGCCGAGCTGGGCCGCGAGGTTCCGATCATGCTCTCGATGACGCTGACCGACCTTTCGGGCCGCAACCTCTCGGGCCACACGGTCGAGGCCTTCTGGCACGCGGTGCGCCATGCCAGGCCGCTCACCATCGGGCTCAACTGCTCATTCGGTGCGACCCAGCTGCGCCCGCACGTCAAGGTCCTCTCCGAGATCGCC
Organism: Novosphingobium mangrovi; assembly: GCF_022818885.1. Classification (NCBI taxonomy): domain Bacteria; kingdom Pseudomonadati; phylum Pseudomonadota; class Alphaproteobacteria; order Sphingomonadales; family Sphingomonadaceae; genus Novosphingobium; species Novosphingobium mangrovi. The sequence continues at coordinate 74,805 of NZ_JALHAT010000016.1, read as the reverse complement.
GACAGCCTCATCATGATCTACCCCAACGCAGGGCTGCCCAACGAACTGGGCGCTTATGACGAGATGCCCGCAACCACGGCAGGCTTCGTCAAGGAATGGGCCGATGCGGGTCAGGTCAACGTGCTGGGCGGCTGCTGCGGATCGACACCGGCGCACATCGCCGAGATCGCCAAGGCGGTGGAGGGCCTGCCGCCCCGCCGCGTGCCCGAGCTTGCGCCCGTCACCCGCCTTGCCGGGCTCGAACCCTTTACCATGGCCGCCTGACGCAAAGACACCTTACATGACGAACATGCCTATCTGGCGCATCCGGGTTGCCACGCCCGAGGATGCCGAAACTCTCTCGCTCATTGGCTCGGCCACGTTTCTGGAGGCCTTCGCAGGCGTCGTCCACGGCCAGGGCCTGCTGGCCCATTGCCGCACCTCGCATTCGGCCGAGACCTACCGCCGCTATCTGGAAAGCGGCGCGCGCATCTGGCTCGCCGAAGTCGAACCGGGCCACGCGCCGGTGGGCTATGCCCTCACCTGCACGCCCGAGCTTGACCAGGCGAAGGACGGCGACGTGGAACTGAAGCGCATCTACGTGCTGGCCAAGTTCCAGGGCACGGTGATCGCAAGCGCGCTCATGCGCAATGTTCTGGAAGCCGCGCAGGCCGATGGCCACAAGCGCCTGCTGCTGGGCGTCAAGAACGACAACCAGCGCGCCTTGAGCTTCTACGCCAAGAACAACTTCGAGACGATCGGCTCGCGCAGCTTCGATGTCGGCGGCGTAATCTACGACGACTTCGTGCTGGCGCGCCCGCTCGCCGCACTCGCCACCACCTGACCGGATCCCGGGGGACACCATGACCGAGACTTCCGCCTCTGCCGCCACGCCCGCTTCGGCCTCGGGCTCGCGCTTCGTCAATATTGGCGAGCGCACCAACGTCACCGGCTCTGCCAGGTTCAAGAAGCTGATCATGGCAGGCGACTATGCGACCGCGGTCGAAGTCGCCCGCCAGCAGGTCGAGAACGGCGCGCAGGTCATCGACATCAACATGGACGAGGGCCTGCTCGACGCGCTCGAGGCCATGACCACCTTCCTCAACCTGATCGCGGCCGAGCCGGACATCGCGCGCGTGCCGATCATGATCGATTCGTCGAAATGGGACGTAATCGAGGCGGGCCTCAAGTGCGTCTCGGGCAAGCCCATCGTGAACTCCATCTCGATGAAGGAAGGCGAGGAGCTCTTCCTCAAGCAGGCGCGCACCTGCATGGCCTATGGCGCGGCCGTGGTCGTCATGGCCTTCGACGAGACCGGGCAGGCCGACACCAAGGCGCGCAAGGTGGAAATCTGCACCCGCGCCTACAAGCTGCTGACCGGCATCGGTTTCCCGCCCGAAGACATCATCTTCGACCCCAACGTCTTTGCTGTGGCCACCGGCATCGAGGAGCACGACCGCTACGCGCTCGACTTCATCGAAGCCGTCGCCGAGATCAAGGCCGCCTGCCCCCACGTCCACTTCTCGGGCGGGCTCTCCAACCTCTCGTTCTCCTTCCGCGGCAACGAGACGGTGCGCCGCGCGATGCACTCGGTCTTCCTCTACTACGCGATCCCCGCCGGGCTCGACATGTCGATCGTGAACGCGGGCCAGCTCGACGTCTACGACCAGATCGACCCCATCTTGCGCGAAGCCTGCGAGGACGTGATCCTGATGCGCACGCCCAAGGCGGGCGGCGAGCAGACCGCCACTGAGCGCCTGATCGAACTGGCCGAGAGCTTCAAGGGCAAGGACAAGGCGCAGGAAAAGGCCACGCAGGAGTGGCGCACCTGGGAGCCGGTCAAGCGCATCGAGCACGCGCTCGTGCGCGGTATCGACGCGCACATCGTCGATGACACCGAAGAAGCACGCCAGGCGATCTTCGCCCGTGGCGGACGCCCGATCGAGGTGATCGAGGGCCCACTGATGGACGGCATGAATGTCGTGGGCGACCTGTTCGGCTCGGGCAAGATGTTCCTGCCTCAGGTGGTGAAGTCGGCGCGCGTGATGAAGAAGGCCGTGGCCCACCTCATCCCCTTCATCGAGGCGGAAAAGGACGCCAATTCCAAGGCCAAGGGCCGCATCATCATGGCCACCGTCAAGGGCGACGTCCATGACATCGGCAAGAACATCGTGGGCGTTGTCCTCCAGTGCAACGGCTACGAGGTCATTGACCTTGGCGTCATGGTGCCCTGGTCGACGATCCTGGAGACCGCGCAGAAAGAAGAAGTCGACATCATCGGCCTTTCCGGCCTCATCACCCCCTCATTGGACGAGATGGTGACGGTGGCCGAGGAGATGCAGCGTGCGGACATGAAGATCCCGCTCCTCATCGGCGGAGCCACCACCTCCAAGGTCCACACCGCGCTGCGCATCGACCCGGCCTATACGGGCGCCGTCATCCACGTGCTCGACGCCAGCCGCGCGGTCGGCGTCGCCTCGCAGCTTCTCTCCGACACCCAGGCCGAGGGCTACATCGAATCCGTTGCCATCGACTACGAGAAGGTGCGTGAGGCCCGCGCGGGCAAGGGCAAGCGCGACGTCCTGCCCATCGCGGACGCGCGCGCCAACGCCTTCAAGCCGGACTTCGCCGACAAGGCCCCGGCCCCGATGCAACCCGGCCTCCACGTCTTCGAGGACTGGGACCTTGCAGATCTGCGCGAAACCTTCGACTGGACACCGTTCTTCCGTGCTTGGGAGCTGGCGGGCACTTACCCCGCCATCCTCGACGATGAAGTGGTGGGCGAAAGCGCGCGCAACCTCTTCGAGGACGCGCAGAAGATGCTCGACACCATTGTCGAGGAGAAGTGGCTGACCGCCAGGGGCGTCTGTTCGTTCTGGGAGTGTCACCAGGACGGTGACGACATCCTGCTGGCCGATGGCACGCGCCTTCCCATGCTGCGCCAGCAGGTCGAAAAGTCGCGCGACCGCGCCAACTTCTGCCTCTCCGACTTCGTCGATCCGGCGGGCGACTGGCTGGGCGGCTTTGCCGTGGGGATCCATGGCATCGATGAGCACATCGCTCGCTTCAAGGCCGCGCACGACGACTATTCCGATATCCTTCTGAAAGCGCTGGCCGACCGCTTCGCCGAGGCCTTTGCCGAGCGTCTGCACCAGCACGTGCGCACCACGCTCTGGGGCTATTCGCCCGACGAGCAGCTCACCAACGAGGCGCTCATCCGCGAGCAGTACCGCGGCATCCGCCCCGCTCCGGGTTACCCCGCCTGCCCCGACCATTCCCTGAAACCCATCCTGTTCAATCTCCTGCGCGCGCAGGACACCGCCGGGATCACGCTCACCGAAAGCCAGGCCATGCTGCCCACTTCGGCCGTCTCGGGCTTCTACTTCGCGCACCCCGAGAGCCAGTACTTCGGCGTCGCGCGCATCGGGCGCGACCAGTTGGAGGATTACGCCGGGCGGCGCGGCGTCGACATCGCCACGGCCGAACGCTGGCTGCGCCCCAACCTCGACTGATCGGGACACGAAAAGAGGCGCCGTCCACACCCAGGGGACAGGGTGGACGGCGCCGGGAAGACCTGTCGGCGTGGTCTTGTGCCGTTACGCGGGGCAAAGCCGTGTTCGGCGGCCGCCCCACCGGCACACTCAGTGGACCAGCGGCGGACCGGCAGGCTTCATCTGGACAGTCTGGGCGACCTGCGCCGCCTGCGCATCGCTTACAAGGCGCGATTCAACCGTGAGCAACGCAAACGCGGCGTCGGCCCCGAAATGGACGAGTTCGTTGATGATCGGATCGGTCGCGACGCCCTGTTCGTGCGCAAGCGCCTTGAGCGTGCGCGCCAGTTCGGCAAATTCGCACTCGTTCAACCAGGCCGTGTGGCATTCCTCGAAACGCACACGCGCATCGTGCAGCATCGCTCCCATGACTTGTACCTCATCCCTTGGTGTTCTTGTGGTTCCTGTGGCGACCTCGATTCAATCGATTGCAGTTCCGTCGATCGAGTGACGCCAAGTATCCGCCAAGCGCTCCAAAAAACGCTGAAAAAAGCCATGCGGGCTTACCCGCGTGTCAGGTGCAAGAGAAAGTTACCACGCCCGGACGCCGATCTTCGTGGGCTAGCCGCGGGAGGAAAACGGGTCTTGTCCGAAGGGATGAGAGCGACAAGGACCAAATGCCTCTCAACGATGGCCTGCATTCACCAAACCATCTCCCGCCCCCACGCACCATGGTCTGCGTGGGAGGGGCAAGGTGGGGTCAGAACAGGCGGTCGAGCAGTCGGCCGAACAGGCCGCGATCACCGTCCATTGGCTGGATCGGCCCATAAGTGTGTAAGCGCTGATGCGCGTCGCGATGCGCCCGCGGCAGGATCGATTCGTGCGGGCGACTGGAATGGTAAACGTAAGACGACATGATGTGATCTCCATGAACCAGTTGTCGTGAAATAAACTCGCCGCAGCCGAAAAAGTGCCCGCCAATCGTCGCAAACGCCCGTTCCATCTTCGCAAGCCCGCCTCTCCCCGCGAGTCGCCCCAGGAGGCGAAAAGCGGAGGAAAGCGCCTCCTCCACGGGTTCCGCACGGCGTCCGGCTCTGCCATAAGCTGCCCCCGTGAACGACGACGACTGGCCCTTCGAGACGACCTTCTACGGCGATGACGACGACTGGCAGAGCGACCTTGCCCCGCCCGTCGACAACACGCCCGCCCTGCCCCCGCCTGCCGAGCGCGTGCGCGAGGCGCTGCAGGCAACCTTCGGCTTTTCCGGCTTTCGCGGGGTCCAGGACCAGGTGGTGGACCGCGTGCTTCAGGGCCAGTCCACGCTGGCGGTGATGCCTACCGGCGCGGGCAAGTCCCTCACCTACCAGCTACCCGCCGTGCTTCTCGAAGGCACCTGCGTGGTCGTCTCCCCGCTCATCGCGCTGATGCACGACCAGCTGCGCTCGGCGCGCGCCAACGGCATCCGCGCGGCGACCCTCACCAGCGTCGATGCCGACTGGCGCGAGACGCTCGATGCGTTCCGCGCCGGCCAACTCGACCTTCTCTACATCGCACCCGAACGGGCCAGCCAGAGCGCCTTTCGCGACCTGCTCTCCAGCACCCGCATCTCGCTTTTCGCCATCGACGAGGCGCACTGCGTCTCGGAATGGGGGCATGATTTTCGATCAGACTACCGCAAACTACGCCCGCTGCTCGACGCCTTTCCGCAGGTCCCGCGCCTCGCCCTCACGGCGACCGCCGACCACCACACCCGTAAGGATATTCTCAAACAACTCGGCATCAATGACGATGGCCTCATCATTGCTGGTTTTGACCGCCCCAACATCCGCTACGCAATCCGCTCGCAAAGCGGTCTCGACCAGCAACTCCAATCGGTAATTGAGGAAACTCCGGGCGCTGGGATCATTTATGCTCCGTCTCGCGCCAAAGTAGAGCAATTAGCGGAGAAGCTTGCGAAGACTACCGGGCGCCCCGTTTTGCCCTATCACGCGGGCCTGCCAGCCGAAGTGCGTGCGAGCAATCAAGCCGCGTTTATCGCGAGTGAAGACATGGTGATGGTCGCTACGATTGCCTTCGGGATGGGCATCGACAAGCCCGACGTGCGCTTCGTCGCCCACGCCGGGATCCCCAAGTCGATTGAGGGCTATTACCAGGAAACCGGCCGTGCCGGGCGTGATGGCGAGCCTTCCCTCGCAATCATGTTCTGGAGTGGCCAGGACTTTGCTCGCGCGCGCATGCGCTTGGCTGAAGTCGACGAAGCGCGCCAGCAGAGCGAGCGTCAGCGCCTTGAATCGCTCGCCGGGCTGATTGAGACTGCGGACTGCCGCCGCGCCGTCCTCCTGCGCCATTTCGGCGAGGACCCACCGGCCAAGTGCGGTAACTGCGACACCTGCCTCGAACCCGTCGACGTGATCGACGCGACGACGCTCGCCCAGAAGCTGCTTTCGGCAGTCTACCGCACCGGCCAGACCTATGGCCTAGGACACCTCGAAAAGGTTCTGACGGGCGTTACCGACGACCGCGTGCTCCAGCGCGGGCACGACCAGCTGTCGGTCTTCGGCATCCTGCGCGAGGAGGAGAAGCCGATCCTCAAGGCCCTTGCCCGCGCACTTCAGGCCCGGGGCAGCCTGGTCCCCACCGAACACGGCGGACTGGCGCTTGGCGGCGATGCCCGCGAGATCCTCAAGAAGGAGGCGGCCGTAATGATCGTGCGCCCGCCCAGGAAGGAACGCGGCCGCCGGGGCCGTGCGGCAGACCAGACGCCCAACCCTCCGCTCTTCGATGCCCTGCGCGAATTGCGCCGCGACCTCGCCAAGGACCAGGGCGTGCCGCCCTACGTCATCTTCCACGACGCCACCTTGCGCGAAATGGTCTCGGTTCGCCCTTCCAGCCTCTCCGAACTGGGCTCGATCACGGGCGTGAGCAGCCGCAAGCTCGACGCCTATGGCGAGGAATTCCTCCACGTCCTCCAGCAGTTCTGAAACAGAACAGAGATACCGAAGGCCATCGCCCTCGGGCTTCCCGAACGGTCGACCTCACCTTGCGCACGCCGACCTGGCCGAGGAACGTGAGATAGACCGTTTGGGGGTCCAAGGGGCAATGGCCCCTTGAAGCAGATCCTTCTCACTTACAGCGGGTTATCCAGCTTGATGACTTCCTCTTCGCTCTTGCGCTGGGAGGTCTTGAGCTGGCGGGGCTGCTGGAAGCTTTCCAGAACGGGCTTGTCGCGATCGTAGATGTCGTCGAAGGTTTCGAGGTTGCCCTCGATGTCGCGCGCGATGGTGAAGTAGGTGAGGTAGACCGGGAAGGTGCGGGTCATCTCGACCTTGGTGTATTTGCCCGAACGCGAGATGTCGGCGGCCTCGCTGCCCGACATGCCAGCACCCAGGATCGCCATCGTCATGCCCAGTTCGACCGCGCGTTCGGTGCGGATGCAGCCATGGCTGTAGGCGCGCACCTTGTGGTTGAAGTACTGCTTGGAGGGCGTGTCATGCAGGTAGATCGCGTGCTCGTTGGGCATGTCGATCTTCATCATGCCCAGCGAATTGTTCGGGCCCGGCTGCTGGACGACCCAGACGTTGCCATTGGCGTCCCTGGTGGCCTTGTAGCCCGCATTGCGCGCCCAGGTCGGGTTGTTGAGCACCTTCTGCCCCAGACCCTCACCCTTCACGATCGATTGCGGCACCGTCCAGGTCGGGTTGAACACGACCGCCGAGACCGTCTCGGCCAGCTGCGGCGTCGCGGTGCGCCCCGGCTTGCCGACGACCGTCTTGTAGGTGCGGATGATCTTGTTCTTGACCGTAAGGCGCAGCTGGAACTCGGGCACGTTGGTCAGGAGATAGACTTCGCCCAGATCGCGCTTGAGCCAGCGCCAGCGATCCATGTTGGCCATGATGAGGAGGCGCCGGTCCTTCTGCGCCTCGGGCGTTGCGGCCAGTTCCTCCTTCAGCGCGGCGTAGTCCGGCACGGTCGGCGCCAGCGCGGCGACGAGGCCGGGAATATCGTGCGCGGCCAGGGTCTGGGCCATCACCTTGCCGGTGGGCATCTCGTCGCGGTCGGGATCGACGGCAAACCACTGCACACGCGCAGGCATGGGCGTGCGCCCGTCGCGCAGGTCCTCGACCAGCCAGCCCAGAAGCTTGCTCGCCAGTTCGTCGAGCGCATCGCCCTCGCCAGCTGCGATCGCGGCCTCGAGCGCGTCGGGCTGATAGTCGGCGGGAAACAGCCCCTCGCCCCCGATCCCGCGGATCGTGGCGAGAAGGTCCTGTGCGTCCGAGATATTCCAGGGCAGCACCGGAGCGGAGAGGAAGAGTTCCTGCACCACCGGCTCGGACGTGGTGCGCATGGGCGCGCCCTCGCTCACCACGGTCGCGGTGGTTGGTGCCGGAGCATCCTGCGCAGCACGCGTGGGCGCGGGGTTCGGCGTTGATGTCGGCGCGGTTGTCGGCAGGGGCGAGGCTTGCGCGGCGGGCGAATGCGGGCGGGGCAGGATGTCTTCGGGGCCGCTCTGCGCACGACTCTGCGCCAGCACCGGTTGGGCCAGGAGGGAGAGCGCCGAAAGACTCGAAAGAAGGCCACAGGCCTTGCGCTGGATGCTGCTCATTTTGCTTCGAAATCCGCCCGAATAATACGTGTAGGCCGCATAGCGACCGTGCGCATCACGGTCACCGATCCGGCGATGTGAACGCCAGTATAGCACGTCCGTTCCGCATCGCGCCTGTCGCTACGATGAATTGCTTGCGAATAACCGGCGCTTAACCCACAGCACGCGAACCATGACGCAGCTTGCCCGAACCTCCATCACCCCACCATCGGCCCTGCAGGCCGCGCTGCCGGTCGTTGCCGTGGTCGCAGGGATCGGAACCTTCAGCGCGATGGACGCGGCCATGAAAGGGGCCTCCATCGCGCTGGGCGTCTACACGGCGCTGCTCCTGCGCAACGCGCTGGGCACGCTCTTCGCTCTCCCGGTCTGGCTGGCGACCCTGCGTGGCCCTCGTCCCGAGAGTGCCACCGCCGCGCGCCGCCCGACGCGCGCGCGCCTGCGCCTTCACGCCTTTCGCGCCGGGGTCACCACCTGCATGGCTGCGCTCTTCTTCTATGGACTCGTCCGCATACCCATGGCCGAGGCGATCGCGATATCCTTCATCTCGCCGATCATCGCGCTGTTCCTGGCGGCCCTGCTGCTGGGAGAAGTCATCCGCCCGCAGGCGATCCTTGCGTCCTTGCTCGGCATCGCAGGGGTGATCGTGATCGGCGGCGGGCGATTGGGCGCGCTCGACACCTCTCCCGAGACATTGAAGGGGATCGCTGCGGTCCTGTGCTCGGCCGTGTTCTATGCCTTCAACCTCGTGCTGCAGCGCAAGCAGGCCCTACTGGCAGGCCCCGGCGAGATCACGCTGTTCCAGAACCTGTTCTCGACGCTCCTCGTGGCCTTGCCCGCCCCTTGGCTCTTCCTCCTGCCCAAAGGGCCCGTCTGGGGTTTGATCGCGGCAGGCGCCCTGCTCGCCACGCTCGCGCACCTGTTGCTTTCTTGGGGCTATGCGCGCGCCGAAACGCAAGTGCTGGTGCCGATCGAGTACACCGGCTTTGCCTGGGCCGCCTTGCTGGGCTGGCTGTTCTTCGGCGAAAACGTGGCGCTTGCGACTGTTGCCGGAACGTTTCTGATCCTCGTCGGATGCTGGGTCGGTACGAGAAACAAAGTTTCACAACCCACCCCCTAGACCTATGCAGGAGGCCCTGCCTCTTGACCTTGCGCCTTTCAGCGCGCATCGGCGAGCCGACGAACCCGTCTGTCGCGTTGCAACACGCCTGAGGACCATGCGTTCAAGGGCCTGAACCCAAGCGTCAGACATCACAGGAAGGGAACAACGCCCACATGACCCAGGTCGGACAGGATACGCTCGGTACCCGGAGCACCATGACCGCCGGCGGCAAGACCGTCGCCTACTACTCCTTCAAGAAAGCCGCCGAAAAGATCGGCGACGTATCGCGCCTGCCCTTCTCGATGAAGGTGCTGCTCGAGAACATGCTGCGCTTCGAGGACGGCGGCTTCACGGTCTCGACCGACGACGTCCAGGCCGTGGCCGACTGGCAGAAGAACCCGGTCACCGGCTCGGAAATCCAGTACCGTCCGGCACGCGTCCTTCTCCAGGACTTCACCGGCGTTCCCTGCGTCGTCGACCTTGCCGCGATGCGTGATGGCATTGCCGCGCTCGGTGGCGACACCAGCAAGATCAACCCCCAGGTTCCCGTCAACCTCGTGATCGACCACTCGGTCATGGTCGACGAGTTCGGCACGCCCAAGGCGTTCGAACAGAACATGGAGATCGAGTACCAGCGCAACATGGAGCGCTACGACTTCCTCAAGTGGGGTTCCAAGTCGCTCGACAACTTCTACGCCGTCCCCCCGGGCACCGGCATCTGCCACCAGGTCAACCTCGAGAACATCGCGCAGAGCGTGTGGACCGAGAACGACCAGAATGGCGAAATCGTCGCCTACCCCGACACCTGCGTCGGCACCGACAGCCACACCACCATGGTCAATGGCCTGGGCGTCCTTGGCTGGGGCGTGGGCGGCATCGAAGCCGAAGCGGCCATGCTCGGCCAGCCCGTCTCGATGCTCATCCCCGAAGTCGTCGGCTTCAAGTTCACCGGTGAACTGAAGGAAGGCGTCACCGCCACCGACCTCGTGCTGACCTGCACCAACATGCTGCGCAAGCACGGCGTGGTCGGCAAGTTCGTCGAATACTACGGCGAAGGCCTTGCCACGCTCAGCCTCGCCGACCGTGCGACGCTGGCCAACATGGCCCCGGAATACGGCGCGACCTGCGGCTTCTTCGGCATCGACGAGAAGACCCTCGAATACCTGCGCCTCACCGGCCGCGAAGAAGGCCAGATCGAACTGGTCGAAGCCTACGCCAAGGAGCAGGGCTTCTGGATGGATCCGGCGAACCCCGAGCCGGTCTTCTCCTCGAGCCTCGAACTCGACCTCTCGACCGTCGTGCCCTCGCTCGCCGGTCCCAAGCGCCCGCAGGACAAGGTCGTCCTCACCGAAGTCGACGATGTCTTCAACAAGGACATGGCCGAGCTCTACAAGCGTGAGCGCAAGTCGGTCGACGTCGATGGCGCGGACTACAAGCTGACCGATGGCGACGTCATGATCGCCGCGATCACCTCATGCACCAACACCTCGAACCCCTCGGTTCTGGTCGCCGCCGGCCTCGTGGCCAAGAAGGCCGACGAGCTGGGCCTGAAGCCCAAGCCCTGGGTCAAGACCTCGCTCGCCCCCGGCTCGCAGGTCGTCACCGACTACCTCGAGAAGGCCGGCCTCCAGTCGCACCTCGACAACGTCGGCTTCAACCTTGTCGGCTACGGCTGCACCACCTGCATCGGCAACTCGGGCCCGCTCGCCGAGCCCCTGTCGAAGGCGATCAACGAGAATGACCTGGTCGCCTCGGCGGTCATCTCGGGTAACCGCAACTTCGAGGGCCGCGTGTCGCCCGACGTGCGCGCCAACTTCCTGGCCTCGCCGCCGCTCGTCGTCGCCTACGCTCTGAAGGGCACCGTGGTGGAAGACTTCACCACCACCCCGATCGGCACCGGCAAGGACGGCCAGGACGTGTTCCTCAAGGACATCTGGCCGACCAACGAGGAAGTGACCACCACGATGAACGCGTGCGTGGATCGCGAGATGTTCCAGGCCCGCTACGCCGACGTCTACAAGGGCGACGAGCACTGGCAGGCGATCAACGTCACCGGCTCGGAAACCTACGCGTGGAAGCCGGCTTCGACCTACGTCGCCAACCCGCCGTACTTCGAGGGTATGGAAATGACCCCGGCACCGGTTTCGGACATCATCGAAGCCAAGCCGCTCCTCATCCTGGGCGACTCGGTCACCACCGACCACATCTCGCCCGCCGGTTCGATCAAGGCGGACAGCCCGGCCGGTGAATGGCTCATGGAGCATCAGGTCTCGAAGGCCGACTTCAACTCCTACGGCTCGCGCCGTGGCCACCACGAAGTGATGATGCGCGGCACCTTCGCCAACATCCGCATCCGCAACGAGATGGTCCCGGGCACCGAAGGCGGCTACTCGTCGTACAAGGGCGAAACCATGGCCGTCTACGACGCCGCCATGAAGCACGCGGCCGACGGCACGCAGCTTGTGGTCGTGGCCGGCAAGGAATACGGCACCGGCTCGTCGCGTGACTGGGCGGCCAAGGGCACCAACCTGCTGGGCGTGCGCACCGTCATCGTCGAGAGCTTCGAGCGCATCCACCGCTCGAACCTGGTCGGCATGGGCGTGCTTCCGCTCCAGTTCAAGGACGGCGACACCCGCGAGACGCTCGGCCTGACCGGCGACGATGCCTTCACCATCAAGGGCGTTGCCAACCTCAAGCCGCGCCAGGACGTCGAAGTCGAAGTGACCCGTGCGGACGGTTCGACCTTCACGTTCACCGCTCTGTGCCGCATCGATACGGCCAACGAGCTGGAATACTACATGAACGGCGGCATCCTTCAGTACGTCCTGCGCAAGCTCGCAGCCGACTGATCCGGCGCCAAGCCGAGGCCCTCACCGGCCTTTCGAAAACCCCGTCCGGCTCGCGCCGGGCGGGGTTTTCCGCGTTTGGGCCAGGTCATGGACGGAACTGGAGAAGAAAGAAGTGATTCCGAGGGCCAGCGCCCTCGGGCTCCCGGGACTGTCGAGCGCAAGGCACTCCCGCGATTTCATCGCGACATACGAAAGATCGACAGACAGATTACCGGCCGCCCCGGCTCAGGACGCAATCAGTCCCCTCGCCTTTCGCCGCAAAGGTGGCGCGCGAAAGCTGAGGTAGACATTATGGGGAGCCCGAGGGCGATGGCCCTCGGATCACTTCTTCCCCTTGCCTTGCTTTTTTTGGAATGCGCGGAAGCCCCGCAGACCGGGCCTCAGGCGCGGACAGTGTCCTTGCCCCGGCGCGCCAGGCGGCTGCGGGCGAAGAGCGCGGCAGCAGCGGCTCCGAAGAGGATCAGCATCGGCGGTTCAGGTACGTCCGTGGGCGGCGGTCCCGGCGGCGCAGCCCCGCCAGTCGTCGATCCGCCGGTGGTCGTGGTGGTATCACCGCCAGTGGAGGTCGAAGTGCTGGTCGAGCTGCTCGTCGAACTCGACGTGCTGGAGCTGGTGCTGGAACTCGTGCTGGTGCTTGTGTCCCCACCCGAGCTTGTCGACGTGCTTGTGGTGGTCGAGCCATCGTCGCCCCCCGAACTGGTCGAGGTGCTGGTGGTCGTCGTCGTCGAACCCTCGCCGCCCGAAGAGCTCGAAGAGGATGAGGACGACGACGACGAGGAACTGGAGCTGGACGAGGAGGAACTGCTCGACGTCGAGCCACCGGTCGTGGTCGAGGTGATGACGACATTGCCGCCACTCGACCCACCGCCTCCGAAGAACCCGCCGAAGAAGCCGCCACCAAACCCACCGATAGGACCACCACCGATCACCACCGGAGTACCGCCGCTGCCGCCTGCGGGCATCGGTGTGGGGGCGGGCGGAATATAGGGCGGGGGCACGGGGACCATCGCCAGCGGCGGGTCCTCGGGCGGCTTGACGATTTCACGCACGCGGCGGGTGGTGCGCGGCCTTTCCTTGGGAATGAGGCGCTTTGCCGGACGCGCGACCTTCGCCTGCTTGAGCTTGCGGTACTCGGTCATCTCCGACTGGGTCTCGGCAACGTGGACCGCGCCCCCGCCGATCACGGCGCAGCCCGCGGCGCAGGCGGACAGTTTGGCAATGGCGGTACGGATCGACATAAACGTTGCTCTCTGCGCAGGTCCTGCAGCCCTGACGGACTGGGCCGCTACGGCTCTCCCGGATGCTTTGCTCGAATACGGTTGCTAGCACACTCAAGGCAGAGAGGCGTTAACAGGGCAACGGCGTTAACCCTGTTTTCGGCTAAACCCCGCCAATTATCACGCAATTGCGTGGCTATTTCTAACCATGTGTTTCGAAACGGGACTTGTTTCGGGGGCAAGGGTAAACGCCTGCACCCGGGTGTCCTGCGTGATTTCAGTCGGCCTGCGGGCCTGCCGACGAATCGAAGAGCCCGCCTTGCGGACCCGCCGGAGGCGTCAGCCCCAGGTGCTGCCAGCCCCGGTCGTTGAGGCAGCGCCCGCGCGCAGTGCGCGCCACGAGCCCCAGCTGGATGAGGTAGGGCTCGATCACTTCCTCGATCGTGTCGCGCGGCTCGGACAGGCCCGCCGCCAGCGTCTCCACGCCCACCGGGCCGCCCTTGTAGATGTCCGCGATCATCGTCAGGTAACGGCGATCCTGCATGTCGAGACCAATCGAATCGACATCAAGGCGCGTCAGCGCATCGTCCGCGATCGCCTGGGTGATGACGTCCGAGCCCGCGACATGGGCAAAATCGCGCACGCGGCGCATCAGGCGTCCGGCCACGCGGGGGGTCCCGCGCGAACGGCGTGCGATCTCGGTCGCCCCGCCCTTGTCCATGCCGATGCCCAGCAGATTGGCGCCGCGCGTCACCACGTGTTCCAGCTCAGGCACGGTGTAGAACTGCAGGCGCACCGGAATGCCGAAACGGTCGCGCAAGGGGGTCTGGAGCAGGCCCTGCCGGGTCGTCGCGCCGATCAGGGTAAAGGGCGGCAGATCGATGCGCACCGAGCGCGCCGAGGGCCCCTCGCCGATGATGAGGTCGAGCGCGCGGTCCTCCATCGCGGGGTAGAGCACTTCCTCCACCACCGGATTGAGGCGGTGGATCTCGTCGATGAACAGGACATCGCCGTGTTCCAGGTTCGTGAGCAGCGCGGCAAGGTCCCCTGCCTTGGCGATCACCGGGCCCGAGGTGGCGCGGAAACCCACGCCCAGCTCGCGTGCGACGATCTGGGCCAGCGTCGTCTTGCCCAGCCCCGGCGGGCCGAAGAAGAGCGTGTGGTCCATCGCCTCCCGGCGCGACTTCGCGCTTTCGATGAAGACGTGGAGGTTGTCCTTGGCCGCCTCCTGCCCGACGAAATCGGACAGCGTCTTGGGGCGCAGCGCGGCATCGGCGTCTTCAGGCTGCGTCGCGGGCGAGAGGATGGGATTGTCGGTCATCAGAAGGGGTTCAGCGTGTAGCCGTCCTGTTGCAAGAGGGCGTGAGCGGTCATGGCCGAAAGCGCCAGCTCCACGCCGGGAATGAGATCGGCCCTGGCAAGGCCCATGGCCGTTGCACTCTGCCCGCACAGGATCACCCGGACACCATGGTCGAGGAGCGCGCGGACCAGCGGAGCGTTCGCGCTCGTCGTCCCGCCGCTGCGCGCAGCGTACGCCTCTGGCGCAAGCAGGTCAGCCCCGGCGGGGCCATGCACGACGAGCGCGACGTGAATGCGTTCGCGCGGCACACCGGCGGCGACCTGCATGTTGATGAAGCGCGCCGCGCTGTCGACATGGCGGTTCACCTCACCCGGTGTCGCCGCCGCCGAGATGTCGAAGGCGACCTTGAATTCGGCATCGGCCGGGATCGGCATGTCCGGCTCGACTGCAAAGGTGCGCCCATACTCGGTGAAGACGGGCCCCGTGCGTGCAGCGGGCCCAGCGATGGCCACAGCCGGAAGCAGCGCGACCACAGCCGAGAGGAGAAACGCCGCGCGCCTCACCCCGCCGCCTTCTTCAGCGCCACGCGCACCAGGTCGTTGAGCCCGGCATCCTCGCCCAGCTCGCCCACGGCCTGCGCGACCGCGGTGCTGGCAATGGCGGGCTTGAAGCCCAGGTTCTGGAGCGCGGAGACGGCGTCCGCACTGGACGAACCGGCAGGGCTCGCCGCGTCCGAGGCGGCGATGCCCGGGGATCCTGGGGCGACCGGCATGCCGCCCGCCTTCTCCTTCAATTCGTTGACGATGCGCGTCGCAAGCTTGGGGCCGACCCCGTTGGCGCGCGCGACCATGGCGCTGTCGCCGCCCGCGCAGGCGCGCTGCAATTCCTCGGTAGTGAGGACCGAGAGGATCGCGAGCGCGACCTTCGAGCCCACCCCCTGCACCGCGGTGAGGAGGCGGAACCAGTTGCGCTCGGCCGCCGAGGTGAAGCCTATCAGGCGCTGGTCGGTCTCGGAGACCTGCATCTCGGTGTGCACCACGACCTTGTCGCCCCGGATGCCGAGGTGGACGAGCGTACGTGCCGAGCAGTGGACGAGATAGCCCACGCCGTTCACATCGATCACGGCCCAGTCGGGGCCCGTGTCATCCAGCAATCCAGTCAGCTTCGCGATCATGGTTTGTTCCTATGGCAGGAACGCCCCGGCATGACCAGACCAAACCGGTGCAGGTTAGCGATGGCTTCCCAGCATGTTGGCGTGGGTGATCGCGACGGCGAGCGCGTCGGAGGCGTCCTCACCCGCGAGCTGGACGCCGGGCAGCAGCACTTTCAGCATATGCTGGATCTGCTTCTTGTCCGCCCCGCCGGTGCCGACGAGCGCCTTCTTGACAATCTTGGTCGAATATTCGGCCACCGGCAGCCCCGCGCGCGCGATGGCGAGCATGGCCACGCCGCGCGCCTGGCCCAGCTTCAGTGTCGATTGCGGGTTCACGTTGACAAAAACCTCCTCCACCGCGCCTGTATCGGGGCGATGGTGGAGGATCACGTCGAGCAGCGCACTGTCGAGCTCGACCAGCCGCTCGGCCATCGAGGCCTTGGCGTTGGTACGGATCTGCCCGTTGGCCACGTGGCTGAGACGGCTGCCGCTCTTGGCGACCACACCCCAGCCCGTACAGGTAAGCCCGGGATCGAGCCCGATGATGATCATGCCGGCAAACGCCCCGTTCTGTCGATCCTGGGATCTGGCTCAGGCCGGAGCGAGAGAGGTCGTCGACGAGAACCGGCGCGCAGCGTGCTTCAGCACGTGAGCACCGGAAGCGCAGTCGACGGCCTTTCGCAGCCCGGGCTGGGCCAGATCAGCCCAGCTTTTCCATGACTTCGTCGGAGATCTCATAGTTCCCCCAGACGGTCTGGACATCGTCGTCGTCGTCCAGCGTGTCGACCAGCTTGAGCAGCGTGCTCGCAACGCCCTCGTCGGCATCGACCTTGATGTTGGGACGCCAGGCCAGCTTCACGCCTTCGGCTTCGCCCAGGACCTTCTCGAGTTCGCCTGCGACTTCGTGGAGCGCTTCGGGCGCGCACCAGATCGCGTGGCTGCCCGGGTTCTCGTCGCCATCGCCCATATCGCTCTCGACATCGTCGGCACCCGCCTCGATCGCAGCTTCGAGGACCTTCTCCTCATCGCCGACGCTCGCCGGGTACTCGATCAGGCCGAGGCGTTCAAAGCCGTGCGAGACGGCGCCGCTCGCGCCCAGGTTGCCGCCATTCTTGGCGAAAGCGGTGCGCACGTTGGTGGCGGTGCGGTTGCGGTTGTCGGTCAGCGCCTCGACGATGAGCGCGACGCCGCCCGGGCCGTAGCCCTCGTAGCGCACTTCCTCGTAGTTCTCGGCATCGCCCTTGGAAGCCTTGTCGATGGCGCGCTGGATGTTGTCCTTGGGCATCGACTGCGCCTTGGCGGCGTTGACGGCCGCGCGCAGGCGCGGGTTCATGTCCGGATCGGGCATGCCCATCTTGGCCGCGACGGTGATTTCGCGGCTCAGCTTGCTGAACTGCGCCGAGCGCTTCTTATCCTGCGCACCCTTGCGGTGCATGATGTTCTTGAATTTGGAATGGCCTGCCATCGGGTCCGCTCTTGTCTTGTGCCCGCCGCATGTAACCGAGGCTCTTGCCAGGCCAAAAAGGCCAGCGGGCGGCGGTACGGGGCGAGTCCGTTGGAAATTCGGGTCGGGCGCCCTTACAACAAGCGCACGCCCTAGAGCAACACTTGCCACCATCCCACCTCGCGCCAGGCGCCGAGTTTCCAGCCGACCTCGCGGTAGATGCCCACCGACGTGAGACCCATCGCCTCGTGCAAGGGGACACCGCCCGCGTTGGGAAACGCGATCCCGGCAGGCCAATTCAGGAAGGTGATTCCGAGGGCCATCGCCCTCGGGCTCCCCAAACTGTCTGCCTCACTTTTCGCCGGCCAGCGCGGCGCAGAGAGGTGAGGCAGACAGGTATGGGGTCAAGAGGCGATGGCCCCTTGAAGGAAGTCCTCGCCTTCTGCGCTCAGACCAGTTCGGCGAGCGCGGCCGGATCGAAGCCTTTGAGGCCGTCCGCATCGCCGCCGCGCACCTTGGCAACCCAATCGGGGTTGGAAATGAGCGCACGGCCGATGGCGATGAGGTCGAACTCGTCACGCTCCATGCGCGCTGTCAGCTGTTCAAGGCCCGTCGCCTTGGACGTCTCGCCCCCAAACGCGGCGAGGAATTCGCCCGAGAGGCCGACCGAGCCGACGCTGATCGTGGTCGCGCCGGTGAGCTTCTTGGCCCAGCCTGCGAAGTTCAGCCCCTGCTCGCCGTCGATCTCGGGGAACTCGGGCTCCCAGAAGCGGCGCTGCGAGCAGTGCAGGACATTCGCGCCCGCATCAACGAGCGGAGCCAGCCAGGACGTCATTTCCGCAGGCGTGGTGGCAAGCTTGGCCGTATAGTCCTGCTGCTTCCACTGGCTGAGACGCAGGATGAGCGGGAAGTCCGGGCCGATCGCCGCGCGCACGGCCGCAACCACTTCGGCGGCCATGCGCGAACGCTCGGCGATTGTCGCGCCGCCGTAGCGATCCTCACGCTGGTTGGTGCCGTCCCAGAAGAACTGGTCGATCAGGTAGCCGTGCGCGCCGTGCAGTTCGACCGTGTCGAAGCCCAGGCGCTTGGCATCGGCCGCGGCCCGCGCAAAGGCGGCAACGGTGTCGGCGATGTCCTCTTCGCTCATGGCCGTGCCGCGCGGGTCGCCGGGGCCGACGAGGCCCGAGGGGCTCTCGACCGGGGTTTCGGGTTCCCAGCCGCTCATGCCGCGCGTGGAGCCGGTGTGCCAGATCTGGGGGCCCATCCGGCCACCTGCGGCGTGGACGGCATCGACCACACCCTTCCAGCCCGCGAGCGCGTCCTCGCCATGAAAAAAGGGAATGCCCGGCTCGTTGCGCGAATTGGGCCGGTCGATCACCGTGCCTTCGGAGAGGATCAGGCCCACCCCGCCCTCGGCCCGGCGGGCGTAGTAGGCAGCCTGCTCGGGGCCGACGATGCCATTCTCGGCGAACGAGCGGGTCATGGGCGCCATGACAATGCGGTTGGCAAGGTCGAGGCCGCCGCGCTGGAAGGGCTGGAACAGGATGTCAGTGGCGGATGTGCTCATGGGAAGGGCTCCATCGGAACGAGGATCTGGGGGAGAGATTGATTGAATGCCCGCCTAGGTATATCTTCGATACCTGGGTTCAAGAACGCACCTTCAATTCGCCAGGTATCCTCAAGGATACCACCCCTCGACCACCCGCTTACCTGCGAGTTTCGCCATGCCCCTGTGCCAGCATTTCTCTGTCGACTGCCCCAGCCGCAAGCTGTTCGAGCAGATCGCGGACAAGTGGTCGATGATGGTCCTTACCGTCCTCGAACACGGGCCGGTGCGCTTCAACGCCATCAAGCGGCACCTGGAAGGCGTGACGCAGAAGTCCCTCACCCAGTGCCTGCGCAAGCTGGAGCGCAATGGCCTCGTCGAGCGCCAGGTGATCCCGGCCGCGCCGGTGGCCGTGGAATACAGCCTGACCCCGCTGGGCCAATCGCTCCTGCCGCCCTTCAAGGCGCTCTACGTCTGGACGATCGACAACATGGCGCAGGTCGATGCCGCGCGTACGGACTTCGACCTGCGTCAGGAAGAGGCCCGCGTCAGCGCCTGAAGGCCCGAGCGAGGCCCGGGAAGCGCGCGGATCAGATCCGCACGGCCGTCCCCGAACAGCTGACCATCAGCATCGAGCCGGTCTTGCCGATCGTCTCGTAATCGATGTCGACCCCGATGACGGCATTGCCGCCCAACCGTGCGGCCTCGGCTTCCATTTCGGCCAGCGCCTCCTTGCGGGCGCGCTGGAGGACCTGCTCGTACTTGCCCGAGCGCCCGCCCACGATATCGGTGATCGAGGCGAAGAGATCGCGAAAGATATTGGCCCCCACGATGACCTCCCCGGTCACGATGCCGAAGTACTGCTGGACAGGCTGTCCCTCGATCAGCGGCGTGGTGGTGACAATCATCGGCAAGGCTCCCATGTAAGTGCGTGATCCACGCCATTCCCGAAATGCAGCGGGAACACAACGCTTTGGCAAGGATCTATCGGCCAGGAGATAGCCCATGACACGCCCCACGGTTCCCCTGGCATCCGCCGCCTCGCCTGGCATCGCCGCCATTCTGGCCGACCTTGCCCGCTTCGTGCGCCGCCCGCGCGTGCTCGTGCCGGAGGGCTTGCGCCGTCTTTCCAGCTGGAAGGTGCTGGGCGTCCTCTATGCCCTGCACGTCGCGGTGCTGCTGCTGGTCACCCTGCCGCTGACCGCGCTCATCCAGAGCCAGCTTGGCCTGACGCCGCCCGACGCCTTCGATCAGTTGCCAGCCGGATGGCTTTTTCCCGTCACGGTGATTGCCGCGCCGATCATCGAGGAAATGCTGTTTCGCGGGTGGCAGAGCGGGCGCCCGCGCGCGCTGTGGCTGCTGGGCTGCGGATTTCTGGGGGCTGTCGTGATTGCGGGCCAGGCCCATGGACTTGGCCCCTTGTGGATCACAGGCGGCCTGCTGGGTCTGGCGCTCATCGCTGGGGCGGGCTGGTTCGCGCTGCGCCGTCGTCCGGCACCCGGTTGGTTCCGCAGCGGCTACCCCGTGATCTACTGGCTGGCCGCGCTGGTCTTTGCGGGCATCCACATCTTCAACTACGGCAACGCCTCGGCGCTGACCGCGCTTCTTGTGCTGCCCCAGCTGTGGGCCGGGATCATGCTGGGCTATACCCGCCAGAGACTGGGCGTGGGCGCAGGGATGCTCCAGCACGCGGGCGCCAATGCCGCGACCATGGCGCTGGCCCTTCTCACCGGAATGTAAGGAACGGCCGGGACCTATGGCCCCGGCGTTCCCCACCGGATCAGTCGAGGCCGAGCGCGCTGCGGTAGGTCTCGAGCACCATGTCCATCTCGCGACGGTCGTCGGGCTTCATCTTACGCAGGCGCACGATCTGGCGCATGATCTTGACGTCGTAGCCGACGGCCTTGGCCTCGTTGTAGACGTCGCGGATGTCGTCCGAGATGCCCTTCTTTTCCTCTTCGAGACGCTCGATGCGTTCGATCAGCAGGCGAAGGCGGTCGTCGGCGGTTTCGGCCATGGAATTTCAGCTCCGAAAGAAGTTTTGAGAATCGGGTGTCGCCAAGGCGAACGGGCGCAGGCTGATAGCCGCTGCGCCGCCTTTGCGCAAAAGGTGATCCTGTGGAAAGCCGACGAGGCCCGTCTCCGGTGCCCCGCAGCAACGTGAAAGCGGAACATAGTGCCCCCTTGGCGCTTTGCCATAGTCGCATGCAATTTCGCGGCTGATGAAGGACACCGACAATGGAAGGAAGCGCCCCCGCGCGCACCGAGGCCCCCGCCTCCCCGCCTGCATGGACGCCTGCGCGCGTTGCCGTCGCGGTGGTCACCATACTAGCCGTGCTGGGCATCGCGCTCCTGCTGGTGCGCATGGTCAGCTTCCTCCTGCTGGTCTTCGCGGCAATCGTGCTCGGCGTCGTCTTCGATGCGATCACCCGGGTGATCTGCCGTCATACGCCGCTCGGCCGGGGCATCTGCCTGACCCTGGCCGTGCTACTGCTGCTCGGTGTCTTTGCCGGAGCCTTCTACCTCTTCGGCGCGCAACTCGCCGCCCAGTTCGACATGATCCGCGACAGCATTCCGGGCGCCATTGCCCGCGTCGAGGACCTGCTCGACAGCTTGGGCATGGGCGAAACCGTGCGCAGTGCCCTGGAACAGGGGCGCGAACAGATCTCCGGCGTGTTCTCGCAGGCGGGCGGCTACGTACTCACCGTGGGCAGCACGCTGACAAATCTCGTCCTCGTGGTGGCGGGCGCGGTGTTTCTGGCCGCCAATCCCGACCTCTACCGCCGCGGCTTCCTGAAGCTCATTCCCAAGGCCGCGGAGCCCACGGCCGCAGAGGCGCTGGACGATGTGGGCATGGGCCTCAATGGCTGGATGAAGGGGCAGATCGTCTCCTCCATCGTCGTGGCCCTCCTCAGCTGGATCGGGCTGGAACTGCTTGGTGTGCCTTCCGCAGCGGGGCTTGGCGTCATGGCGGGCCTGCTCGACGTCATTCCCATGCTGGGCCCCGTCATCGCCGGGTTCCCCGCCGTACTGCTTGCCTTCACGGTCTCGCCGATGACGGCGCTGTGGACGCTCCTGCTCTATCTCCTGGTGCAGCAGCTGCAGGGCAACGTGCTCCAGCCGATGATCCAGAAGCAGGCGGTCAACATCCCGCCTGCGATCCTGCTCTTCGCAGTGCTGGCGGCGGGCATGCTGTTCGGCTTCCTCGGCGTTCTTCTGGCTTCCCCGCTCACGATCACCGCCTTCGTCCTCGTCCAGCGCATCTACGTGAAGACGCTGCTGGACAAGGACGTGGAGATCGGCCCCCAGGAGGCCTGAGCGCCGGGAACGCCGCGCGTCAGGCTCAATGGCCCGGTGCGTTCTTCTTGAGGCTCTCTTCCATGCGCGCGAGCTGCTCGGGCGTGGCGTCGGACTGGTATCTGTCCTTCCACTCGGCAAACGGCATGCCGTGGATCACCGCGCGCGCCTCGGCCTTGTCGCCCTCGAACCCGGCATCGCGGATCCAGTCGGCAAGGCAGTTGCGGCAAAAACCGGCCAGACCCATCAGGTCGATGTTCTGGGCATCGTGGCGCTGTTGCAGATGATGCACCAGTCGGCGGAACGCCGCTGCCGCAATTGCATCATCAAGCGTGTCTATCGTTGCTTTCTCGTCCATATTCCTGCCGTTCGATCTTGGTTTAGGAGCCACCCTTTGCCATATGGGCGGCGGGTTTCGAAAGAGGCAGAAAAAACTTGGCAAGCATCCCCTACCGCCGTTCTCCGCATCACCGTGGCATCAAGCGCCAGCGCAAGGTCAAGATCCTGGCCACGCTGGGCCCGGCCAGCCGTGACAAGGAGACCATCGCCAAGCTGATCCAGCGCGGGGCCGACGCCTTCCGCGTCAACATGAGCCATGGCGACCATGACACCCACCGCGAAACCATCGCCAACGTGCGCGCGGTCGAAAAGGACCTGATGCGTCCGATCGCGATCCTGTGCGACCTGCAGGGCCCCAAGCTGCGCGTCGGCACCTTCGAGGGCGGCAAGGCCTTCATCAAGCACGGCGCCCACTTCACGCTCGACCGAGATCCGGCGCCGGGCAACGATGAACGCGTGTGCCTGCCCCACCCCGAGCTCTTCGGCATCCTGACCAAGGGCCAGCGCCTCCTGATCGACGATGGCAAGCTGCAGCTGCGCGTGATCCGCGCCGAAACGGACGAGATCCTGTGCAGCGCCGAAGTCGGCGGGCCGATCTCGGACCGCAAGGGCGTGAACGTGCCCGATGCGCTTGTCCCGATCCCCGCGCTCACCGAAAAGGACCGCCGCGACCTCGACTTCGCGATGGACCAGGGCGCGGACTGGATCGGCCTCTCCTTCGTGCAGCGTCCCGAAGACGTGGCCGAGGCGCGCCGCCTGATGGGCCCCAAGGGCTCGCTCATGGCCAAGATCGAGAAGCCCGCCGCCGTGGAAAGCCTCGACGAGATCATCGAGATTTCCGATGGCATCATGGTCGCGCGCGGGGACCTGGGCGTCGAACTCCTCCCTGAGGAAGTGCCTCCGATCCAGAAGCACATCGTGGAAAAGACCCGCGCCTGGGGCAAGCCGGTGGTGGTCGCCACGCAAATGCTCGAATCGATGATCAAGAGCCCCTCGCCCACCCGCGCCGAGGTCTCCGACGTTGCCAATGCGGTCTACGACGGTGCGGACGCGGTCATGCTCTCGGCCGAGACGGCGGCGGGCGACTGGCCGGTCGAAGCGGTCACGATCATGGACCGCATCGCGGTGAAAGTCGAAAGCGACGTCACCTACCGCGAGCGTATCCACCTCGCCAAGGCGCCGCTCGATGCGACCACGGCGGACGCGCTCGCCGGGTCGTGCACCCAGATCGCCGACACGCTGCCGATCGAGGGCATCATCGTCTTCACCAGTTCGGGCATTTCCGCGCGCCGTGTGGCGCGCGAACGTCCCGCAGCTCCCATGCTGGTGCTCACCCCCAGCCAGGAAACCGCCCGGCGCGGCGCGCTTCTGTGGGGTGCACACACGGTGATGACGCGCGACATCGGCAGCTTCGAGGAGATGATCGCCAAGGGCAAGCGCATGGCTCTGCGCCACGGCTTCGGCGCGGCCGGCACCAAGCTGGTGGTGCTGGCGGGTGTGCCCTTCGGCACCAAGGGCTCGACCAACCTGCTGCACATCGTGACGCTGACGGGCAACGAGCTCGACACGCCCAACTGATCGCCCATCACACGAAACAAGGCCGCGCGGGAGATCGGATCTCCGGCGCGGCCTTGTCGTTTGCGCAGGTTTCCCAAAATGACCCTCCAAACCTGGTGGCTCTTCGCCCTGACCGTCTTTGCGATCAGCGCCACGCCCGGCCCCAACATGCTGCATATCCTGACGCGCAGTGTCGATTTCGGCCTGGCGCGCACCTTTGCGGCGATGGCGGGATGCCTTTCGGGGCTGATGCTCCTCCTCACCGCGTCGGTCGCGGGGCTCTCGACCCTTCTGGTGGCCGTGCCTGGCCTCTTCACGGCGCTGCGCTATGCGGGCGCGGCCTATCTCGTGTACTTGGGGATCAAGGCCTGGCGCACCCGGGCGGGGCTACTGGATGTGGCCGAAGATCACCTGCCGCCTGCACGCCTCGGCGCGGGCGCGCTCTACCGGGGCGGCCTCGCGATCTCGCTCAGCAACCCCAAGGCCATCCTCTTCGCTGCAGCACTTCTGCCTCAGTTCATCGACCCCGCTCAGCCCACCGGACCGCAGTTCGCCGTGCTCCTCGCCACCTTCGCGGCGATCGAGAGCTTCTGGTACATGACCTATGCGCTGGGTGGACGCTCGATGGGGCGCGTTCTGGAGCGCCCCAGCGTCAAGAACCTCTTCAACAAGCTGACCGGCGGGCTGTTCGTGGCCTTCGGGATCGCGCTCCTGACCGCACGCGGCTAAACCGGCGCGCAGCCAGGGAGCCCGCCCCGGCTCAGTCGCGCGCGCCGAACAGCGCCGAACCGACGCGCACGTGGGTCGCGCCCAGCATGATCGCGGTCTCGAAGTCGCCGCTCATCCCCATCGAGAGCTGGTCGAGCCCGTTGTCCTGCGCGATCTTTGCGAGAAGCGCAAAGAAGGGCGCCGCCTCGATGCCGAGCGGCGGCACGCACATCAGACCGATCACCGGAATGCCCGCCTCGCGCGCGGCCTCCAGCAGCGCCGGCACGTCGGCAATGGCGCAGCCACCCTTCTGGTCCTCGTCGCCGATATTGACCTGCACGAAGCAGGGCACCTTGCGACCGGCCTTCGCCATCGCCTTGCCCAGCGCGCTCACCAGCGAGGGGCGGTCGAGCGAGTGGATGCAATCGAACAGCGCGACCGCGTCCTCGGCCTTGTTCGACTGAAGCTGGCCGACGAGGTGCAGCACCAGATCGGGGTATTCCTCGCGTAGTGCGGGCCACTTCTCCTGCGCTTCCTGCACGCGGTTCTCGCCAAACACGCGCTGGCCTTCCGCAATCAACGGCCGGATCGCATCCTGCCCGTGCGTCTTGGAAATAGCGATGAGTTCGATGCCCGAGGTCTCGCGCTGGGCGATGCGGGCCGCGTGCGCGATGCTCTCGCGCACTTCGGCAAGGGGAGTGACTGGCTCATTCATGGCGCGCTGCTATAGCGTCCCCGTGCCGAACTGCCACCCATCGAATCCGCGCAAGCCACAAGCAAGGCCCCTTCCCCGGCTCTGGCTCATCAGCGATGCGCGCAACGATCCGGGGCTGGAGCACGCGCTCGCCCGCCTGCCGCGTGGATCAGGCTTCATCTACCGCCACTACCACCTGGACGGACCGGCCCGGCGAGCCCGCTTCACCCGGCTTGCCCGCACGGCGCGGGGCCGCGGGCATACCGTGATCCTGGCCGGGACTGTCGCGAAGGCACGCCACTGGGGCGCGGACGGCGCCTATGGCAGCGCGCGTCTGCTGGCACCGGGCATGGAGGGCCTTCGGCTCGTCACCGTCCACTCGCTCACCGAACTGCGCGCTGCCCACGCCGCGCGCGCCGATGCGGTGCTGCTTTCGCCCGTCTTCGCGACGCGCTCGCACCCGGGCAGGCAGGGGCTGGGCCCCTTGCGCTTTCGCGCCATCGCCGCGCGCGCGCAGGTGCCTGTCATCGCGCTTGGGGGAATGACCACCCACCGCGCCCGGGCACGGGGCATCGCACGCTGGGCCGCAATCGACGGACTTTCCGGCGATTCGCGCCATCCGCCCACAGCCTGATTCCCCCTCTGTTCTTGACGAAAACCGCCCCGCCTGCGCATGATCGCGCGGATTAGGGCCCAATTTTCAATACGCGGGAATTCGATCATGGCATCTCGGGCAATCGGCGCCGGACAGCGCGCGGGCAAGCCGGACTGGCGCGCCGTGCTTCGCCGCTCGGTGCGCCGCGCGGGCGAACTGGGCGGGGCGGTGGTGCTCTTTGCCGCCATGCTGTTCCTGATCACCGCGCTCGCAACCTACAGCCAGACCGATCCGTCCGCCTCGACCGCCGCAGGCGGTGAGGTGCAGAACTGGATGGGGCCGGTCGGGGCCTGGGTCGCCGACCAGTTCCTGTTCTATTTCGGCCCGGTCGCCTGGCTCTTCGTCCCGCTGCTCTATGTCTTTGCCCGCAAGCTCTGGCTGCTGGTGGAGGAAGAGGACGCTGAAGCCGAGCCTTCCAACCAGCGCTGGTGGAAGCCGGTTGCCATGCTGGTGGTCGCGATGATGCTGATCACGACGGTGCTTTCCTTGTGGTTCTCCGAACCGGGCGGCACGCTGCCCGCCTCGATGGGGGGCATGTCTGGGCTTCTGGGCGCGTTCCTCGTCGACGCGCTCGCTGGCCTGGCCCCGCCCGCCGCCGTGGTCTGGATCAAGATTGCCGTCGCGCTTGTCTTCTTCGTTGTAGGGCTCACGCTCATCGGACGCGTCTTCGCGCTCGACTGGGCGCGCCTGCTTTCGCTTCCCGGCCGCATCGGTCGCCTGCCCCAGGCGCTGCCCTCCCCCTCGCGCTTTACCCGCGAAGGCAAGGAACCGCCCCCCCCCAAGGCACGGCGCAAGGGCCGCGCATCGAGCGAGGACGAGGGAGACGCCCTTCCCTTCGAACCCGACGCTCCAGCGAAGGCCGCGCGCGAGGACGCCCGCAGCGGCGCGGCCGTGGGCCTTTCCGACACCGCGCCGCGCCGTGCGCCCGCCATCGTCGACAGCCAGCGCGCGGCCAAGCCTGCACAGATCGGCGTGGGATCAAGCCAGACCGACCTGTTCGACGAATACAAGCTGCCCTCGCTCGACATCCTAACCGATCCGCCCGAAGGCTCGGACAAGGAGATCGACAAGCTCAGCCTCGAGCGCAACGCGCGTCTCCTCGAAACCGTGCTCGACGACTTCAACGTCAAGGGCGAGATCACCGCGGTGCGCACAGGCCCCGTCGTTACCATGTACGAACTGGAACCCGCGCCCGGCATCAAGTCGAGCCGCGTGGTCGGTCTCGCTGACGACATCGCGCGCAACATGTCCGCGATCTCGGCGCGCGTTTCCTCGATCCCGGGCCGCACCGTCATGGGCATCGAGTTGCCCAACGCGGACCGCCAGATGGTCTCGTTCAAGGAGATGGTCGCCTCCGAAGCCTTCGCCCACCACAAGGGCATGCTGCCGATCATCCTGGGGAAGGACATCGCGGGCGAACCCGTCGTGGCTGACCTCGCCACCATGCCCCACCTGCTGGTTGCAGGTACGACCGGCTCGGGTAAATCGGTCGGCCTCAACGCCATCCTGCTCTCGCTGCTCTACCGCCTGACGCCCGCGCAGTGCCGCCTGATCCTGGTCGACCCCAAGGTCCTCGAACTCAAGAGCTACGACGATATCCCCCACCTGCTCTCGCCGGTGGTGACCGACCCGCCCAAGGCGGTGCGCGCGCTCAAGTGGGCGGTCGAGGAGATGGAACGGCGCTACCGCATGATGAGCGAGGTCTCGGTGCGCAACCTCGCCGGCTTCAACGAAAAGGTGCGCAAGGCGGCCGCCAAGGGCGAGCCGCTCGGCCGCCGCGTCCAGACCGGCTTCGATGCCGAGACGGGCGAGGCGCTCTACGAGGAAAACCAGCTCGACTACGAGGTCCTGCCCCAGATCGTCCTCATCGTCGACGAACTCGCCGACCTCATGGTGACCGTGGGCAAGGAAATCGAAGTGCTCATCCAGCGCCTCTCGCAAAAGAGCCGCGCAGCGGGCATCCACCTTATCATGGCAACCCAGCGCCCGTCTGTCGACGTCATCACCGGCGTCATCAAGGCCAACCTGCCGACCCGTATCTCCTTCGCGGTTACCAGCCGCATCGACAGCCGCACGATCCTGGGCGAACAGGGCGCCGAGCAGCTGCTGGGCAAGGGTGACATGCTCTACAAGCCCAGCACCGACCCCATCAAGCGTGTCCACGGACCCTTCGTTTCGGACGAGGAAGTCGAGCACGTTGCCGACCACTGGCGCGGCCAGGGCAAGCCGGAATACATCGAGGCCGTCACCGAGGAGCCGGAGGAAGGCAGCTTCGGCTTCGACGACCTCGACGCGACCGCCTCCGACCAGCCCGAGGAGCGCAAGTACCGCCAGGTGTGCCAGCTCGTCTTCGAGAACCAGAAGGTCTCGGTCTCCTGGCTCCAGCGCCAGATGGGCGTGGGCTACAACACCGCGGCCAAGTGGGTGGAGCGCATGGAGAATGATGGCTACGTCGGCCCGGCCAACCACGTTGGCCGACGCGACATCTACCGCGATGAAAACGGCAACCCGCTGTGAAGCCCGCTGTAAAGACTGCGTCTCTCGCGCTGGCGCTCGCCGCCCTTACCCTGCCCGCGAACCTGGCCGCAGCCCCGCTGCCCCCGGGCCAGTGGCAGCGCCTCTTCGCCCGCGATGTCGAGCGCACGCTGGGCCGTGCGGTTCTCGTCGACACGGCCTCGATCCGGATCGCCGGAAACACCCGCACCTACATCGAGGCGAACGTGCTCCAGTCGCGGCGCGGGGCCTATCCCAAGGGCACCACGCTCTACTACAGGCGCGCCGTCAATTGCGCGGGCGGTCGCCACCGTATCGTGAGCTGGTCGATCGTCGCGCCCGATGGCCGCACGATCGGCAGCGGCACGAACTCTTCGCCGCAAAGCGGCGCGCTGCAATGGGACACCGCGCAGGGCAAGGTGCTGGGCTACGTCTGCCGGGGTATTCTTCCGCGCTGAACCCTTGGTAACGCCAAAGACAATCCCTAGGTTACGCGCCCCCGGCCTCGGCCAAGCTGCAACCTGACCGGCTCTGGCCGACACGACGAGGAAAGATCCAATGGAAGAGCATGGCCAGGCGTTCCTGCTCCAGGAAGGGTTCTTCCTCTTGGGAACTGCCCTCGTCTTCGTGCTGCTGTTCCGCCGACTGGGGCTGGGCGCGACACTGGGCTATCTGCTCGCAGGCGCAATCCTGGGGCCCTATGCACTCGGCCTGATCGGGGATGCGCAGGGCAAGATCGACTTTGCCGAACTGGGCATCACCCTCCTTCTCTTCATCGTCGGCCTCGAACTGGCGCCGCGCCGCCTGTGGCGCATGCGCAGCGAGATCTTCGGACTGGGCTTCCTGCAAGTCGCGCTGTGTGGCCTGGCCATCTCGGCGATCATCTACAGCTTCACACCCTTTACGCTCCAGGCTTCGCTCGCGCTGGGGCTGCCGCTCGGCCTGTCCTCGACCGCGCAGGTCCTGCCCATGCTGCAAAGCGCAGGCCGCCTCAACAGCCCCTTTGGTGAGCGTGCCTTTGCGATCCTGCTGTTCCAGGATCTCTCGATCATCCCGCTCATCACGATCATCGCGGCGATGAACCGCAACCCGGACCTCCCCGAAGGCCCTCCGGGCTGGCAGCTTGCGGTGATGACCGTCCTCGCCATCGTCGGCCTCGTCGCCGCCGGGCGCTTCGTGATCCGTCCGCTGTTCCGCCTCATCGGCAACCTGGGCGAGCGCGAGATGTTCGTCTTCGCCGCGCTCTTCACGGTCATCGCCTCGGCCGCGCTGATGCAGGCGCTTGGCCTCTCCACGGCGCTGGGCGCCTTCATCGCGGGCGTCATGCTTGCCGATTCGCCCTACCGCCACGAACTCGAAGCCGACGTCGAGCCGTTCCGCTCGCTCCTCCTGGGCCTGTTCTTCATGGCGGTCGGCATGATGCTCGACCTTTCGGCCATTGCCGAGCGTCCGCTCTTCGTCGTCTCGATGGCGCTGGCCCTCATCGCCGCGAAGGCCGCGATCATCTTTGCCCTTGGCCTGGCCTTCAAGATGAAGTGGCGCAGCGCGCTCGCGCTGGGCTTCCTGCTCAGCCAGGGTGGTGAATTCGGCTTCGTTCTCTTCGCACAGGCCAGCGAGGCCATGCTGATCGAAAGCCGGGCCGCCAGCCTGTTCGGCGCCATCGTCACCCTTTCGATGGTCGCTACCCCGTTCCTGATGATGGCCACCCGCCGCTTCCGCGAGGCCCCGCAAGGGCGCGCCGGGGAAGAGCGCGAGGGGCCACGTGCAGACGGGGCAAGCGCGATCATCGTGGGCTATGGACGCTTTGGCCAGACCGTCGCGCAGATCCTCAATGCCGCCGACATCGCCGTCACCCTCATCGACACCGACATCGGGATGATCGACGTGGCCCAGCGCTTTGGCGCCAAGGTCTACTTCGGGGATGGACGCCGCCTCGATCTCCTGCGCCAGGCAGGCTGTTCGGACGCACAGATCATCGCCTTCTGCATCGACGGCGAGCAGCTCGACGACGCCTTCCTGCGCGCGGTCCAGACCGCGTTTCCGCAAGCCTCGATCTATGCGCGCGTCTACGACCGCCGCTCGCTCCTCAAGCTCAAGGACAGCCCCGCGCGCTTCATCGTGCGCGAAGTCCTGGGCTCGGCGGTCACGCTTTCGCGCGCGATCCTCGATGGCCTTGGCCTCTCGGTCGACGACATCGACCGCGCCGAGGGCACCTACCGCAAGATGGACAAGGAGCGCCTCTCACTCCAGCACGAGGCGCGCGATCTGCGCGTGGCGCACGACCGCATCATCACCGAGCCGCTCCACCTCGGGCGCGGCGGCGAGGCGCCTCAGGGCACCGAGTAGCCAGCAAAGCGCTTCACCCGGCGCAGCGAGAAGCTGGTCTTCATCGAGGACACGCCTGGCAGGCGCGAGAGACAATCGCGGTGGATCGTCTCGTAGTGGTCGAGATCGGCCGCCGCGACGCGCAGCTGGTAGTCCGCGCCCCCGCTCATCAGGTGGCATTCGAGAATATCGTCGAAGTCACGCACCGAACGCTCAAAGCGGTCCATTGCCTCGCTGCTTTGGCTGATGAGCGCGATTTCGACGAAGACTTCGACCGGCAGCCCGATCCGGCGCGCGTCCAGCCGCGCCACATAGCCCGCGATGAGGCCCTGTTCCTCCAGCGCGCGAATCCGGCGATGGCAGGCCGAGGCGGAAAGATGGACCTCTTCCGCCAGCTGGGCAATCGAACGCGAGGAATCGGCCTGAAGCGCCTTCAACAAGGCTCGGTCGGTGCGATCCATGACAAATTTTCCCATCTATTGCGACAGAGGTGCAAAATTATTCGAACTTCGCCCCATCGCAAGGTCAAATGAGGTAAAACTTTGCGGAAGCCCCCCTGTAGGCTGATTCCATCAGGCGCCTGGACCTTCTCCAGGCACGGATCAGGGAGTTTGCGCATGCGCGTCGGTACCGTCACGGAAATCAAGAACCACGAATACCGGGTCGGCCTGACCCCCGAGAGCGCCAGCGAACTCGTCGCCAACGGCCACGAGGTCTGGGTCCAGAGCGGTGCGGGCCTCGGCATCGGCGCGAGCGACGAGCAGTACAGCGCGCTCGGCGCCAAGGTCATCGCGACCGCCGAAGAGGTCTTCGCGGGCTGCGACATGATCGTGAAGGTGAAGGAGCCGCTCGCCCCGGAACGCGCCATGCTGCGTGAGGGCCAGATCCTCTACACCTACCTCCACCTCGCACCCGATCCCGCCCAGACCGAGGATCTGGTGAAGGCGGGCGTCACCGCCATTGCCTACGAGACCGTCACCGGCCCGAACGGCGCGCTGCCGCTCCTGAAGCCGATGAGCCAGGTTGCCGGCCGCATGTCGATCCAGGCCGGCGCCACCGCGCTCCAGAAGGCGCAGGGCGGACGCGGCGTACTGCTCGGCGGCGTTCCGGGCGTGATGCCGGGCAAGGTCGCCGTCATCGGCGGCGGTGTGGTCGGCTTCAACGCCGCGCAGATGGCCGCAGGGCTTGGCGCGGACGTGACGATCCTCGACCGCAATCCCGAGGTGCTCGAACGCCTTGGCAACTACTTCGAGGCACGCGCCAAGACCCGCTTCTCGAGCCTGGCCAACCTCGCCGAGAGCGTGGCCGATGCCGACCTTGTCATCGGCGCGGTGCTGATCCCGGGCGCCGCCGCGCCCAAGCTCGTCACACGCGAGATGCTGGGCACGATGAAGAAGGGCGCGGTCCTCGTCGATGTCGCCATCGACCAGGGCGGCTGCTTCGAGACCAGCCACGCGACCACCCATGACGACCCGACCTACATGGTCGACGGTGTGGTCCACTACTGCGTGGCCAACATGCCGGGCGCAGTCTCGCGCACCAGCACCTACGCGCTGAACAACGTGACCCTGCCCCACGCGCTCGCCATCGCGAACCTGGGCTGGAAGGGTGCGCTGGCCCGCGATCCGCACCTTGCCGAGGGTCTCAACGTCCATGCCGGCAAGGTCACCTACAAGGCCGTCGCCACCGAACTGGGCTACGATTACACACCCGTCTCGGAGCTTCTCGCCTAGCGTTCAATTTCAACCATATTAACCTTATCTTGAAGAGGCCGGGTCCAAGGAACAGCGCATGTTCTCGTGGGCCCGGCCTTTCCTGTTCTGTCTCCTGATCGCTCTGGCGGGACTGATTCCGGGATTCGCCAAGGCTGCCAATGACTTCCCTGTCGGGTCACGGTGCCATACGCTGGCATCGTCCGAGACTTCGTCCGCGATTCTTGCCCGTACCCGGGATGCATGGACGTGCGGCCCTTCGGACTGGAAAGTCAGCGGAACCCAGGCAAGCTACGTACGCATCGACGTACGGGGACGCGATCTGCCAGCAGATGCCGTCCTGACCACCCGCCTCACGCGCTACCGCAGCATGACGATCACCGCGATCGGTAGCGACGGTCGGTCCATCACGCGCAATATCGAGTCGGATGACCTGCGCTTCTCCACCACGCGCTGGCGGATGTTCACCGCGCTGCCGCGCCTGGATGGTCCGGTAGAGGCCTATGTTCTCAAGGTGACAGGGCCGCGCCACATCGGCCTTCTCTCCGACGCTGATGTCGGCTCGCGCGCCGCGCCCATGGCGGTTGGCAACCGGCAACTGATCCTGGCCGCGCTCTGCGGGCTGATGCTGATGCCGCTGATCCTGAACTTCGTCTTCTTCCGGATCCTGCGCCAGCGCTTCATCCTCTGGCATGCCGCCGCCGTCCTGGCGATGCTCACCCAGACGCTGGTCAGCAGCGGCCTCATCAACCGCTTCGTGCGCCTTTCGGTCACGGAACTGTGCCTGCTCTCGACCTTGAGCTGGGCGTTCATGGTCATCGCCACGCTGCGCTTCTTCATCGATCTGATCGAGCCCGAAACGCTGACCGCGCGCCAGCGCTTTGCTGTCGAACTGCTCTGCCCCTGGTTCCTGTTCTGGAGCGGGTACTACTTTTTCGCCGACGGGGTGCTGCTGCCCTCGGTCGCGCCGCTCTACTACATGTCGTTCCTGCCGATCATCGCCACGTTGCTGGCCACGATCGTGCTCTCGGCCCTGCGCGGCAGCCGCCTCGTCTGGTTCCAGATCGTGGGCTGGACCCCTCTCATGCTGCTGGGCATCGCGCGCAACCTCTCGATCCTGGGGCTGACCGACGCGCCGCTGGGCATGATGGTCGAGCAGCACTTCGCGATTGCCTTCGAGGTCGCAGTCACCACGCTCGGTGTGGCCGAGCGGATCATGACCATCCGCCTGCAGCGCGACCATGCCCTCGCCGAGGCGCGCTTCCAGGCCAACCTTGCGCTGCACGATCCGCTCACCGGTCTCTTCAACCGCCGCGCGATCGAGGAAAAGTTCGACACGCTCTTGCGCACCGGTTTCCATACCATGGCCGCGCTCGACATCGACCATTTCAAGGCGATCAACGATACCCACGGCCACGCCGCCGGGGACGAGGTGCTGAGAGCCGTGGGACGGGCGCTGGCAGGCGACAAGGACATCCTGACGGTACGCCTGGGCGGTGAGGAGTTCCTGCTCCTCCTGCGCGGCGAGGACGCGCTGGAACGCGCCGAACGCCTGCGCCAGGCCATTCCCAGCCGCGTTGCCAAGGAGCACACAGGGCTGCGCAAGCTGGTTACCGCCAGCATGGGGGTCTATCGTCTGGATATGACCTGCGGGCACGTCCCTTCGTTTACCGAAGTCTACACGGCCTGTGACGAATTGCTCTACGCGGCCAAGGCGGCCGGGCGCGACTGCGTGCGCAGCAACGTCTCCATCGCCCCCCTCCCGACCACACGCCTGGAACTCGTCGGGTGATCAGCTAGCCAGCTATTCGGCTGCGCTGCTCCAGAAGGGTGCGGCCACGTCTTCGGGGATGCGTACCAGCCGCCCCGAAGCAACTTCGATCACCGCCCAGGTCGTACGGGCACGCACGAGAACCTTTGCCGTCTCCTCTTCCCCCTCACGGCGAAACGCGACACAGCGGTCGAAGGTCGCGCGCTTGGGCGGATCGGGGATCCAGGTCGTCGCCGTCACACGCTCGCCCTCGCGGATGTTGCCGCGATAGTCGATCTCGTGCCGGGTGACGACCCAGACATAGGCGGCCTGGTGTTCGGGCGGAGCGACCGCTTCCCAGTGGGCGACGGAGACCTCCTCCATCCACTGTACCCAGACCGCGTTGTTGACATGGCCGAGCTGGTCGATGTGCTCCGAAGTGGCCTCGAAGCTGCGTGTGAACGGCTCGGCCATCGTGCTCAGCCCTCGATGCCCAGTTGCCACAGGATGAAGGCAAACTCCTCGGCGGTTTCCTTCAGGCTCTCGAAGCGGCCCGACTTGCCGCCGTGGCCAGCCCCCATGTTGGTCTTGAGGATCAGCTCGTTGTCATCGGTCTTGAGTTCGCGCAGGCGCGCCACCCACTTGGCCGGTTCCCAGTAGGTCACGCGCGGGTCGTTGAGCCCGGCCGTCACCATCAGCGGCGGATAGGCCTGAGCCGCGACCCGGTCGTAGGGGCTGTAGCTTGCGATATGCTCGAAAGCCGCCTTGTCGGTGATGGGATTGCCCCATTCGGGCCACTCGCCCGGAGTCAGCGGCAGCGTCTCATCCAGCATCGTTGCCAGGACGTCGACGAAGGGGACGTGCGCCACGACCGCGCCCCACAGATCGGGATCGGAATTGATGACCGCGCCCATCAGTTCGCCGCCCGCCGAGCCGCCCGAGATGCTGATCCTGCCCGCCTGCGTGTAGCCGCGCTCGATCAGGCCCTTCGCGCAGTCGACGAAGTCGGTGAAGGTATTGGTGCGGCGCTCCAGCTTGCCTGCCTTGTACCAGGCGCGGCCCATGTCATCGCCGCCCCGGATGTGCGCGATCGCAAAGGCAAAGCCGCGGTCGACAAGGCTGAGACGCGAGGTCGAGAAACCCGGATCGATCGAGATGCCGTAAGCGCCATAGCCATAGAGATGGAGCGGGCCTGCCCCTTCGCGGTCCTTGCGGTAGACGATGGAGACGGGGATCAGGGTGCCGTCGCGCGCCGCGATCTCGAGGCGTTCGGTGGCGTAGAGATCCTCGTCGTAGCCCGAGGGGATCTCCTGGACCTTGAGCGTTTCGAGCGTCTTCGCCTTCACGTCGTAATCCATCACCGAGGCGGGCTTCACCATCGATTCGTAGGACAGGCGCAGCGTCTCGACGTGCCATTCGGGATTGTTGCCGAGCCCTGCCGAGTAGCTTGCCTCGGGGAAGTCGATGGCCTCGATCCGGTCCGGATCATCGTAATAGTGGACCGCGATACGGTCGAGCCCGCGCTCGCGCCCCTCGATGACGAAGAAGTCGCGGAAGAGGTCGACGCCGGTCAGGTAGAAATCGTCCGACCCTTCGATGAGCGTGTTCCACGCCGCCGGGGCATCGATCGACGCGGTAGCGAGGCGGAAGTTCTCATGCGTGTCGTTGGTGTGGATGAAGAGCACGTCGTTGCGTTCATCGACGTCGTACTCCACGCCCTTCTCGCGCGCCTTGACGAGAATCTGCGGACCCAGCGGGTCATCGGCGCGCACCAGCCGCGCCTCGCTCGTCTCATGGTCGCTGGTGCCGATGATCAGCCACTTCTCGTTGGCCGAGAGCGAGGAGCCAACGCGGAAGCCCTCGTCGTCCTCGTGGTAGATCTCGACATCGTCCGCGAGCGGCGTGCCCAGCCAGTGCAGGCGTGCGTTGTCGGTGCGCCACTGCTCGTTCGCCAGCGAGTAGACAAGGCCGGTGTCCTTGGCCACCCAGACCAGCGCCGAGAGCGTGCCCGGGATCTCGTCGGCGAGCAGTTCGCCGGTCGCAAGGTCCTTGATACGCACGGTAAAGCGCTCCGAACCGTTGTCATCGACCGAGTAGGCAA
This sequence comes from Novosphingobium mangrovi, assembly GCF_022818885.1. Classification (NCBI taxonomy): domain Bacteria; kingdom Pseudomonadati; phylum Pseudomonadota; class Alphaproteobacteria; order Sphingomonadales; family Sphingomonadaceae; genus Novosphingobium; species Novosphingobium mangrovi. Next base: position 38,493 of record NZ_JALHAT010000016.1, on the reverse strand, counting down.
GGAGCTTGCCGTTGGCGCTCACCGAAAGTGCGCCGAGACGGAAGTATTCCTTGCCCTCGGCCAGCGCCACCTCGTCGAGGATCAGTTCGTCCGCGCCGCCCGAGACGGGCCTCCGCCACCACTTCTTGTACTCCGCGCCTTCCTCGAACTCGATCCAGTACAGGTAGTCGCCGTCCTTCTGCGGCACGGACTTGTCGGCTTCCTTGATGCGCGCGCGCATTTCCTTGAACAGCGCGTCGATGCGCTCCTGGTGCGGGGCCATGCGCGCCTCGAACCAACGGTTCTCCGCCTCGAGGTGGGCGAGCACCTCGGTATCGGTCACCTCGGGATAGCCGGGATCGCGCAGCCAGGCGTAGTCGTCCTGGACCGTGATGCCGTGGTGGGTGAAGGAGTGGGGCTTCTTGGCCGCGACGGGGGCCGAAACGGGTGCCTGGGTGGAATCTGCCATCCCCTGCATCTATGTGTGCCCCATGACTCCCGCAAGCCGGACTTGAAAACAATGCTGATGAACACCCATGAATCGCGCCTCGACGCGCTGCGCCAGGAACTCAAGCGCCGCGGCCTCGATGGCTTCGTCGTGCCCATCTGCGATGAGCACATGAGCGAGTACGTGGGCGCCTATGCCCAGCGCCTGCCCTGGCTGACCGGCTTTGCCGGATCGGCGGGCTCGGCCATCGTTCTGACCGACCCCACCCGCACGCCCGCGGCCGCCATGTTCACCGACGGGCGCTACACCATCCAAGTGCGCGAGCAGGTCGATGCGCGCTTCTATGCCTACGAGAGCGTGCCCCAGACCAGCCACGCGCAGTGGCTCGCCGAGCACATGCCCGAAGGCGCGGTGATCGGCTACGACGCCTGGCTGCACACCGCGCACTGGACCCGCAGCGTCGATGCCGCCATCGCCGCGAAAGGCGGCAAGCTCGTCGCCGTCGAGGGCAATCCCATCGACGCGGTGTGGGAAGACCAGCCCGCGCCCTCATCGGCCCCGGCGCTTGTCCACGCCGAGGAATTTGCCGGACAGTCGAGCGAGGCCAAGCGCGCTACGCTCGCCGAGGGGCTCACCAGGCGCGGGCTCGATGCGACGGTCGTCACCGCGCTCGATTCGATTGCCTGGCTCCTCAACATCCGCGGCTCGGATGTCGAGCATACCCCTGTGGCGCTCTCCTATGTCATCGCCCACGCCGATGGCACGGCCGACCTCTTCATCGCCGAGGACAAGGTGACGCCGCAGCTGCGCCAGCACCTGGGTAACGCGGTCTCGATCCTCCCGCGCGACGGCTTTGTCGCAGGGCTGGAATGCCTCGCAGGCAAGCGCGTCGCGCTCGATCCCGACAACGCGGTAGTCGCGATTGCCCAGGCCCTGAACCACGCGGGCGCCACGGTGATCGAGGCGCGCGACCCGGTGGTCCTTCCCAAGGCCATCAAGAACCAGGTCGAACAGCAGGGCCACCGCGACGCGCAGGAGCGTGACGGCGCGGCGGTATCGCGCTTCCTCCACTGGCTCTCGCTCGAAGGCCCCAAGGGCGAGGTCACCGAACTGTCGGCCGCGGCCAGACTGCTGGGCTTCCGCCAGGAATGCGGTGATCTGCGCGACACCTCGTTCAACACGATCTCGGGTGCAGGCCCCCACGCCGCGCTGCCCCACTATGCCGTAACGGATGAGAGCAACCTGACGCTGGAGCCGAACTCGGTCTTCCTGTGCGATTCGGGCGGGCAGTACCCGGCGGGCACCACCGACATCACCCGCACCGTGTGGATCGGTCCGGGCGAACCGGACGGGGAGGTCAAGGAGCGCTTCACCCGCGTCCTCAAGGGCCATATCGCGCTCGACCGCGTGCTCTTTCCCAAGGGCACCGCGGGCAGCCAGCTCGACATTCTGGCCCGCCATGCGCTGTGGCAGGCCGGGCTCGACTATGCGCATGGCACCGGGCACGGGGTCGGCAGCTTCCTGGGCGTCCACGAAGGCCCCCAGCGCATCGCCAAGTCGGGCGGCGGCCAGCCGGGCACCGAGCAGGCGCTGCTTCCGGGCATGATCCTCTCCAACGAGCCGGGCTACTACAAGGCGGGCGAATACGGCATCCGCATCGAGAACCTGGTGCTTGTCGTCCCACGCGCAATACCGGGTGCGGAAGGCGAGTTCTACGGCTTCGAAACGCTGACCTTCGCCCCGATCGAGAAACGCCTGGTCGATACGGCCTTGCTGACCGAGGAAGAAAAGGCCTGGTGGAATGCCTACCACGCCCGCGTCAAGGAGCTGATCGGCCCGCAACTGGATGGCGCGGCGAAGGCCTGGCTGGAGGAGCAGTGCGCGCCGCTCTGAGCGGCCTGGCCCTCCCTCCCGGCAGGTAATGGCATTGGGAAAGGGACCTCGTCATGACCCGGCTTGTCCGTGAACTTGGCCGCACGCCCGTTCACCTGGGGCCGGGAGGCCATGTCGAGGCCCTGCCTGCCTTCACAGGCACCATGGACTGGTACGCGGCCTATGCACGGCGCACCCAGGCCGACGGGCCGGACGGCCGGCTCGTCGCCCTCCACTGTCTCGATGCCGACTGGGACAGCTGGGAGATGCACCCGTGCGGCGATGAGGTCGTGGTCTGCCTCGCTGGAGAGCTGACGTTGATCCGGGAAAGCCCCGAGGGCTCCCACGTCCGCGAGACCTTGCGCCCCGGGGACTATGTCATCATCCCCTCGGGGGTCTGGCACACCGCCGATATCGCACGCCTCGCCACCGCCCTTTTCATCACCACCGGGCATGGCACGCAGCACCGCCCCCGTCCCTGAACCTCCCCTCTCTTGCGCCTGTGTGAACGGGTCTGTCAGACCGAGACAATTGGCGACAAAAGACAGGCTGACTGGCAAACTTGCGCGACAAGCGGCCTCTAGAACGGTTATCAGAAAGTCGCGGCAGGGCGGTTGCCCCTCCCTTCCAGGCCCGCTGCGACTTTCGATCCATTCGCATTTGGGAAACCAAAGGAAAGAGAGACCGGACATGACCCCCACGTTCAAGACCACCCGCTTCAAGACTATCGCCCTTGGCCTGACCGCGGCGAGCCTCGCCCTTGGCGGTGCGGCCTATGCGCAGGGTGACGCCCCGCGCGGCCCCCGCCACGCGATGATGGACGCCGACAAGGACGGCATCGTTACCCGTGCCGAGGCTCAGGCCGCGGCCGAGGCGATGTTTGCCCGCATGGACGTCAACAAGGACGGCAAGATCGACGCCGCCGACCGCGAGGCGCGCCAGACGGCACGCCGCACCGCCATGTTCGAGAAGCTCGACACCAACGGCGATGGCTCGATCTCGAAGGACGAATTCATGAGCGCCGAACGCGGGCATCGCGGCCCGCGTGGTGAGCGCGCCGACGGCGAGGGTCGTCATGGCAAGCACGGCACGCACCACATGCGCCGCGGTCACCATGGCGCGCGCCACGGCGGCGGCATGATGATGCGCATGGCCGACACCAACAAGGACGGCGCCATCACCCGCGAGGAAGCGGTGGCCGCAGCCCTCACGCACTTCGACATGGTTGATGCCGACAAGGATGGACAGATCACCCCCGAAGAGCGCAAGGCGGCTCACGAAAAGATGCGCGCCCAGTTCAAGGCCCGTAAGGCCGAAGGCTCGGCCAAGTAACGAACGGGCGCGGAACGAAGGATTGCTATGAACGACACCGCGCCTGTCCGCCTGCTTCTCGTCGACGACGAAGCGGCCCTGCGTGAACCCCTGGGCGAGTACCTCTCGCGCCAGGGGTTCACCGTTACCCAGGCCAGCAGCGCCGCCGAGGCGCGCACCTTCCTGCGCGACCACAAGGCGGATCTCGTCCTTCTCGACATCATGATGCCGGGCGAGGACGGGCTCTCGTTCTGCCGCCACCTTGTCGAGGCGCAGGACCTGCCCGTGATCTTCCTCACCGCGCGCGGCGAGGCGACCGACCGCATCGTCGGGCTCGAGATCGGCGCCGACGACTATGTCGTCAAACCTTTCGAACCGCGCGAACTGGTCGCCCGCATCCGCTCGGTCCTGCGCCGCGCGGCCCGCGGCGTGCCTGCCGCCCCCGAGAACGAGGCTTTCGTCTTCGAGGGCTGGACGCTCGATCCCTTGAAGCGCCGTCTGACCGACGCGGACGGGGCGGTCGTCGCGATCTCCTCGGTCGAATTCCGCCTGCTCATGGCCTTTCTGGAGCATCCGCGCCAGGTCCTTGACCGCGATCGCCTGCTCGACATGGTCCAGGGCCGCGAGGCCCACCTCTTCGACCGCGCCGTCGACAATCAGGTCAGCCGCCTGCGCCGCAAGATCGAGGTCGACAGCCGCAATCCGCAGCTGATCCAGACCGTCTGGGGCGGCGGCTACATGCTCGCCGCCGACGTCAAGCGGGTGGCGCTGGAAGACGAATGAAAGCCCTCCTTCCCCGCAGCCTGATGGGGCAGATGCTGCTCGCCGTGGCGGTTGCCCTGCTCTTCGTCCAGTCCTTGAGCGCTTTCCTCGTCTACAGCGCCCAGCGCGACAGCTACGAAACCGGCATGCTCAACGTGGCGGCCTTCCGCATCGTCATGGAAACGCGCGGACGCGATGCGCTGCGCGGCGCCGAGCGGCCGGAACGCGCGCCTTTCGGCGGCCCGCGCCCACGCGGGTTCCCGCTCGAAACCACCTCGTCTGCGCCCAACACGGCCAGCGAAGTGCGCGACGGCCATGCCGAGACCAAGCTGGGGCAAATCCTGGGCGAGCAGTCGCTCAAGGTCGAGCGGATCGTGATCGTCCACCGCCGCCTTGGGGACGACAAGCGTGCCAGCGAACGGTTCCTGGCACACGCCCGCCACCACGGTATGGCCCGTGAACAGATGGACGAGATTCTGGGCAACCACCTGATCGTCGTCGGCGTACAGCTCGAAGGACAGGACGACTGGCTTGTCACCCGCGTGCTCTCGCCACGCGCGATGAACCTGCTGCTCTCCCCCCTGATCTTCCAGACGCTGGGCATCTACGCCGTGCTGATGGCCGCCGTCACTTTCATCCTGCGGCGCATGACCCGCCCGCTCGCAGCCCTCACCCGCCGGGTCGAGGACTTTGCCGTGGCTCGTGATCTGGATGGACAGATCCCCGTGTCGGGCCCCGAGGACATGCAGCGCCTGATCTTGGCCCACAACGCAATGGAAACCCGCATCGTCGACCTGCTCGATGAGAAGGACGTGATGCTCGGCGCCATCGGCCATGACCTCAAGACGCCGCTTGCCGCCCTGCGTGTGCGCATCGAGAGCGTCGAGGACGACATCGAGCGCGCACGCATGGCCACCACCATCGAGGACATCGTGCGCACGCTCGACGACATCCTCTCGCTCGCGCGCGTGGGCCGTCCGAGCGATCCGCTCGAACGCACCGAACTCTCCGCTCTCGTCGTTTCGGTGGTCGAGGAGTACGAGGACATGGGCGAGCCGGTGGAGCTGGGCGAGACCTGCCGGATGGCGCTCGAACTGCGGCCCACCTGGCTGCGGCGCGCGCTGCGCAACCTCATCGGCAACGCCCTGCGCTATGGCCACACGGCGCGTGTCTCGCTCGGCAAGGACGGCGGGCAGGCCGTGATCGTGATCGAGGACGACGGGCCGGGTATCCCGGACAATTCCATCGAAAGCATGATGAACCCCTTCACCCGCGGCGATCCTTCGCGCAATTCCGCCACCGGCGGCGCGGGGCTGGGTCTCGCACTTGCCCGCGCGATCGCGGACCAGCACGGCGGATCGCTGACCCTCGCCAACCGGCACAGTGCCGAGGGCCGCGTCGAGGGCCTGACCGCGCGTCTGACAATTCCGCTAGGGTAAAAAAGAAAAAATAGTTTCAAGGGGTCATCACCCCTTGGACCCCAGACTCGGCAACCTCACCTTTCTCCGCCGCGATGGCGCGCGAAAGGTGAGGTCGACAGTTTGGGGAGCCCGAGGGCGATGGCCCTCGGACCTGTCATCTTTTCGAGGCCTCCCCCGTCCCGGCTTCAGAAACCGACCATTCCCCGACCCTGCAGTCTTCCGGATCGAACGAAGCCACGGCGCGCATGGCCTGCGCAGGTTCGCCGGGCAAGGCAACCTGAAACCAGACCGTCGCCATCCACGTCCCCTTATCGTCCGCCTCATCGACCCGGAACTCCCGGAAATCGAGGCCGCGGCTGCCGGGAGGCAGGGCCGCGCTGATCTTCAAGAGCACGTCGCGCAGGAAGGCGGCGTTGCGGGTCCGGCAGATGTCGCCAGGCTCGGGTGCGGAGAGGTCCGCCTTGTCGATACCGTAGGTAGTGGGCGTCGGCGCCGGTTCCGGCGCATCGGGACTGCACGCACAAACCGCAAGCACCAGGAGCGCGCGCCCCGCCATTATGCCTGCACGGCTGATCCGCTTCCTCATCGCCTTCTCCCGAAAATACGAAACCTAGCGCATCAGACCACCAATGAGGTTGCGAGCAAAGCGACCGATACCCGGGATGCCGACAGCCTTCTCCACCGCCGATCCGAAGGTGCCAGCCGCCGCGCTCGCCGCCGAGGCGCCGGGGTTGGCGCGGCTTGTCTTGCCTTGCAGCTTCTGGGCCAGGATCGCGCCCGCACTCGCCGCCGCCGCGCTCATCGCGGCCTTCGCGGCCTTGCCGCCAAGGCCATCCCACAGGCTCGGGCTGCGGCGCTCGCGGCGGCGCACTTCCTCCTCGCCCTTCTCGGCAACTTCCTCGGCCGTCACCGCCGCATCGGCGGCCTTGGCCGCGAGCACTTCCTCGGCGCTGTCGCGGTCCACTGCCTCGTCGTACTTGCCGGCAAAGGGGCTGACCGACTGGATGATCGCGCGCTCGCGCGCCTCAAGAGGCCCCAGCCGCGAGCGGGGCGGCGCGATGAGCGTTCGCTGCACGACGCCGGGCGCGCCATCTTCGTCCAATGTCGAGACAAGCGCCTCGCCCACCTTGAGCTCGGTGATCGCCGCCTCGACATCAAGGTCGGGGTTGATGCGGAACGTCTCCGCCGCCGCCCGGATCGCACGCTTGTCGCGCACCGTGAAGGCGCGCAGCGCGTGCTGGACGCGGTTGCCCAGCTGGCCTGCGATGTCCTCGGGGATGTCGACCGGGTTCTGCGTCACGAAGAACACGCCCACGCCCTTGGAGCGGATCAGGCGCACCACTGTCTCGACCGTGTCGAGCAGCGCCTTGGGGGCATCGTCGAAGAGGAGATGCGCCTCGTCGAAGAAGAAGACGAGGCGCGGCTTCTCAGGGTCGCCCACCTCGGGCAGCGCCTCGAACAGTTCGGACAGCAGCCAGAGGAGGAACGTCGCGTAGAGCTTGGGGCTGCGCATCAGCTGATCGGCGGCGAGCACGTTGACGAAGCCGCGCCCCTTCTCGTCGCACTTGAGGAAGTCCTCGATCTCCAACGCTGGCTCGCCGAAGAACTGCCCTGCGCCCTGCGCTTCCAGCGAGAGCAGCTGGCGCTGGATCGCGCCGACACTGGCCTTCGTGACGTTGCCATAACGCGCGGACAATTCCGACGCATTCTGCGCCGTATAGGCCAGCATTGCCTGAAGATCAGCAAGATCGAGCAGCAGCAGACCTTCCTCGTCGGCGAAGCGGAAGACGATCTGAAGCACGCCCTCCTGCGTATCGTTGAGGTCCATCAGCCGGGCGAGCAGCAGCGGCCCCATCTCCGAGATGGTGGTGCGGATCGGGTGCCCCTGCTTGCCATAGATGTCCCAGAACACCGCCGGATTGTCGGCATAGGTGTAATCGGTGATCCCGATCTCTCGCGCGCGGCCTTCCAGCTTGTCGGCGTTCTTGAAGAGCGGGCTTCCCGCCATCGAGATTCCTGAAAGATCGCCTTTCACGTCGGCCAGGAACACCGGAACGCCGCTTGCGGAGAACTGCTCGGCCAGCGTCTGGAGGGTCACCGTCTTGCCCGTGCCGGTCGCGCCCGCGATAAGGCCGTGGCGGTTGGCCCGGTCCAACCGCAGCTCCTGGCGCTGCCCGTCTCCGCCCAATCCCAGATAGAGTGCGCTCATCGTCCTCATCTTGCCTTCTTTTTTTCCGCTCGCCAGGAATGGCTGGCTACGCAATAGGTGATAGAGGCGAGGCATACGCGGGGTCGAGAGTGTTTTTGTCGTGGGCAAGTGACACGCGGGTCGCTGTGTCCGACCTGCCATGCCATTGCGGGTGTTTCCACCGGGCGCATAATTGCTCTAAGGGGCCTGACGAAGACGATGACCGAGCCCTTCATTCTCCTCGACGATGCCCGCACCCATGGTGCCGTGGACGCCCGCCTCTACCGCAGCCCGGTAGAGATCGTATCCGCGCGCGCGCCTGAGGAGGTTCTGCCCGCCCTTGCCCGGATGGAAGAGCTGTCGCGCGAAGGGCTGCATCTCGCCGGATACATGACCTACGAGGCCGGGCTGGTACTCGAAGCCAAGCTTGAACGCTTCGCAGGCCAGGAGGTCGATGGGCCGCTTCTCTGGTTCGGCGCCTTCACCGCCTACGAGGCGATTGCGTCCGATGCCATGGAACTGTGGCTCTCGCGCCATGCCGTCAGCGAAGAAGCGTGGATCGGGCCGATGAAGCCGGTGCGTACGCTGGGCGAATACAGCCGCGCCTTCGACCGCCTGCAGGAAGCGATCCACGCAGGGGACATCTACCAGGCGAACCTGACGATGCCGCTGGAGGGGCCCTGGCAGGGCGATCCGCTGGGCCTCTATGCCAAGCTGCGCCCGGCCTCCGAAGCGGGCTATGGCGGGGTGATCTACGATGGGCGCGACTGGCACCTCAGCCTCTCGCCCGAACTCTTCTTCCAGATCGCGGACGGCACGGTCCACGCGCGTCCCATGAAGGGTACCCGCCCGCGCGGACGTGACCTTACCGAAGACGCGGCCCTGCGCGCCGAACTGTCCGCTTCGGTCAAGGACCGCGCCGAGAACCTGATGATTCTCGATCTCATGCGCAACGACCTCAGCCGCGTGGCCGAGCCGGGCAGCGTACGCGTGCCTGCCCCCTTCGCGATCGAGAGCTATCCGACCGTGCACCAGATGGTCTCCTCGGTCGAAGCTCGGCTGGAGGCGGGCAAGGGCCCGCTCGACCTCCTGCGCGCGCTGTTTCCCTGCGGCTCGATCACCGGCGCGCCCAAGATCCGCGCGATGGAACTGATCGAGGAGGTCGAACAGGGCCCGCGCGGCGTCTATTGCGGGTCTATCGGCCACATCGAACCCACTGGCGATGCCGCCTTCAATGTGGCAATCCGCACGCTGCGCCTGGCCCCGAAGAGCGCCGGGTCCGGCGCGTTCGGTGGCCGCGCGAGGTTGGGGGTCGGTTCGGCCATCGTTGCGGATTCGCAAAGCCTGCCGGAGTGGCGGGAATGTCTTGTCAAAGGGGGTTTCGTGCGAGGTTCGGGAACGCAAGGATCGGGGAAGGCGCCATCGCCTGCGCGCTTCGACCTGATCGAGACCATGCGCTTCACGCCCGACGAGGGCATCCCCCTCCTCGAGATGCACCTCGAGCGCATGAAGGCAAGCGCGGCGGCGCTGGGCTTCGTGTTCGACCGCCACGCGGTGCGCAACGCCATCCAGGCGCTGTGCTTCGATGCCGCGCAGGCCGCCAAGCTGCGCCTCGTGACCGCCCGCAGCGGGGCCTATGCGCTGGAACTCGCGCCCCTGCCCGAAACGCCCAGCGAACCGATAGTGGCTGCCGCCGTGCGCATTCCGGTCGACAGCTCGGACTGGCGCCTCGCCCACAAGACCAGCGACCGCGCCTTCTACGAGGCCAGCCTGGCCCTCGCCCGCGAGGCCGGGGCCGGCGAGGCCCTCCTCCTGCGCGACGATGGCCGCGTGACCGAAGGCAGCTTCACCAACATCTTCGTGGAGCGCGGCGGCGTGCTCCTGACCCCGCCCGCCACGCTTGGTCTGCTGCCCGGTGTCCTGCGCCGCTCGCTGCTGGAAAGCGGCCGCGCGCAGGAAGCCGACCTCACGCTGGACGATCTCGTGGACGGTTTCTTCCTCGGCAACGCGGTGCGTGGCCTCTTTCCGGCAAGGCTGCTCGCGTGACCCACCTTTCGACCGCCCTCTCGCGCATCGCGCCCTCGCAGACGACCGCGATGACCGACCGCGCCATCGAACTGCGCGAGGAAGGGCGCGACATCATCTCGCTCTCGGTAGGCGAACCCGATTTCGACACCCCGCCCCACGTCCTTGCCGCCGCCCACGCCGCGCTTGAGGCCGGGCTTACCAAGTACACGCCGGTCGGCGGAACCTCGCAGTTGAAGCGCGCCGCGGCCCACCACTTCCAGCGCGATCTGGGCATCGACGTTCCGACCTCGCAGATCACGGTCAGCGCGGGCGGCAAACAGGCGATTTTCCACGCCCTTCTGGCCACTGTCAGCGAGGGTGAGGAAGTGATCGTGCCCTCGCCCTGGTGGGTCAGTTATCCCGAGATGATCCGCTTTGCCGGTGGCAAGGTCGTGCCGCTGATGACCTCGCCCAGAGACAACTTCCGCTTCTCGCCCGCCGATTTCGAGGCACAGATCGGGCCGCGCACGCAGTGGCTGATGCTGAACTCGCCAGGCAATCCGACCGGCGCGTGCTACCCCGCCGAGATGCTCCTGGGCATCGCCGAGGTCCTGCGCCGCCACCCGCGCGTGATGGTCCTCTCCGACGACATCTACGCCCCGCTCAACTACACAGGTGGCGGCCATGCGACGCTCGCCGCGCTGTGCCCGGATCTGGCGGACCGCGTGCTGACCATCTCGGGCGTCTCCAAGAGCCATGCGATGACCGGCTTTCGCATTGGTCTGTCGGCAGGTCCCGAATGGCTGATCCGCGCTATGGAGCGGCTCCAGTCGCACTCCTCGGGCAATCCCTGCTCGATCAGCCAGGCTGCGGCCGTCGCCGCGCTGGAAGGCCCGCAGGAGTTTCTGGCGGAGTGGCGCGAGCGTTTCCGTGCCCGGCGCGACCAGGTCGTTGCTGCCATCAACGCCATCCCCGGCCTCTCCACCCCGACGCCCGACGGCGCGTTCTACTGCATGATCGATGCCTCCCCGCTGATGGAGCGTTTCGGTGATGACACCGCGCTCGCCCTCCACATTCTCGAACATGGCGTCGCCATCGTTCCGGCCTCGGCCTTTGGCGGAAGGAACGGTTTCCGGATCAGCTTCGCCGCCGACGAGGCCCGGCTCGACGAGGCGCTGCGCCGCATTGCAAAGGCCCTAGCCGCATGAACATTCCCATTCTCTACGAAGACGCCGAAGCGCTCGTCATCGACAAGCCCGCCGGGCTTCCCATCGACCGACCGCGCGCGGGCGGTGCCTGCCTCGAGGACTACCTTGAAGACCTCAAGCTCGGCTTCCAGCGCGCCCCGCTTCCCGTCCACCGGCTTGACCAGGACACCTCGGGCTGCCTGCTGCTGGCGCGCAACCCCAAGGCGCTCAAGCGCTTTTCCGCCGCCTTCGAGGAGCGCCTCGTGGAAAAGCGCTACCTCGGCATCGTCGATGGCGTGCTGGAACAGGAGGAAGGCACGATCGCGCTTTCGCTGTCCAAGGTCAGCACCGCCAAAAGCGGTTGGCGGATGATCCCGGCGCGCAAGGGCAAGCCCTCCACCACCCACTGGCGCAAGCTCGCCGAGGTCGATGGCCGCACCCTTGTCGAATTCCGCCCGGAAACCGGCCGTACCCACCAGATCCGCGTGCACGCGGCCTCGGGCCTGGGCGCAGCGCTGGTCGGCGATCCGGTCTATGGCAGCCGCAAGGGCGCGCCGCGCACCATGCTGCACGCCGCCGGCCTGCTCGTCCCCCGCCCCACCAAGGATCCGATCGGCGCGATGGCCCCGCTTCCTGCGGACTTTGCCGCCCTCGGTTTCGGAGACGCATGAGCGAGGCCGAAACCGTCATCAACCGCGCGCAGGCGCTTTGCTCGGAAAGCTTCATCGCGGCCTCGGGCCCGGGCGGGCAGAACGTCAACAAGGTGGCGACCGCGGTGCAGCTGCGGCTCAACGTCTACGCGCTGCGGCTCAGCCCGCCGGTCTTCGCGCGCTTCAAGGAACTGGCGGGCAGTCGCCTCACCGCCAGCGGCGAACTCGTCCTCACCGCACGCCAGTTCCGCACCCAGGAGGCCAACCGCGCCGACGCGCGCGAACGGCTCGCCGACCTTATTGAACGCGCGCACGAGTTGCCCCAGAAGCGGGCCAAGAGCCGCCTCAACCGCGTCGGCAAGACACAGCGCCTCAAGGGCAAGAAAATTCGCAGTGCGGTAAAGGCCGGGCGTGGCAAGGTGCGCCCCGACTGAAGGGACCGGACCCTCGCTAGCGCGGCGCAGCCTCGCTTGGCTCAGGCGCGGCCATTCCCGATGGGACAAGGGCCTCGCTCGGCACCCGACGTTCGTCGAGCATTTTCGCAGCGGCATCCAGCGCGCGCGCTTCGCCCACGGTGACGCCGCCCGGCCCCGGCTCGCTGTCGGCCTGGCCGCAACCGGCCAGAACAAATGCAAGCGGCACGGCAAGCGCGCCTTGTCGCAGGAACATCCGCCTAGCCCTCGATGATCCGCGTGTGCGGATGGTGCTTGTCGAGGTGCTTGAGGATGATCTTCAAGTTCCGGCTGTTCGAGCGGTAGAGGAAATCGAAAAGGTCGCCGGCAAGCGGGATTGCGCCGAGCGCGGTGTCGACGCCCACATTGGCCATCATCCGCGCGATCTGCCACTTGGGCATGCCCAGCTTGCGCGCTTCCCAGACGATGTAGAGGCCCAGTGCCGCCGCGATCATGTCGCCCGCGACCGGAACCAGCCCGACAATGGCATCGAGCCCGACCTTGCGGTTGATGCCCGGCACCGTCACCGCACGTTCGAGCACGTATTCCAACGCCTCGACCCGGCGGCGGATCGCCATCGGATCATTGCCGAGCGGAAGCTCCATCTCCATGCGCCGGGGCGAGCCCTGTCCTGTAACCACCTGTCTGCCTTTCCTGCCGCAGCCAAGTCGCTGCCGTCCCTCTTACTTGGGCAGCCAGGACAAGGGCATCAAGGGGTGCCAGCCCCAGCTGTTGGTCGAGAACCCGTTGACCGTGCCGCGCACCAGCGACCAGCGGATCGGGGTTCCAAAGGGAATAAAGACGTTCGCGGCCGTCAGTTCCGCCTCGGCCTCGGAGATGAGGGCGGCGCGCTCCTCGGCCGAGGAGGCCAGTGCCGCCTCATCGACGCGGGCGTCGGCTTCGGGCGAGCACAGGCCCTGGCGCGCGGCGCAGGAGAGGCGGTTGAGGAACCACGTGGCGCGTGGGTAGCGCGCAACGTCATCGATGAGCACCAGATCGGCCTCCTTGGCCACCTCCTCGCGGGTCAGACGCACGCTGATCGCGGCAAGGTCTGCCGCGAGCCGGGCAAAGAGGATCTGTGTTCCATCGCCCTCGGGAAGCCAGAGGGACAACTCCGGCGCGTTGTCGAGCGGGGCCGGAGGTGAACCGGGAGCATCGGGGTCGCCCGCGTTGGACGGCGCCGCCTCGCCTTCGGCATCCTCCAGCGCGGTGCGCGCCATCCAGGCACGGACCCGCGAGGATGCCACGGCGCGGCGATCTTCGGGCGACTGCTCGCTCCAGCGCTCGCCGATGGTGCCCAGGTCTCCCTCCAGGCTGGGCGAGACGACCCGGGTCGTGGGCCGCCAGCCGCCCACGCCGAAGGGATCGATCAGCGCGGACCGGTCGATGGCCATGGCAATGGCTTCGCGGTTGGCCGGGTCGGCGAGGAAGCCCTCCTCGCGCATGACCTGGAGACCGAACAGACCGACCACCGGATCAAGCTGGATCGTTCCGCGCAGGATGCCGACGCTGCGCGTCAACAGGAAATCCTGGATCCGCCCGCCCAGGACCAGATCGACCTTGCCCGCGTTGAAGCGCGCGACAGCCTCGGTACCGGGCAGGACATGCATACCCACCATCCGGGTTCGCTCCTCCCAGGCCTCGACGGCAGGGAGGCCCAGCCGGGATGGCTCGATCGGAGCCAGCCGGACAACCGCCTGCTGCGCCGTACCGTCCTCGGGCGCATCGTCATCCTCGGCAGCTGCGTTCGCCTCAGGGACCGCGCGCGGCGCGGGGACGTCGCCTTCGACGTGCGCCTCCAGGTCCGTGACAAGCGCCATGGGCCCCGCCCCCTCGTCCTTATGGACCAGCCCCAGTTCGGGCAGCGCCAGGAGCTGGAGCAGGTAGGGCATGGGCCGCAGGAGGCGGATCTCGACCACGCGCCCCGCCATCACGCGGATCTCGTCGATCCCGGCAAGGTCGCGCTCCAGCGGCGTTCCGCGCAGGTTGCGCAGCGCGGCAAGCAGGGCCGTGCGCGCCGAGGCCCCCGTCAGCTCCTCGCCATCGAGCCATTCGCCATCGCGCAAACGGAAGATGTAGCTTTGCCCATCGTCGGTGACGATCCAGCGGTCGGCAAGCGCCGGAACGACGCGCCCTTCCGCGTCAAACGCCACCAGCCCTTCGACCGTTGCGGCGCGGACCAGCCGCGCTGAGGTCGTGTCCTCTTCGGCCAGCGGTCCATCCTCGGACGGCAGGTCGACAACGGCGATCTCGAGAGCGGACTTGTCCTGCTCCCCGCAGCCCGCAAGCAGCAAGGCGCAGGACGGCATAAGAGTACGAACGAGAAGGCGCAGAGCGGGCATGCCCATCGAGTAGTCGATTTTGGACCTTGCGCAAATGCTTAAGCGCGCAGTTCCTGGCCCCGCCGGTCCGCCCGGGATCAGATCTTGCGCAGGGTCATCCCGCTGGGCCCGGCTTCCTTGTGATTGCTGAGGTAGCGCGGCGCGACGTCTTCGCCGGGCTTGACCGGCGCGCGGGCGCGCTTGGGGTCAATCTCGGTGTGGAAGGCCACTCCGAAACGGCTGTCCTGTACCCAGGCCACCGAACCCTCGACCCAGCCAAGATTGCGGATGTTCACCTGGACGACCGATCCCCGCACGACTCGCACCGGGCCCTCGCCCATCATGCCGCCCGCCGAGAGGTTGCGCACCTTGATGCGATGCTCGCCATCGAGCCCGTCGACATGCAGATCAGCCATGAGAAACAGGCTGTCGCGCGGTATCTGGCGGTTTTCGCGTTCATCCATAGGTATCAAGTCCAGCCTCTGACACAGCCGTTGGCCCGGCACCCGGGTCGGCCTTGCCCGTGCGGCCCGACATGACAGGACAGAGGCGCGCGGGCAAGCAGATTGCTTTCCCTGCACTGGTAACCGAGAGTGGCAAACAAAGGCTTAAGGGACCGATAGCGGCGGCCCCCATAGCCCTCTCAAAGCCGATTTCGAGCCATGTTCAGGCCGTATCCGGCCGTGTACTCAGTCGTCGCGGGAAATTTTTTCCCGACGCTCGTGCGCTTCCTGCGCCTCGACGGTCATCGTCGCGATCGGACGCGCCTGAAGACGACCGATGCCGATGGGCTCGCCCGTCACCTCGCAGTAGCCGTATTCGCCTTCCTCGATACGACGCAGCGCCGCATCGATCTTGGCGATCAGCTTGCGCTGACGGTCGCGGGTGCGCAGTTCGATGCCCCAATCGGTCTCGCTCGAGGCGCGATCGTTGAGATCAGGCTCACGCAAAGGTCCGTCCTGAAGCTGGGCCAGCGTACCGGCCGAGGCATCGAGGATCGATTTCTTCCAGGCCATGAGCAGGTTACGAAAGTACTCCTGCTGCGGCTCGGACATGTAGGATTCGTCGTCGCTCGGTACGTAAGCGCCGCCAATGACCCGCCGTGCCTTGGCGAGTACGTCAATTTCATTTTCTAGGGCCGTTGCCATCCAGAGAAACTCCGCAGGTATCCGCCCCGAATCGCTTCAGCCCTGCTGCTCCGGATTTTTTCCGGTAGCGCGTTCGCAATCCGCGGTCGTAGCGGCCTATAGTTCCGCACTATTGTCGGCACAAGCGGTTATCACACGATGCCCACACATTTCCTGAACGGATTTCGTCAGCTGAACATGAACAGCGCCACCGCGACTTTGCGCAAACACGGTTAACGCAAACTTCACCAGCACAATCCAGTCTTCAGGCTATCGAAGGGGCCCAAGAATCGGAGCCCGCTACAAAGGGATTTTTCGAGATGGGTACTGCCTGGATCAACGCAAACGATTTCAGTGAATCTTCCCAGGTCGCGGCCGAGACCGGTGATCTTCTCATTGCCAATTGCCTCGCCGCGGCGTCGGTCGGCGATACCGAGGCCTATTTCGATCTCGGCGTCGCGTTCTCGACCGGCAGCCATGGCGTCCCCTGCGACTTGGTCGAGGCGCACAAGTGGTTCAACCTCGCCGCTGTCGGCGAACACGAGGATGCTGCGCAGTGCCGCGCCGACGTCGCTGAAGAGATGACCGCACGCGAGATCGCCGAAGCCCAGCGCCGCGCCCGCCAGTGGCTGCGCGCCACCCCGCACGCCGCGCTGCGCAAGGCGGCCTGAGGCCGCCGCCCCTTCGGGTCTACTCGGGCGCCTTGCGGAACGGCGTACGTTCGCCAAGGAACAGTTGGTCGCGCGCGATACCGGCGCGTTCCTGCTCCAGATAATCGGCAATGGCTGCGCGCAGGCCCTCGTGCACGATATAATGTGCCGAGACCGTGCGCACGGGTTCATAGCCACGCGCCAGCTTGTGCCCCCCTTGCGCACCCGCTTCGACCCGGTCGAGCCCCAGCTCCAGCGCTGCGTCGATGGCCTGATAGTAGCACAGCTCGAAATGCAGGAAGGGCTTGTCGATCGAGGCCCCCCAGTAGCGGCCGTAGAGTGTGTCTCCGCCGATGAAGTTGAGCGCGCCCGCCACGGGCTCCTCGTCTATGAAGGCCAGGACAAGCAGGATATCCTCGCCCATCCGCTCGCTCAGGAGGTCGAAGGCTTCGCGCGTCAGGTAGGGGCGCCCCCATTTGCGCGCGCCGGTGTCCTGGTAGAAGAACCAGAAGGCGTCCCAGTGATCGGGCGTGATCTCGGCCCCGCGCAGACGCCGGATCGTGACGCCGTCCTGCGCCTTGGCGCGTTCTTTGCGCAGGTTCTTGCGCTTGGCCGAGGACAAGGCGCCGAGAAAGTCATCAAAGGTCGTATAGCCCCGGTTTTCCCAGTGGAACTGGATATCCTCACGCAAGAGCCAGCCCGCGCGCTCGAACAGGGACACCTGCTCGGGCGCGATGAAGGTGGCGTGGGCGGAGGAAAAGCCGTTGTCGCGGCACAGCGTCTCCGCCGCGCGCAGAAGCCCCAGGCCCAGCTGCGGATCGCGGGTGAGAACGCGCGGCCCCGTCGCGGGCGTGAAGGGCACCGATATCTGCAACTTGGGATAATAGGCTCCGCCCGCGCGGTGCCAGGCATCGGCCCAGGCATGGTCGAAGACGTATTCGCCCTGGCTGTGTTCCTTGAGGTAGGCGGGCAAGGCGGCGGCCAGCCGCCCGTCATCGCCTTCGACGGTGATCGGGACCGGAATCCAGCCCGCATCCTCGCCCACCGACTGCGAATCCTCCATCGCGGAAAGGAAGGCATGGCGCACGAAGGGGTTGCCCCCCGGCACCAGCGCATCCCACTCTGCGGCCGGAAGCGATCCGACGCCGTCGTGCACCCTTGCGGTAAATTCGCCTTCGCTCACGCCTGCCCTTCGACTCCTGCCTTAGTCCTGCGCCGCGCTGACCTCGAAGATCGGCGCGTCGGCATATCGTGCCGCCCGGGCGGCCTCGTCCGCGCTGCGCACGGTCCAGCTCGCCACCGGAACGCCGCGCGCGCGCTGCGCGGCCACGAAGCGGCTCGGCAGATCGCGCACGTCACAAGCCAGAAAGTCGGGTTTCGCGCTCCACATTGCAAGTCGCCGCCTGGCGCGCGCGGCCAGCGTACGGTTCCCGTCTTCGCTCATCACGAGGCCGCGCACGGTGTGCGGGGAATGGCGATGGAACCAGCGCGCGACACGCGGATCGAAGCTCATGACCGCGTGCGCCCCGGTATAGCCCTCGAGCACACGGCGCACGGCAAGACAGCGCCCGGAGACCTGCCCCTCACGCCGTGACTTGATCTCGATGAGGATTGGCACGCGGCCCGCCACTTGCGCCAGCACCTGGCGCAGGGTCGGGATTGCCTCGTCCGTTTCCAGAAGACGCAGCTCGGCCAGTTGTGCGGCACTGCGCCGGTTGACCGCCCCTTGCGCGCCGGTCAGCCGTTCGAGCGTATCATCGTGGAAGACCACCGACTGCCCATCGCTCGACCTCTGCACGTCGAGCTCGATGCCATGGCCGCCCGCCATGGCCGCCGCGAAGGCCGCCATGGAGTTTTCCGGCACCGTGCCGGAATGCAGGCCCCGGTGGGCAAAGTCATGCTGGAAGATCCAGCCGACCCTGTCCCCACGCGGAGCCGGGCTCAGCCAGCGATCAAGCCGGCCGGACAGCAACGATGGCGTCCACTTCCACCGCCGCGCCAAGCGGCAGCACGGGCACACCCACGGCGCTGCGCGCGTGCTTGCCCGCTTCGCCAAGCGCGGCAACCATCAGTTCCGAGGCGCCGTTGGCGACCTTGGGCTGGTCGGTGAAATCGCCGGTCGAGTTGACGAAGGCGCCGAGTTTCACAATCCGTTCGATCCGATCGAGCGAGCCAAGCGCAGCCTTGAGCTGGGCCAGGATCATCACCGCGCAGGCCTGCGCCGCGACGATACCTTCCTCTAGCGAGACCTCCTCGCCCAGACGCCCGGTGACGAGCTGGCCGCCCACGAAGGGAAGCTGGCCCGAGACGTGCGCCAGGCCGCCCGCTTCCACCACCGGCACGTAGGCCGCAACAGGCGCGGCCGGTTCGGGCAGGATCAGGCCGAGTTCGGAAAGACGGGTTTCGATATCACTCATTATGGGACGTATCCTCTTCATCTTCGCCCTTGAGGCGAGCCAGTACCCAAGGCAACGCCTCACTCCAGCGATCGATCCGGGCATGGGCATGCCCGGCCTCGTGGGCGCAGGAAATGAACCGCGCCAGGCGCGGTTCAGCGCACAGGTGCAGGCGGTGAACGGCAGGGGCGGTGTCCCCTACCGAATCGTGGTGCTGCGCAAGGTCATCGACGAAGACCGCACGGCTCGGCCGGTATTCCTCGAGGATGGCTTTCAGCGCAGGGCCCTTGGGACCCTGATTGGTAAAGATCGGCAGGTCGAGCCCGAATTCGCGCAGCTGCGCCGCGCGGGCGTCCTGGCGGTGATCCATCAGGTTGGTGAGGACCACGACGTCGGCGTGCTCGCAGATCGCGCCGATCGCCTCCATCGCTCCGTCGACCGGGGTCTGTCGGTGCATCTCGTCATCGAAGAAGGCGTTGAGGAGCCCCCACATCTCCGCCTCGTCGAGCTTTTCGCCCGAGCCGATGCGCGTCATCGAATTGGTGAAGCCGGGCTTCTCGAAATCGAACAGGACGCCCTTGTCCTGCTCCAGCCACTCGCAGAAATGGCCGATCATGTAGAGCAGCACTTCGTCGCAGTCGGTAATCAGCAGCGGGCGGGTCATGGCCGTTTCCTCGATTGTGCCCCGGATTGTGAATTCGTCATCGCGCCATCCTTTCGCGGGCCTCGGCGATCACCTGGGGCTCAACCCCGAGCGCCTCGGCAGCCGCCACAAGGTCGGGCTCGTAGGCGCACAGGAATTCGAGCACCCCCGCCAGCGTTGCCGGATCGGCCAGCGAAGCGCGCAGATCGTCAGGCGTGAGGCCGGTCAGCGCCAGGAAGCGCTGCGCGCGGTCGCCGTCCGCCAGCACCCAACCCAGCGCGTTGAGGGAAAGGGCCTGCGGATCGGGCGCGTCGGCCTTTGCGGGGGATGGCGATCTGGGAAGAATTGTCAGTCTCGCTTGGCTGTCCTAGAGCGGTCGATGAACCTTAGATGGGGCTCGGGCACCGCATGGCAAAGCGCATCCTCGTTGTCGAGGACAACGATCTCAACCGGAAACTCTTTTGCGACGTCCTGGTCAGCCAGGGCTTTGCCGTGGAGCCGGTCGCCGATGGCCGCGATGCCTTGGAAAAGGCCCGCGATTTCGTGCCCAACCTGGTGATCATGGACATCCAGCTGCCCAACGTCTCGGGGCTCGATCTCATCGAGGCGGCGAAGCAGGACCCGGTGCTGCGCACCATTCCCGTGCTGGCCGTGACCGCCTATGCGGGCAAGGGCGACGAGGAGCGGATTCGCGAGGCGGGCGCGGAAGGCTACCTGGCGAAGCCGGTCTCGATCGGCCCGTTCATGCAGGCCGTGCGGGCGCTGATCTGAGTGCGGCCCATGGGCCACACCGCCCACGCTCCTGCCCTTGCGAGACGCGCGTTATGCCCCACCGCGCTTGACATGTTACACCCGTGCCGCTTTTGCGCCGCATTTCCGGACCACAGAGCGCCCCGGACCTTACGGAGTTATCAATGACCATGGACCGCCAAGACGTTTCGGCCCGCATCATCGCCCTGATCGAACCCTTCAACAAGAAGGAGGTCGCGATCACCGACGCCACGCGCTTCACCGACGACCTGGAATTCGACAGCCTGACCGTCATGGACTTCGTGGCCGCCATCGAGGACGAATTCGACATCATCATCTCGATGAACCAGCAGGCCGAGATCGAGAACTTCGGCCAGCTCGTCGACGCGGTGATGAAGCTGCAGGGCTGAAAGAAACCAGTATGACCGACATGATCAGCGAAAACCAAACGGCCGAGCACACCGACCTGTTCAGCAAGTTCGACCCGCTCATCAAGATGCGCACGGACCTGCTTTCCACGGGCGTGACCGATCCCTTCGGCCTCGTCATGGAGCGCGTGATCTCGCCCACGGTCGCGATGTGCAACGGGCGCGAGACCATCCTGCTCGGCACCTACAACTACATGGGCATGACCTTCGACCCCGACGTGATCGCGGCGGGCAAGCAGGCGCTCGACGATTTCGGCTCGGGCACGACCGGCAGCCGCGTGCTCAACGGCACCTACTCGCCGCACAAGGCGGTCGAGCAGGCGCTCTGCGACTTCTATGACATGAAGCACGCCATGGTCTTCTCGACCGGCTACCAGGCGAACCTGGGCATCATCTCGACGATCGCGGGCAAGGGGGACTACATCGTCCTCGACATCGACAGCCACGCCTCGATCTGGGACGGGTGCAAGATGGGCGACGCTGAAGTCGTCCCCTTCAAGCACAACGACATCGAGGCCATGGAAAAGCGCCTGCGCCGCATTCCCGAAGGCGCGGGCAAGCTCGTCGTCCTCGAAGGCGTCTACTCGATGCTGGGCGACATCGCTCCGCTCAAGGAAATGATCGCGGTCGCCAAGAAGTACGGCGCGATGGTCCTTGTCGATGAAGCGCACTCGATGGGCTTCATCGGCGAACACGGGCGCGGCGTTGCCGAGGCGCAGGGCTGCCTCGAAGACGTCGACTTCGTGATCGGCACCTTCTCCAAGTCGGTCGGCACGGTCGGTGGCTTCTGCGTCTCGAACCACCCCAAGTTCGAGGTCATGCGCCTCGTCTGCCGCCCTTATGTCTTCACCGCCAGCCTTCCGCCGAGCGTCGTCGCCACGGCCTGCACCTCGATCCGCAAGCTGATGGATGCGGGCGAAAAGCGCGCGCACCTCTGGGAAAATTCCAAGACGCTGCACAAGGGCCTGACCGACGCCGGCTTCCAGCTCGGCACCACCGAGCCGCAGAGCGCGATCATCTCGGTCATCATGCCTGACCTCGAACGTGGCGCGGCGATGTGGGAAGCGCTCCTGCACGAAGGCCTCTACGTCAACCTCGCGCGTCCGCCGGCAACCCCAGCCAACATGACGCTGCTGCGCTGCTCGCTTTGCGCCGAGCACTCGGCCGAGCAGGTCCAGCAGATCATCGGCATGTTCACCCGCGCAGGGGAGGCCGTGAACATCCTGGGCTGATCCTTTTCAGGAACAGCCCGGCACGAAAAAGGGCGGCTGGGGTCTCGAACCCGGGCCGCCCTTTTTTCATGCCCTTGAGAGGCGAAGTCGATCAGGCCTTGGCGTGAAGCGCCACCAGGTCGAGGAACTTCTCCATAAAGCCGCCAAGGAAATCGACCGAGCCCTCGCCCACGGTGCCCTCCTCGGTCAGAAGATCATCCTTCCACTGCAGGAAAACCTCAGGCTGGGTTAGCGTCGGCATGCCAAGGCACGCGATCACGTTGCGCAGGTGCTGCTGGGCCATGGCGGTGCCGATCGCGCTGGGCGACACGCCGAAGACGGCGGCCGGCTTCCCCAGCCAGCTGTTCTCTCCATAGGGGCGCGAGCCGTGGTCGATCGCGTTCTTGAGCACACCGGGCATCGAACGGTTGTACTCGGGCGTCGCGAAGATCACGCCGTCGGCCCGCGCGATCAAGGTCTTGAGCGCCTTGACCTCGGGGGCCTGCGCCTCGTCATCCTCTTCGGTGTAGAGCGGCAGGCCGGAGATGTCGGCGAAGGTGAAGGCGTGCTCCTTCGCCGCGTCCAGCCGGGTCAGCGCCTCGGCGACCTTGCGGTTGGTGGACCCGGCGCGGATGCTTCCCACGACGACGGCAATCTTGAACGGCATCGGTCAATTCCTCCTGCTGCGCGCAAGGCCTCGCTCCAACGCGCGGCCCGTCTGCGAAATTCACAGGAGAAGCGCGGGAAGTCCCGCAAGGTTCCTTGGACCGGGCGCCCGGATCAGGCCGGAGCGGCGACCTCGCTTGGCGCGCAGGTTTCCTGCGTCTCCTTCGCACTGCCGCCCACCAGCGAGAGCACCGCGAAGCCGCCCACCAGGAGAACGCCGAAGAGCGCCGTCACCTTGCCCAGGTGCTTGTCGATGATCGCCTTGATCGGTGCCCCGAACAGGCGGAAGAGCACGCCGACCGTCATGAAGATCACGCCGCGCCCGACCAGCGCGGAAATCACGAAGGTCAGGAAGTTCATCTCCATGAAGCCGGCCATGATCGTCAGCAGCTTGAACGGCAGCGGCGTCATCGCCCCCAGCAGCACGGCCAGTTCGCCGTGCGCCTGGAAGTAGCAGCGTACCTTGGGAAAACTCTCGGCGAGGCCCAGCGCGGCCAGCATCGGCTCCCCGACCAGGTCATAGAGGAAATAGCCGATGAGGTAGCCGAACACGCCCCCCAGCACCGAGGCCAGCGTGGTGATCGCGGCGAAGCGCACCGCCTTCTTCGGCTCGGCCAGGCACATGAGGCCGAGCAGCGGGTGCGGCGGGATCGGGAAGAAGCTCGATTCGACGAAGGAGACCCCCGCCAGCCAGCGTTCGGCGTGGCGGTGCGACGCCTTGGCCATGGTCCAATCGTAAAGGCGACGCAGCATCAGGAACCCCGGTTAATCACTCAGGTCCGTGTGCTTAATCGCCTCGCTGCAGCGCGGCAAGCGATAACCTATCTGGTTATTGGTCTTGACATTGCACGCCCATATTGGTACATAAGGAGAACAACGCCGGATCGGACAGCGAATCGCCCCTCCCGGCCTTCCCCTTCCATCGATGCCCACACGGAGAGCCCATGGCGGACACGACCTCGTCCGCAGGTGGCGCGCGCCCGGAACGGACGCGTGCCCCTGCCAAGAAGCCTGCGGCCCCGCGCAACTGGCGCAGGCGCTTCCTGGCCGAACTGGCGGCCACCTCGAACGTCAGCGCCTCGGCCAAGGCGGCAGGGGTTGCCTCCTCTACCGCCTACGAAGCGCGCCGCGACGATCCCGAATTCTATCGCCAGTGGCAGGAAGCCCTGTGCGAGGGCTACGACCACCTGGAGATGACCCTCCTGCAGCGCCTGCGCGAAGGGGAGATCAAGCCGCCAACGGGCGCGAAGCGCGGCACCCGCGTCTTCGACAACGCCACCGCCTTTCGCCTGCTGACGGCACACCGCGAATCCGCGGCCCGCCAGCGCGCCATCGTCGAGAACCGCAACAGCGAGGCCATTCTCGATTCCATCAACGCCAAGATCGAGAAGATGCGCGCCCGCAGCTTCGATGCCGCGCCGTCCCCCGCCGGAAACGATGGGGCCCGCGATGCACAGTGAACACCTGGGCATCCTTCTGGCCATGGCGCCCGAGCACCGCCACCAGGTCCTGCGCGCGCTGACCGAGGCCGAGCGCGAGGAACTGGAAACCCACTGGAAGCTCTGGGCGCGGCCCGAACAAATGGCCCCCGAGGGCGACTGGCGCACCTGGCTGATCATGGCCGGGCGCGGCTTTGGCAAGACCCGCGCCGGAGCCGAATGGGTGCGCAGCGTTGCCGAGCGCGATCCGAACGCGCGCATCGCGCTTGTCGGGGCGAGCCTGCCCGAAGTGCGCGCGGTCATGGTCGAGGGCGAGAGCGGCCTCCTTGCCATCTGCCCGGCGCGCCGCCGCCCCGTCTTCGAACCCTCGCTGCGCCGTCTCGTCTGGCCCAATGGCGCGCAGGCCCTCCTGTTCTCCGCCGCCGAGCCCGAATCCCTGCGCGGTCCCCAGCACAGCCACGCCTGGTGCGACGAAATCGCCAAGTGGGACAACGCCTCCGAGCGCGCAATGCGCGCCTACGACAACCTCGTCTTGGGCCTGCGCCTGGGCGAAAGCCCCCAGCTTGCCGCCACCACCACACCCCGCGCGGTCCCCCTCGTCACCCGGCTGCTGGCCGAACCGGACGAAACGCTCGCCATCACCCGTGGCCGCACCGAAGACAACGCCGCCAACCTGCCCCCCGCCTTCCTCTCCCACGTGCGCCGCGCCTATGGGCAGAGCCAGCTGGGTCGCCAGGAGCTCGATGGCGAACTTCTCGCCGACATCGAGGGCGCGCTGTGGAGCCGCGCGCTTCTCGAAGCCTGCCGCGAAGCCGCGCCGACCGACCTTGTACGCGTTGTCGTCGGGATCGACCCCCCTGCCTCGGCGGGCGGCGATGCCTGCGGGATCGTGGTCGCCGGTCTCGATTCGACGGGCCGCGCCCATGTCCTCGCCGACGCGTCGGTGCGCCAAGCCAGCCCCGAACGCTGGGCCCGTGCGGCGGCCACCGCCGCCTCGGCCTGGCAGGCCGAGCGTGTCATTGCCGAAGCCAACCAGGGCGGCGCGATGGTCGCCAGCGTCCTGCGCGCCGCCGACCTTGCCATCCCCTTGCGGCTCGTCCACGCCAGCCGGGGCAAGGTCGCCCGCGCCGAACCTGTCGCCGCGCTCTACGAGGCGGGACGGGTGCGCCACGCAGGCACCTTCCCCGATCTCGAGGACGAGATGTGCGGCCTCCTCGCCGGAGGCACCTACCAGGGTCCCGGCCGCTCACCCGACCGCGCCGACGCGCTCGTCTGGGCGCTCACCGAACTGCTTCTGGGCAAGAGCGCGCAGCCGCGCGTGCGCCTCGCCTGATAGGGCGAAAGCCCTCTGCATCACGGCTTCTGCCCCTCCTCCTCCCACCCCTTTGCTTGTCCCGCTTGCGGGAGAAAGGCCGGTCATGTCCTTCCTCGATACGCTTGCCGCCGCCTTCAAGGGCGAAACCGCGCGCGTGCCGCTGGCGCGTGGCGCCGCCTCGCCCTGGTACTTCGCCGAGGGAGCCTCGGGCCGCGCGCCCTATGAATACACCGGCTCCGTCCAGCGCGCCTACCTCGAGAACCCGGTCGCCCAGCGCGCGGTGCGCCTCGTGGCCGAGGGCATCGCGGGCGCGCCGCTCAAACCCGCCGATCCCGCGCTCGCCCAGCTGGTGAACGCGACCAGCGCGGGCCAGTCGCTCCTCGAAACGCTCGCCGCACAGCTGCTCCTTCACGGCAATGCCTATGTCCAGATACTGAAGGACGCGCGCGGCCATCCGGTCGAGCTCTTCGCTCTGCGCCCCGAGCGCATCACCGTCCTTGCCGGCGGCGACGGCTGGCCGACGGCCTACACCTACGAGGTCGCGGGCAAGCGCATCACGATCCCCGCTCTGGATGAGGACGCCTCGCCCAACCTCGTCCACATCCGCCACTTTCACCCGGGCGACGACCATTACGGCGCGGGCTGCCTGTGCGCCGCCGACCAGGCCGTCGCCACCCACAACGCGGCCTCGGAATGGAACCGCCAGCTGCTCGAGAACGCGGCCCGTCCCTCCGGCGCGCTCGTCTACGACACGGGCGAGGGCACGCCGCTCAGCCCCGACCAGTTCGAACGCCTCAAGAGCGAGCTGTCGAGCGCCTTCTCGGGTGCGGGCAATGCCGGGCGCCCGATGCTGCTCGAAGGCGGGCTCACCTGGCAGGCCATGGCGATGAGCCCCGCGGACATGGACTTCGCGACGTTGAAAGCCGCCGCTGCGCGCGACGTCGCGCTCGCCTTCGGGGTCCCCCCCATGCTGCTGGGCCTGCCCGGCGATGCGACCTACGCCAACTACCGCGAGGCCAACCGCGCGCTCTGGCGCCTGACCCTCCTGCCGCTGGCCGCCAAGCTGCTGTCCGGCCTGACCGAAGCGCTCAGCCCCTGGTTTCCCGAGGCCGATCTCGCCATCGACCTCGACCGGGTGCCCGCGCTGGCCGAGGACCGCGAGCGGCTCTGGGCGCAGGTCTCGGACGCCGATTTCCTCGATGCGGACGAGAAGCGCGCCCTGCTGGGCCTCGCTCCCCGCACCACTTCGCCCACCCCCAAGACCGGCCAGCCGGAGAACAAATCATGAACCAGAAGGACATGCTGGTCGGCCTGATCGCGCAGGCCGCTGCCGAAGGCTCGGACCTGGTGACACTACGCGCCATTGTCGAGGAAGCGAGCGAAGTGGGCGCACAGCGCATGCTGGTCCTTGTCGGCCTCGATGACGACACCGCGCCCGAGGACCTCTGCGAGCTGCGCGAACTTCTGCGGGCCTGGCGCGACGCCAAGACCAGCGCCCGCAACGCCGCGGTCGGCTGGGCGGTGCGCGGGTTCCTCGCCCTGCTCTTGCTGGGACTTGCGGTCCGGCTCGGCGCAACGGAGATGCTGCGGTGATCGCGCCTGCCCCACTTGCCCACGCATCTGCGCCCGGGACCACCCTGCGCTTTGCAGGCTACGCCGCGCTCTTCGACACTCCCGATGCTGGCCGCGACACGATCCGGCCCGGCGCCTTTGCCCGCACCCTGGCCGCACGCGAAGATCCCCTGCCGCTCCTGTGGCAGCACCGCGCAGACCTGCGCATCGGCTGGATCGAGGCCATTTCCGAAGATGCCCGGGGCCTGCGCGTGATTGCCGCGCTCGACCGGCCCGAAGCCGCCCCCGGCCTTGCCCTGAAGCGCGGGACCGTGACCGGCCTCTCCTTCGGCTACCGCGCCCGCACCAGCCGCACCGGGCCTGCGGGACGCGAGCTGCTCGCCGTCGATCTCTTCGAGGTGAGCCTGGTCACCCACCCCATGCAGCACGGCGCGCGCGTCCACCTCGTCTCCTGAGGTCCACGACCACCGCTCCGCTTCCTTCCCCGTTTCCCTGCCGCCCGTCGCGGGCGGCTCCACTCCCCGCGAAAGGTGATACCCCATGGAAAATTCCGTCCCGGCCGAATCGCTCGATTCGTCCTTTGACCTCGTCACCCGCATGGATGCGACCGAACAGAGCGTCGAGGCCCTGCGCGGCGATGTCGACGAGGTGAAGGCGCGCCTGGAACGCGTCAGCCGTGCCGCGGCCCGCCCGGTCATCGCCGGCTCCGCCGAAGGCGCGCCGAGCCTGGAGCTGAAGGGCTTCGTCGATGGCTACCTGCGCGCCGGGCGCGAGACCGAGTGGAAGTCGATCTCGGGCGCGGTGCCCGCCGACGGCGGCTACGCCGTCCCGCGCGAGATCGATGCGCTCATTGCCGCACGCCTCAAGTCGGTCAGCCCGATCCGTTCGATCGCACAGGTCGTCCAGACCGGCTCGGCGGGCTACCGCAAGCTGATCTCGACCGGCGGCACCGCGTCGGGCTGGGTCAGCGAGACCGCCGCGCGCCCCGAAACCGACACGCCCAGCTTCGCCGAGATCGCCCCGCCCACGGGTGAACTCTACGCCAACCCGGCGGCCAGCCAGGCCATGCTCGACGATGCCGGCTTCGACCTGCCCACCTGGCTCGCCGACGAAATCGCGACCGAGTTCGCCCGCGCCGAAGGGGCCGCCTTCATCTCGGGGTCGGGCACCAACCAGCCGATGGGCTTCATCACCGGCACGACCAGCACGGCGGGCGATGCCACGCGCCAGTTCGGCACGCTCCAGCATGTCGTCTCGGGCAATGCCAGCACGCTTGGCGCGAACCCGGAGCTCAAGCTGATCGACCTCGTCCACGCGCTCAAGGCCGGACATCGCCAGGGCGCGAGCTGGGTGATGAATGCGCAGACCCTGGCCCTGGTGCGCAAGCTCAAGACCAGCGACGGTGCCTTCCTGTGGCAGCCCGGCCTGGTCGATGGCCAGCCCGACCGCCTGCTCGGCTACCCGGTGGTCGAGGCCTCGGACATGCCCGACGTGGCCGCGAACACCACCCCGATCGCCTTCGGCAACTTCCGTGCCGGCTATCTCATCGCGGAACGCAGCGCGACCGCGATCCTGCGCGATCCCTTTACCAACAAGCCCTTCGTCCACTTCTACGCAACCAAGCGCGTGGGCGGCCAGGTGCTCGATTCGGACGCGATCAAGCTGCTCAAGATCGCAGCCTGATCCACCTCGGCGCGAGATGCGCACAGAAGGACGGCTTCTCCCCTCGTCCGGAAGCCATCCTTACGCGCCTGGCGGGTTTTCCCCTCCCCGCTCGCCCTCGCGCCCGGCCCGCGCCGCCTGCCTTCCCCTCGGACGGCGCGGGCCCTTCTTTTCCGTGTTCTCTCCTGCCCACGACAACGATCGGAGATGCCGATGAACCGGGTCATCCTTACGCCGGCCACGCTGCCGTCATCGGCGCTTGCCGAGCTCAAGCAGTGGCTCGGCATCACGACCGGGTACGATGACGATGCGCTGGCCAGCCTGCTCGCCACCGCGCTCGAAACCTGCGAGGCCTTTACCGGCCTCCTTCCCCTTGAATGCACCTGCGAGGAGATCCTCCCCGCCGCGCGCGACTGGAGTTCCCTTTCCACCCATCCCGTCCAGGCCATCACCGCGCTCGAACTCGTGGGCGCGGACGGCACCCGCACACCTGTCCCGGCCAGCGATTACGCGCTGGACCTGAAGGCGGACGGGACCGGCCGCGTGCATCTGCTCTCTCTTGCCACCGGCCGCCTTGCCGTGCGCTTCACCGCAGGTCTTGCAGCCGACTGGGACACCCTGCCCGAGACCTTGCGCCACGGCATCGTGCGCCTCGCCGCCCACCAGCACCGCGAGCGCGAAGGCAGCGGCGCCTCGCCCCTGCCCCCAGCCTCGGTCGCGGCGCTGTGGCGGCCCTGGCGCCGGATGCGCCTCGCATGAGCGCAAGGCGCCTTGAGGGCGACAGCGCGGACAGCTTCGAGCCGCTCGCCCGCAGCCTCACGCAAAAGGCCCGGCGCCTTGCCGAAGCGACCTTGGCCGCCCGCCGCCTCGCCGCCCGCGACACCGATGCCCCCTGGCGCCGCGCGGACCTCGTCTGGCCGCTTTTCCGGAAAGGATGACCGATGGAAGAACTGCTCCTGCGCGCCGCGCTCCTTGCCTGGCTTCAGGGTGACCCGGCCCTGTCGGGCACCCTCAACGCCATCTGCGAGGAAGCCCCCTCGCGCACCAGCCTGCCCTGGCTGGCGATAGCCACCAGTGCCAGCACCGACTGGAGCAGCAAGACCCACCGTGGTCGCGAGGTACGCGTGGCGCTGGAACTGCAGGCCCGGGGCGACCTCCCCGCCAGCCTGGCCGCGCTCGTCACCAGCATCGAGACGCGCATCGAAAGCCTGCCCGCCGCCCACGAAGGCATCGAGATCATCACCTCCCGCTTTCTGCGCGCCCGCTCCGAGCAGCGTCCCGGCAACCGGCGCGCGATCCTTCTCGAATACGCCTTCCGACTCCTCGCCAGCTGATCCCATCCCCACAGGAGACCCGACATGACCGCCCAGAAAGGCAGTGCGTTCCTGCTCAAGATTTCCGACGGCGCCAACCCGCCGACCTACCAGACTGTCGCGGGCCTGCGCACCACGCAGATGTCGGTGACCGGCGAGACCGTCGTCACCACCCACAAGGGCAGCGGGGGCTGGCGCGAGTTGCTCTCGGGCGCGGGGACCCGCACCGTCTCGGTCAGCGCAGCGGGCATTTTCCTGGGCAGTGCGGCTGAAACGCGTATCCGCGTCAACGCCATGGAAGGCACGCTTGACGACTATGAACTGAGCTTCGAGGACGGCGAGAAGCTGCGTGGCCGTTTCCTCGTCCAGCGCCTGGATTATGCGGGCGATTTCAACGGGGAGCGCAACTACACGCTCCAGCTGGAAAGCTCGGGCGCGATCGCCGCCGCATGAGTGCGCCAGCCAACCCCTTGCGCGGCGAAGCCACGCTGGAGATCGCAGGTCACGCGCATACCTTACGCCCCTCGTTCACCGCGCTGGTCGCCGCCGAAGAGGAACTGGGCTCGCTCTATGCCCTGGTCGAACGGGCAGGCGAGGGCCAGCTGCGCCTCGGCGAAGTGGCGACGCTGTTCTGGCACTGCCTCCAGCCAGCCACAGCCGTCCCGCGCGAGGCCGTGGGCGAGGCCGTCGCCCGGCTGGGTCTGGCTCGCTGCGCCGTCCCCTTGCGCACCCTGCTTAGCCAGATTCTCAAGGGTACGGTGTGAGCGAGCCCCCGGTGCGGTTCGGGGCCGGCGCGACCCGCCTGTGCGCCATTGCCGCCCACCTCCTTGGCTGGCGACCGCACGAGTTCTGGAACGCCACGCCCGAGGAACTGGCGACAATCCTCCAACCCGCGAGCGAGGCCCCTTCGCAAGGGCTCGACCGCGCCACCCTCAACGCCATGATGGAGCGAGACAATGAGCGATGACATCGACGAACTCCTGATCGAGGTCCGCGCAAGCACCCAGGGCTTTGCCCGCGACATCGCGGCCATGCGCGGCGAGATCGACACCGGTCTTGGCGAGGGGTTTTCCCGTGCAGGCGATCGCTTCGAGCGCAGTCTGACCGGCGCGATCCGGCGCGGCAGTCTGGGCTTCGAGGACCTTAAGAATGCCGCCTTCTCCGCTTTCGATGCCATTGCCGCGCAAGGCTTGACCACGCTGGTCGGCGCGGTCAGTGGCGGCAGCGGCGCGGGCGGCGGCCTTGCCGGTCTGGTCCCGGGATTGCTCGGGCTGCCTGGCCGGGCGACCGGCGGCAACGTGGCGCCTGGCCAGGGCTACCTCGTGGGCGAACGGGGGCCAGAAGTCTTCGTGCCCACCTCGGCGGGCCGCATCGAGACGGGCGACAGTCGCCAGCCTCCGCGCGACGTACGCGTGGCCATCTCGCTTGGCGGCGAGCGCGGTGCGAGTGCCCCCCGCGCCTTGCAGCGCTCCTCGCGCCAGATCGCAAGCTCGGTGCGCCGCGCCCTCACCGCCTCCTGACCTTTCGCTTACCCACCCCATCACCGACGAGGAACCCGCCCATGGCCTTCTGGCTTGCCGACAGCCGCAAGGGACAGGACAGCGACTGGATCCAGCGCTTCGATCCGCGCTTCTGGAGCGTCAACTATCCCCGCCCCATGGTCGCGACCATCGTCTCGACCGGCCCCGATGCCCTGCGCGTCGACGCCAGCTTCCTGCGCGAGACCGACCTTGGCGGCCTGATCTGGGCAAGCGAGGACACGCTCGACCACCCGCTCCTCGCCTACCGCACCGACCGCGACTATTCCCACACCCACCTCAGCTTCCGCTGGCGTTCGGGCGGCGTACTCGCCCTTGATGCGGTCAATGGCCCGACGCTCACCATCGAGGGGCGCGACGCGCAAGGGGCCGCGCGCACCTGGTACGTGCGTCTCTGGAACTATGCGCAGGGGAGCCCGGAGGACGCGGTGATCACGCTGTCCTTCTCGCAGCTTGAAGGGGGCTTCTCTCTCCCGACGGACGCCGATCCGGTGTGGCCGGGTGATATCGACCGGATGTTCATCTCCTTCGCCCCACAGGGCTACGTGGCCAGCAGCGAGACCCCGCTCTCCGCCGAGGCGGAAGGCTGGATCGAAATGAGCGCGATCACCTGCGATGGCGAACGCGCCATGCTCGAGATCGGCGACGTCTTCCTGCCCCCGCACGGCCTAGCCATCGCGACCGGCTATGATGACGACGGCGTCCAGACCCCGGCCCGGCTCGTGCGCACCATCCGCCAGCTCGGCTATCGCGGCACGGTCCTGCACTACGTGGGCATGAGCCATTTCTTCCGCCTGGCCCAGGCCTCGGGCGACTTTCTGGTCTCCACGTCGGGCGATCCGCTCAACACCCCCACCCGCACCTGGCACTCGGCCTTCTTCGCCGCCTGCGCCGCGCAAGGGTTTCGCCCCATTGCATCCCTGTCCTACGAGCTCTTCGCCCAGCACTGCCCGGATGACTGGATGCAGCGCGACCATCTGGGCAATCCGGCGCTCACCGGCTGGGAGCCGCCCTCCTCCCTTCTCTCTCCGGCCCACGCCCAGGCGATGGCCTGGCTCCAGTCGGTCGGTGGTGCCTTCGCCCAGCTGATGGCGGACGCGGGGTGCGAGGTGCGCTTCCAGGTCGGCGAGCCCTGGTGGTGGACGACTGCACAGGGCCGAATCTGTCTCTACGATGCCGCCTCTGCTGCGGCTCTTGGCGGTGATCCCGTGGCCATCCCGGACATGCGCGCGCCCCTCACTCCCGCGCAGACTGACCTGCTCGATGCCGCCGGAGCCCTGCTCGCGCAGTCCACTGCGGCGCTGGTGAACGCGGTCCGCGCCGCCGTCGCGCCCGATCCTGTCGAAGCGCTGGCGCTCGTCTTCACCCCCACGATCCTCGCGCCTGCCATGCCCGAGCTTTACCGGGCCAACCTGCCACTCGGCTGGGCCGCCCCCGCCTTCGACCGCCTCCAGGTCGAGGACTATGACTGGCTCACCGAGGGGCGTGATGCTGCGCGCCGCCGCGCCTACGAGACGGTAAATACGCGTCTGGGCTACCCCCCGGCAGAGCAGGACTACCTCGCGGGCTTCGTCCTTGATCCCACCGATGCCGACCTGTGGCGGCGCATCGATGATGGCATCGATGAGGCCCTGTCCCGCAGTCCCCATGAGATCATTGTCTGGGCGCTGCCCCAGATCATGCGCGATGGCTACGTGCGCCTTCCCGCGCCCCCTTCCCCCCCGACCGGAGACGAGGCGATGCAGGCCTTCGACGATATTCTCTATCCTCTCGCGCTTGGCCGCGATGCCACCGTGGTCCCCGAATTCTCGACCAGCGTTTCGGTGACCGCCTCGGGCTTCGAGCGCCGCAACAGCCTGTGGGCCAATGCCCGCCTGCGCTTCGATGTGGGGCCGGGCGTGCGCTCGGAGGCCGAACTGGGCACGCTCATCGCCTTCTTCCGTGCTCGCCGGGGCCCTGCGCGTGGCTTTCGCCTGCGCGATCCGAGCGACTTCAGCTCGGCTGGCATGGTCGGCACTCCGACCGAGATCGACCAGGAACTGGGAGAGGGAGATGGCCTTCGCGCCGACTTCGCGCTTCTCAAGTGCTATGGCGAAGGCGAGGCCCTTCAGGTGCGCCGGATCACCCGGCCCGATGCGGCAAGCGTGCTCGTCTCGCTCGATGGCGTGGTCCAGGAGGGCAACTGGACCCTTTTGCCCGGCGGCGTGATCACCTTCGACGAAGCGCCCCCAGCCGGAAGCGTTGTACGCGCCGGCTTCCTCTTCGATGTGCCCGTGCGCTTTGCCGAAGACCAGCTCGAGATTTCCGGCGCCTCGTTCGCCGCGGGCGAGGCCCCCAGCGTGCCCATCGTCGAGATCCGGGAGGCCCCATGATGCGCACCTGGTTCTCCGAGGAGCTTGAAACCGTCGCCCTGTTCTGGCGCATCCTGCGCCGCGACGGCGTAACGCTGGGTTTCACCACCCACGATGCGGACCTGTGGTTCGATGGGGTCCTGCACCGCGCCTCGCCCGGAATGCTGCCCTCCTCGATCCGCCGTTCGGCCGGGTTCGAGCCGGACAGCGCAGACGTACGCGGCGCCATCACCCATGGCTCGATCACCCAGGAGGACCTCGAGCAGGGCCGCTTCGATGGCGCGGGGGTGCGTATCGGCCTCGTCGATTGGGAAACCTGCGAGCGCCACCTGCTCTACACCGGGAGCCTTGGCACCATCCTGGAAAGCGACGGCGGCTTCGAGGCCCAGCTTTCCTCGCGCAAGAGCGAACTCGCGCGCGACACCCTTCCCCGCACCAGCCCTTCGTGCCGCGCGGTCTTTGCAGGACCTGGCTGCAACCTCAATGCGCGCCGCTTCGAAACCGAAACACACATCCTCGAGGCCAACGAGGAGGAAAACAGCGTCTCGCCCGCGGGCCTCGCCGATCCTGCCCCGTTCGCGGGCGGCACCCTGCGCTGGCTCGACGGCGCACGCACAGGCCAGATCGTCACCATTCTCGGCGTGACCGCCGAGGGCGCGCTGGTGCTCGACCAGCCTATGGAACCGGCTCCCCTGCCAGGCACACCCGTGCGCCTGCGCGAGGGCTGCGACCATACGCTGGGCACCTGCTCCTCGCGCTTTGCCAACGCCATCAATTTCAGGGGCGAGCCGCACCTCCCCGGCAACGACCTGCTCCAGCGTTATCCCTCCGCCCTGTGACCCGCGCGACGGCCCCCGCCCCCTCTTCGGAGGCTCTGGTCGAAGCTGCACGCGCGCTTGTAGGTACGCCCTTCCGGCTGTGCGGACGTGATCCGGCGACCGGGCTGGACTGCGCAGGGCTTGTCGGCATCGCCCTGGCGAGGCTGGGTCGCCCCCTTGCGCTACCGGTGCGCTACACGCTGCGCTCCGTGCAGCCCCCCGATGCCGGAAGCATTCTCGCTACCGCCGGACTGCACGCCGCTCTCGGCACGCCGGCGCCCGGTGACATCGCGATGGTCCGCACCGGAGCGTGCCAATACCACTTCGTCATCCACAGCGCGCCCGAGAGCAACATGGTGATCCATGCCCATGCGGGCCTGCGCCGCATCGTCGAGGGTCCGCTGCCCGCGTCGTGGCGACAGCTGGGTGCCTGGCGTCTTCCCTCTCCCTCCTCCTGATCCACTCCTGCGGGATGCTTTCCTCATGGCCACACTTGTCTTCAGCGCGGCGGGCACGGCCCTTGCCGGTCCCATAGGCGGAGCCATCGGTTCGCTTGTCGGGCGCCAGATCGACGGCGCCCTGTTTGCCTCGTCCCGCCAGGGGCCGCGCCTGCGCGAACTCGATGCGACGCGCTCGACCTATGGCGAGGTCCTTCCCCGCCACTACGGCGCGATGCGCGTCGCGGGCAGCCTGATCTGGGCCACCGAACTCACCGAGCACAGCGAGACGATGGGCACCGGCAAGGGTTCGCCTGCCCTTTCCACCTACACCTATAGTGCAAGCTTCGCCGTCGCGCTCGCCAGCCGTCCGATCGAGGGCATTGGGCGTATCTGGGCCGACGGCAAACTGCTGCGCGGCGCGCAAGGGGACCTCAAGGCGGGCGGTACCTTGCGCGTTCACACAGGACGCGGCGACCAGCCCCTCGACCCTCTCCTTGCCAGCGCCGAGGGTGCACAAAGCTGCCCTGCCTATCGTGGCCTTGCCTACGTCGTTTTCGAGGACCTGCAGCTCGCCGACTTCTACAACCGCATTCCCGCCCTGACCTTCGAAGTCTTCGCCGGCGATACAGTCCACCTGCAGGACATCCTCGACGACGCGCTCGAGGCCTGCGAGACCAGTGCACAGCTGCCCGAACTGACAGGCTTCAGCTGTTCAGGTCCGGTGGTGGACAGCCTTCAGGCGCTCGACGGGGTCTTCCCTCTCGACACCGACGCCTCGGGCGAAAATTTGCTCGTGCGGCACGAGAGCCATGGGGGCGCCGTTAAGACACTTGGCGCCGCCGCCGTTCCCGAAGATCCGGAGGGGTTCGGCGCGCGGAGCGGCTTTGCCCGGAGCCGCGGCGAACCCGCGCCAAGCCCGCTCGCCCTGCTGCGCTACTACGACCTGGACCGTGACTACCTGCCCGGAGTGCAGCGCGTGGCCGGCCGTCCCGCCCCGGGCGCACCGGTCGGCATCGACCTGCCCGCGAGCCTCGATGCGGCCAATGCCGCACGCCTCATCCACCGTGCCCACCGGCGTGCGGAGCGCGCACGCGATACCATCGCCTGGCGTACGACCGAGCTGGATCCCGCCATTGCGCCGGGCGTCGAGGTGCGTCTTCCGGGACTTTCGGGCACCTGGCGTGTGCGGGCCTGGGAATGGTGTGAGGCGGGCGTCGAACTGGAACTGGAACGCCGCCTGCCCACAGCCACGCTGGACACCGCGCCTCTTACCGGGAGCTCGGGTCGCTATGCACCGCCCGTGGACTTGCCCCCTGGCGAAACGCACTTGGTGGCGTTCGAACTACCCCTGGACGCTGCCAGCGCGCACAGCGACGCACCGCGCCCCCACGCCGCGGCCTCCTCGTCGAGCGCGGGCTGGCCGGGCGCCGCGCTCTATGCCGATCCCGGGACCGGAATGCTGGAACCGCTCGGATCGACGGGACGGACGCGAGCGCTGCTGGGAGTCACCACCAATGCGTTGCCCTCTGCCAATTCGCTCCTGCTCGACCGGTCGTCCTCGCTCAACGTCACCCTTCTTGATCCCGCGATGGTTCTGAGTGGCGCGAACACGGCCGAACTTGCCCAGGGGGCCAATCTCGCGCTCGTCGGCGAAGAACTTGTCCAGTTCACCGAGGCGAGCCCGATCGCCCCGGGCGCATGGCGGCTCTCCGGCTTCCTGCGTGGCCTGGCTGGCAGCGAGGGTGGCCTGGCGGGCCATGCCCCGGGCGAGGCCTTTGTCCTCCTCGACACCGCCATCCGGCCCCTCGATGCAGCTCTGCTCGGCAGCGCGGCGGATCGCGAGGTCGTCGCGCTGGGCCGCGGTGATGCCGCACCGGTACGCACCAATGTCCATCTCGATGGCATCACCCGGCGTCCGCTCGCCCCGGTCCATCCGCGCCGCACGCGTCTTCCCGATGGCACCGTCCGCTTTACCTGGACCCGCCGCGCGCGCGGCGCCTGGCGCTGGGCCGACACGCTCGACGTTCCACTGGTGGAGGAGACCGAGACCTACCTGCTGACGCTGGGTGATCCTGAACAGCCACTGGCCTCCTGGCAGGTTCTGGAGCCCTGGATCGAGATTTCACCGGCAACGACAGCGACACTCGGCGAAGCTGCCAACACGGCTCAGCTGCGCGTGCGCCAGGCAGGCACCCACGCCCTCTCCCCGGCCCTCGTTCTGGGCACGCTCGAGCCGGCCTGACGCATACCCCAACCCACGATCGGAACCGATCCAAGGAGCCCAAACATGACAGACTCGGTTACCTTTGATGCCACCAGCCCTCGCTACACCCTGCCCCTGCTTTTTCAGGGGCAGGCGCAGAAGGAATTTTTCATCAACGAGGCCCTTTTTCGTCTCGATGCCCTCTTGCACATCGCAATCGAGGGAGAAGCGGCTACGCCCCCTGCCTCTGCCAATGATGGGCAGGCCTGGCTGGTCGGCGCGGGCGCCACGGGCGAATGGGCAGGCCACGAGGAAGCTCTGGCCTGCAGGCAGGGCGGACAGTGGCTCTTCGTGCCACCTCAGGAAGGCCTGCGTGTCTACGACATAGCCGCTGCACAGGAACGATTTTTCCAGGCCGGCTGGAAAAAAACGCAGAGTGTTCAGGAACCAAACGGAGGGGCCGTGGTTGACATCGAAGCAAGGGCCGCGGTCACGCAATTGGTCACGGCCTTGCAGGTCCTGGGTATGTTGCCCGGGGCGTGATGGGCGACCAAGGACGAGGGCAAAGGGGCAATGCAAAATTACCGCTGCGGTGGCGATGCACGGCCTACGGCCCTCTCCAGCGCGACATTCTTGCAACAGTGGTCCGCAATGTGCGCTTGCGCGCAGATTGTTGAAGGGTTAGAGACTCTTCGCACTCGGTGGCTCCAAATCTCTATTAGTAGGGGAAACGTATGAGGAAACTCGTCATTGGACTGGCGCTGGCTTCGACAGCTATCGCCACTCCCGCGCTC
This sequence comes from Novosphingobium mangrovi, assembly GCF_022818885.1. Taxonomy (NCBI): domain Bacteria; kingdom Pseudomonadati; phylum Pseudomonadota; class Alphaproteobacteria; order Sphingomonadales; family Sphingomonadaceae; genus Novosphingobium; species Novosphingobium mangrovi. The sequence continues at coordinate 579 of NZ_JALHAT010000016.1, read as the reverse complement.
GCGCGCGATGGCGCATGGTATGTCGAGCTCGACTTCGGCGCCATGATCGTCGAAGATGCTGACGTCGACATCAATGGTGTCGATAACGCTGGCCAGCTCGACTTCAACACCGGCTTCGATGGCGGTGGCGTTGTTGGTTACGACTTCGGGGCGTTCCGTCTTGAAACCGAAGCCAGCTACCGCGAAGCCAGCGTCGACAACTATGTCGACTACGCCGGTCCGGCTTACAACCTTGGCGACGCGAATGCGCTGTCGTTCATGGTCAACGGCCTTCTCGACTTCGGTCCCGACGACGGCCTTCAGGGCTTTGTCGGCGGTGGTGCCGGTGTCGCACGCGTCAGCTACGACATCGTCGATGATAGCGACACGGGCTTTGCATGGCAGGTTCTCGCGGGCGTTCGCGCACCGCTTTCGAACCACGTCGACGTCGGCCTGAAGTATCGCTTCTTCAACGCAGACGGCATTGACCTGGTGAGCGTGGCTGGCGACAGCGCGGAAACCCGCTGGCGTTCGCACTCGCTGATGGGCACCATCAGCTACAACTTCGGCGAGGAAGCGGCTCCGCCGCCGCCGCCGCCG